>DATJWE010000187.1:0-15111 GCA_035501475.1 Puia sp. | reverse complement strand
AACAGCAGACTTATCTGCCTATCAGAATTACAATATCAGGGCTTGGGTGAGTTACCCGACTGACAACTACAGAAACAATGACAGCCTGGCTCAGATTAGTTTTCAAACGGTTCCGGTAATCAGCATCTATCCCTATCTCGAAGGTTTTGAAAACAATAACGGCTACTGGTATACGCAGGGAACAAATGATGACTGGCAATGGGGAACTCCGGCCAAACCGATCATCAACAGAGCAGCCAATGGTGCCAAGGCATGGGTCACCAATCTCACGGGGAATTACAGTGACAATCAGTTATCGTATTTGTATTCGCCCTGCTTCGATCTCAGCAGCCTCAACAACCCGGTATTATCATTCAGCCATATTTTCCAGATGGAAGATGACTGCGATTGCGACTATCATTGGGTTGAATACAGTGCCAATGATTCAGCATGGACTAAACTCGGAACTGTCGGTAGCGGAACAAACTGGTACGATAATTCGGTCAGGAATGCCTGGCAATTATCCGATACAATCTGGCATGTGTCCAGTTTTGATATTCCAACAAAAGCAAGTAAAGTGCGATTCAGGATTGTCATGTACAGTGATCCTGCAACAGATTATGCAGGAGTGGGCATCGACGACATCCATATCTTTGATAAAGTTCCTGTATACAATGGTCCCAATATCACTAGCGGGCTATCACAGCCTGTCAGCGGAAATAACTGGATTAATTTTGATATTGGAGGAGAAAGAATCGCATCCATCAATCCAAATGGACAGGATCTTGGCAATTGCAATGTGAATATTTATCTGGATACTGGAGCAATACGCGACACAACCAATCAATATTATCTTGGAAGGAATATCGTTATTCAATCATCTAAAAAAGCAAATGCAAATGTTTCTGTCAGGTTTTATTTCCTTGACTCGGAAGCCAATAAATTAATCAATGCCACGGGTTGCAACAGTTGCACATCTATGCATGATGCTTACCTTTCAGGAGTTACACAATACAGCAGCCCGGTTAATTCCGAGGAAGACAGCACACTAACGGACAACCATAGTGGTAGTTATCAGTTTGTTAAACCTCAACAGAATGTACAAATCATTCCCAATGACAATGGATATTATGCCGAATACCAGGTAAATGGTTTTTCAGAGTTCTGGATCAACGGTGGCGGCCCTGGTCAGGATGAACCGCTTGCTGCGATGTTGCAATCATTTACTGCCACACAGGTCAATACAAAAGCCCTGTTACAATGGAGCACCTGGCAGGAAAATAAGGTCAGCGAATTTGTTATCCAGAAAAGCAGCGACAGCATTCAGTTCAATGATATCGGCACGGTTGCAGCCAAAGGCAATTCAGACACCATTACAAATTATCAGTACACGGATAATACACTATGGAATGGGAATAATTATTATCGACTCAAAATCGTATTCGCAAATGGGGATTCCATCTTTTCACAGGTGAGATTGATCGTGTTTAATCCAAATGGTACGGTCATTTCTATCTTCCCCAATCCGGCTTCAGACTATATTTATGTAAATACTTCTGTAACCTGTAGGCAAATTGTTTTATTCGATGTTTCAGGGCGCCTGATTATATCGAAAGATGTATTCGGATTTGAAAATAACCTCTACATTGCAACTCTTGCGAGGGGAATTTATATCATATCCGTTCAGACCGACCAGGGCAAAAAAACAACGAAGATTGTGTTGAAATAAATCCAGATTAATTAGTGAACTTCTTATTTTAATTCGACCTAACTTTAGCCTGAATCATTAATTCCGTTTGATTAAATCCGGTCATCATTTTCATGCCAGGCGATACCCTTCATATCAACAACAGATCTGCAAAACAAAATACTTACGATGCAATCATTGTCGGTTCAGGAATCAGCGGTGGCTGGGCTGCAAAAGAGCTTTGCCAGAAAGGACTGAATGTATTAATGCTTGAACGTGGCAACAATGTGGTCCACCCCAATTACCCGACAGCAACTTTAAATCCCTGGGATTTCCCTCACCGCGGACGATTGACCCGGGACGATAAGAAAACGCATTATATTCAGAGAAGGCATTATTCTTTTCGGGATGACAACAAACATTTTTATATTAATGACGAACAAAATCCGTACGAAGAAATCAAGCGCTTTGACTGGATACGTGGCGACATTGTAGGGGGAAGATCGTTGCTTTGGGCCCGCCAATGTTACAGGCTGAGTGATCTTGATTTCGAAGCCAATCTTAAAGACGGTATCGGAGTGGATTGGCCAATTCGTTATAAGGATATTTCTCCATGGTACGACTATGTTGAAGCATTTATTGGCGTCAGCGGAAGCAAAGAAGGATTACCACAACTACCCGACGGCCAATTTCAACCTCCCATGGAAATGAATTGTGTTGAAAAATATTTCAAGTCGAAAGTAGAAACAAAATTTTCTGATAGAAAAGTAATTATCGGCCGCACAGCAAATCTAACGGCGCCGGTTAAAGGAAGAGGAGTCTGTCAAAACAGGAATTTATGTCATCGGGGTTGTCCCTTTGGCGCATATTTCAGCACCAATGCCAGTACTTTACCTGCTGCATTTGCAACGGGAAGGCTCACCCTGAAAGATCACGCGTTAGTGAACCGGGTCATGTATGATGATGAAAAAGGCATTGCCAAAGGAGTAGAAATAATAAATACGGCAACAAACCAGACAGAAGAATTTTATTCCCGTATTATTTTTCTTAATGCAGCAACATTGGCAACGGCATTTATTCTCCTTAATTCAACTTCACATCATTTTCCGAATGGTTTGGGAAATGGCAGTGACCAGGTGGGCCGCAATCTTATGGATCATCACAAAACCAGGAATATCGGCGCAACCGTCGAGGGTTTTGAAGATGAATATTATTATGGAAGAAGACCGAATGGTATTTATGTCCCCCGATTCAGAAATCTGAGAGACAAAAGAACAGATTATATTCGGGGATTCGGCAGCCAGGTCAGTGCCTGGCGGGAAAGCTGGGGCAAAGAAATAAAAGATATCAGCATTGGTACGACATTAAAAGAAACACTTACGGAACCCGGTGAATGGCGGATTGGATATACCGGATTCGGTGAATGTCTCCCTTATCCCGAAAACCGCGCCATCTTGAACACCGGCAAAAAAGATTATTGGGGAAGAAATACATTGACTGTAGATGCAGAATTCAAAACCAATGAAAAAACGATGAACAAGGATATCGTAAACGCTGCTCGTGAGATGCTCGAAGAGGCCGGGTTTAAAAATATTTATGCTGAAGAAGGGATGTCCTTTCCTGGAAATTCCAATCATGAAATGGGAACAGCAAGGATGGGCAGGTTTCCGAAAACATCTGTACTTAACGGATATAATCAGATGCATGAAGTAAAAAATGTGTTCGTTACGGATGGTTCATTTATGGCTTCCTCGGGCTGTGTGAATCCTTCGCTGACCTATATGGCGATGACTGCAAGAGCAGCTGATTATGCAGTAAAAGAGCTTAAAAAGGGAAATATTTGAGTATGAGGGGAAAATTCATCTAAATAAGAGCTAAAACTGGGTGTTTTTTACCTCAATTCCCTCGATTTCTGGTTATTTCTTTATACCTTTGCCGACTCTTAAAAAAAGTACTCATGAACAGCCGCAGAGAATTCGAAATTGCGTTTGTGGGTCTGAAAACCGGTACTCATGAGTTTAGTTACCGGATCACGGACAGGTTCTTTGAAGCATACCAGCAGCAGGATTTCAAACACTGCGAAGCGAATGTGAAGCTATTTCTGGATAAGAAAAACGGTTTCATGTTACTTAAATTTGAAATTGACGGCAAGATTGAAGTTATCTGTGACCGCTGTGGAAATACACTTCCTCTCGATCTTTGGGATGAGTTCAACGTATTGGTGAAATTGGTTGAAGATCCAGAAACAATGAATCAACAGGAAGAAGATCCAGATGTTTATTATATTTCAAGAAGTGAGAGTCATTTGCATATTGCTGACTGGATATATGAATTCATCAATCTCAGCATTCCAACACAGCGGATGTGCAAGGAAAAAGATATGGGAGGTCCACATTGCAACAAAGAAGTGCTGGGAATGTTGAAAAAACTGAACGGAGAAGAAAATAAACCGGACAATCCATTGTGGAAGGGATTGGAAAAATTTAAAAATCTAGAATAAATTATTTTGGTTGTTATAAAATTGATAAGTCATGCCAAATCCGAAACGAAGACATTCACAGCAACGAGGCGCCAAAAGAAGGACGCATTACAAAGCTGAAAAGCTGACATTGAGCAAAGACAGTACAACTGGAGAAATGCATGTACGTCACCGCGCTCACATCAGCGAGGGTAAGTTATACTACAAAGGAAAAGTAGTCGCCGAAAAAGCTCCTGCAAAATAGTCCAATGATTGGTTTTTATTGTAGCTTCCCTTAATGAATATTGCTTTAGATATGATGGGTGGAGACTTCGCGCCTGAAGAGGCGGTGAAGGGTCTCCAACTGTACTTGTCTGAATCAGCTACGCCTGCATTTTTATTATTGATCGGCGATGAACAGGTCATATCGCCCATCCTTCAAGAAAATAAAATCCCATCTTCCGTAACCAAGATTGTTCACGCCCCGGAAATTATCGGGATGCATGAACATGCTACCAAAGCCCTGAAAGAAAAACAGCGTTCATCCATCTCCGTTGGATTTCATATGCTGGCCACGGGCAAGACTGATGCTTTTATCAGCGCGGGCAATACCGGCGCCATGCTGGTGGGTTCCCTGTACAGTATTAAAGCCATTGAGGGCATCCAGCGCCCCACTATTGCTACAATCATACCCCGGGAAAACGGGAAAACCGGATTATTGCTGGATGTCGGAGCCAATGCGGACTGCAAGCCTGAAAACCTGAATCAGTTCGCCTTACTGGGATCCCTATACGCTCAAAATATTCTTGGAATTGATAATCCACGCGTTGGACTCATCAATATCGGTGAAGAAGAAGGGAAAGGAAATTTACTCGCCCAGGCAAGCTACCCGCTGTTGAAAAATAACAGGCAAATTAATTTCATTGGCAATGTGGAAGGACGGGATGTTTTCCTTGACAATGCTGATGTGATGGTTTGTGAAGGTTTTACAGGTAATATCATTTTAAAACTTGCAGAATCTCTATTTGAAATCACCAAGCGGCAAAATGTCCACAATGAATATTTTGATCGCTTCAATTTTGAAGATTACGGTGGTACGCCGGTCTTGGGCGTGAATAAGCCTGTAATCATTGGTCATGGGATTTCCCAGGCCAAAGCTTTCAAGAATATGATTGTTCTCGCAAAAAAAATAATCGATACCGACCTGTTGGGAAAAATGAAAACAAGCTTCGAAGGAAATTGAGTACCTTCCCTTAGAATGTTTTAATGCATCCATGAATATCTTTTTTCAGTACCTGAAAGATTATTTCAGGGCTATTTCCCCCAGACAATTACTGCTTACTGCTATATTTACAGCCCTGCTTGTTTTCCTGAACTACAGCGTCGGTATTGAAAAAAGGATAAAAGAAATTCATCCCTGGTATGGGCAGCTGACCTGTTTTTTTATTTTTTATCTTTTTGTATTCGGGACAGCCTATCTTTTTCAGGCAACAACTACAAAATCGGATTCACTTAAAAAAAACAGTAATCAGATTATTACTTCGAGACAGGAGCAAAAACTTTTCCTGGTATTCTTTTCCCTTGCTCCTCTTTTCTTTTCTTTTAAAATGGTTCATTGGAATATTTTTCCTATAGTGTATAGCCGGCTACAGGGCTGGGATAAATACTGGAGTATCGTGGTGGAATTGCCACTAAAACTGATCGCCCTTCTGATCACATTATTTCTAATCAAGGTATTATGGAGAGATGGAGAATCGTTCTGGGGACTCACAACAAAAAATTTCATGCCTTTGCCTTATCTGCTGATTCTTTTGTGTATGATCCCATTTATTGCTTATGCTTCCACGCGACCGGATTTTCTTCATGCATATCCCAAGTTTAAAAATGTAGCTTTTATCGGAAACTATACACAACCGGCATGGCCCTGGAAATTGCTTTTTGAAATTTCATATGGATTGGATTTTGTTGGCATTGAACTTTTCTTCAGGGGATTCCTGGTCATCGGATTTGCCCGCTTTGTCGGCATACATGCTATTCTACCCATGGCTGCTTTCTATTGTACTGTTCATTTTGGTAAACCACTGGGTGAATGCATTTCTTCTTTTTTTGGAGGACTTGCCTTAGGCGTTATTGCCTACCGGACAAAATCGATTGTCGGCGGTCTGCTTGCACACCTGGGCATTGCTTACCTGATGGAAATTGGCGGTTATGCAGGGGCGTTATATTTTAGATAGAACCAAAAAGCTACCGGCTCATAAGCCGGATTCTGTTTCCGCCGAGGCGGATGCCATCATTTATCTTGCCCCGTTATTACTAGAGGGATCCTGCTGCCTACCCTCCGGCTCGGGCGAGCCGCCCTCAGTCGCCGGTATATGTGGCATTACAGCATGCAAGGTTTACCCGCCTTGTCAATCACTTGACAAAGCCGTAGGCTCTTACCCTACGTTTTCACCCTTGCCTTCCAAAACCTGGGTAATGGAAGGCGGTAATTTTCTGTGGCACTGTCTGTTCCTGCCTGAGGCAGGACCCGGCTCTTCACCGGTACATTGCTCTGTGCTGTCCGGACTTTCCTCCTCGCCTGAGGCGAGGCGATGGCCCGGCCGGTAGCTGAAGCAAAATTAAACCAGGAATTGTCAATAATTGCCGGCTCGATAATAAATTAATTTTATTTAACGAGATGGCACCGGGAAGGACGTATAGGATAGCACAATTTGCCGGAGTTTATCATTCTGCATGAAACAAGTCGACCACTTCGCGAGGAAGTCGTCGACCAGGTGGTCGACTCGGTACGACAATTTGCGGGAGTTTATCATTCTGTGTGACACAAGCCGACCACTTCGCGAGGAAGTCGTCGACCAGGTGGTCGACTCGCATGTGTTTGCGTTTTATATGAATATGCTTTGGTGACTCCATTTAACCTGAATATCATCAATTTACCTGAAACTGGTACTTAATATTGAAAGAAAATCTCTGTCGCTCCATACCCATATCTCGGATCATACTGGTTCACGAATGATTTTACTTCTTTTTTAAGCCGAAGCAATTCATGGATTTCATCCCTGAGCTTTCCGCTTCCAACCCCGTGAATCACCACCATGGAAGGCAACCTGTGTGAAATGGCGAGGTCAATATATTTTTCGAATGTCTGTAACTGCAAGCTGAGTATTTCGAAATTATTCAGGCTTCGAAAATTGTCGCTTAGTTTTTCAATATGCAGATCCACTTCATATTTTGCAGGCTCGAGGTATTGTTTTGCTTTTGAAGCCTCATATATTTTGTTTCCTGAATAATTGTTGCCGGAAGCTTCGATCTTTTCCTCAATCATCTTGTCGGGATACTCATCAAAGAGTTTGTAGGAAAATGTCGCTTCTGCTTTTTTCCTGATTTCCTCAATTCTTGCAAAAACCTGTTTGGGTTTGAGTTTGAGTGATCGTTCATAGTGATCTGCCTTCTTTTTATCAGGTGTCAACAAAGTAAAATCGAAATCAAATGAAGGCGAATCACTGAGATCTTCAAACGGAACATCATGCAAATAAAAATCCTGCAGAACGAATAATTCATTTTTCAGTTCAAACTCGGTTTTTCCAAAATAATTCAAGCGGTATGCAAACTTATAAGCAAGTTGCGAATTGTTCACCAGGTGAATTTTTAGCGTTTCTACGATATCTTCCCCGAATTCGTCCTGATCAAAGACCGGTAGGAATGCCAGCCAAACCCCGCTGGCTACTTTTGCAATTCTTTCTTTTTTTTCAACCGGAAGCTGATCAATATACTTTTTTTGCTTCTGGGAAGAAGAAGCTTTTTTTTCGGTGAATTTCTTGAAATAGGGAAAATCCAATTGATCAATATAAGCAGGGAATTTTACGCCGCGCACATCAACCATCACCATTTTGTTATTGAGAATTTCGACTATTTCACCTTCTTCATTGGAATGCAGGACAATCACTTTATCTCCTATCTCAAATTTCATATTGCAAAAATAATCAGGAAGATTCTGTTATGGAAGAAGCAACAATCAGACATTATTTTTTTGCTGTCACCGAATTGGTAACCAGTTTACTTTTCCTTCGACCATACATAAGATAAATTGACAGGCCGATGACCATCCAGCCGAAAAAAACCATCCAGCTTTTCGCCGGGATTTCTATCATCAGATACAAACAACATAGTACACCCAACACAGGGATAAGAGAGTATTTTCGGATAAAACTAAGTATCGCCATCACGATGGCGACAATCACAAAAACGATAAATAAAATTTCTTGTCTGCTTTCCCCACCAATATTAACTAATGCATCGGAAAGCCTGTGCCGGAATAAAAAAATAAACAATGCAACCAGCAAGCCAACAATGAATTTCCCATTGATATATGGCATCTGAAATTTGCCAGACTTTTTTTCCATCACGGGTAAATACAATACACCACCTGACACAAGTACAAAAGCAAACAATGTTCCGATGCTGGTCAAATCCGTCATGAGTTTATCGTCGACCACCAACACGGTAAGTCCAACCAATAAACCCGTTATCACAGTAGCAAAAGCAGGTGTCTTGAACCTCTTACTCAGTTTTCCAAAACGCGGGGGTAATAATCCGTCACGGCTCATGCTCATCCAGATTCTCGGCTGTCCGATTTGGAAAACCAGCAATACACTTGTCGCAGCAACAACTGCGCTGATGGAAATGATAAACCCAATGGTATGCATATTGATTTTATCAAACACATAAGCCAGCGGATCGGTAACTCCGTTGAACTCTTTATAATTTACGAGACCGGTAATGACCAATGCGGTGACTACATAAATCAGGGTGCAGATCAGCAGGGAATAAATCATTCCCCTCGGTAAATCTTTTTGCGGGTCACGGCATTCTTCGGCAGTAGTTGAAATCGCATCGAATCCGATATAAGCAAAGAATACGGAAGAAACACTTTGTAAAACGCCGCTCATTCCTTCCGGTAAAAATGGAGTCCAGTTGGATGTCGTTCCCTTGGAAAAAATGATGTAGAGCCCGACAACTGCAATAAAAATCAAAACAATAATTTTTAGGCCCACCATAAAGTTCGCACTCTTCCTGCTTTCGTTGATACCAATGTATGCAAGTGTGGTGATCAGCACTACAATACCGAATGCGGGTACGTTGATGATAAATTTAAACCCCAAAACAGAAGGCGCCTGTGTGTAAATAAGATTAGAAACAGACTCATGTGCTTTTACAGCCGCATCATAATTCATCTTCGCTGTCTGGTAACCGATAGCAAGCCAGTCAGGCAGAGTAATGCCAAATGCTTTCAGGATATTGTTGAAATAAGCGCTCCAGGATATGGCCACAACCACATTACCGATAGCATATTCGAGGATGAGCGCCCATCCTATAATCCAGGCGATCAGTTCGCCGAAGGTAACGTACGAATAAGTATATGCGCTTCCGCTTACCGGTACGCGCGAAGCAAACTCCGCATAACACAATGCCGTGAAGCCGCAGGTTACGGCCGTGATCAAAAATAAAAAAATCACGCCTGGTCCTCCGTGAAAAGCCGCAGTGCCAATAGTCGAAAAAATCCCTGCTCCGATGACAGCAGCAATTCCCATAAATGTAAGATCGCGCACACCCAGCACTTTTTTCATTCCCGATTCATGTGCATCTCCAAACCCCGATTCTGCATCAGCCATGATTTTCGCTAAAGATTTCTTACGGAATAATGAATGGGGCATATGATCATTTTATTAAGGGATCAAATTAATAAAAAATACGTATAGTATGTAGTTAAGGGTTTTTGAAAACTGTTAATAAGATTTAATTTGTTGTGCAAATAATGAAATTTACTGATTAGAATTAAACCCTATGTGAACCTATGTTTCTATTTTGTCTATGTGGTAAATTTTTTACCACATAGAATCATGGGCACATAGGTTCACATAGATATGATTAAATAAACATCGATCCAATATCAATAGTCCCTTTGAATCAAAAATTGCGCTAATTCTTTCAGAGATTCCTTTCGTTTTGAAAGCACAGCAATATCTTCCAGATGCTGAAGCGCGATTTCAAGGTATTTTTCTTTTGCCGATTTGGCAGCTTCATCAACACCGCAGGCCCTGAAAACTGCAAGCATCTTTCTGATTTTGTCAGCAGAATTCTGTTGAATAAGACCATTCATTTCCTCCCTCTGCTTAGCTGTAGCAAGTTCCATGGCTTTAACGAGGAGAAAAGTTTTTTTATTGGCGATGATGTCTCCGCCAACCTGTTTGCCGAATTTTGCAGGATCGCCGAACGCATCAAGATAATCATCCTGGACCTGGAAAGCCAGACCGAGATTTTTTCCAAATTCGTACAAATGGTCCTGGTTACCCTCACTGGCCCCGCCGAGAATCGCACCCAGCCTCAGGCTTGCTGCAAGCAGAACAGATGTTTTTAATTCGATCATGTGCAGATAATCATTTAATAAAACCTGCTTTTTCTCTTCAAATTCCATATCTAACTGCTGTCCTTCGCAAACCTGCTTGGCTGTTTTATTAAAAAGATGAATGACCCTGTGCAGATGAGGGGTTTCAATTTTATTAATGTAATCGTAAGCAATTACCAGCATTACGTCCCCTGCCAACAAGGCCGTTGATGAATTATATTTTTCATGTACAGTCGGCATTCCCCTTCGCAAGGGAGCTTTATCCATGATATCATCATGTATCAGGGTAAAATTGTGAAATAATTCGATGGCCGTCGCAACGGAATAAGCATCGGGAATGATTTCATCAAACAATTCATTTCCCATCAAACACATGACGGGCCTGATCCTTTTGCCTCCAATACCCAAAAAATAATCTGCTGCATCGTACAAACTGGCAGGTTGCACCGGAAAATGCCTGCTGCTGAATTTTGTCAAAAACTCCTTTGATAATTCTTCGAAGCTGTGCATGGTTAGTAAAAAATTTCCAGTGACGGTTTGATTACACAACAGTGAAAAGACAGCCGGGAAAGCGCCAGACCGGTTATTTATTCTTTTTCTTTTTATGCAATTGAGGCTTATGGCCTTTTTCCGTTCCGGTAATGACCCATTCGTAGTCCAGCTGACGTTTCCCAAGATTAGCCGAAATTACTTTTATTCTAACCTTGTCGCCCATACGAAACTGCCTCCCGCTGCGTCGGCCCACCAATGCATACTCTCCCTCGATCAGCCTGAAATCATCGTATTCGAACAGGCTGTTGATACTGACAAGTCCTTCACATTTATGGTCAACCGTCTCAGCCCAAAAACCAAATGAAGCCACCCCGCTGATCACTGCTTCAAATTCTTCACCCAGAAATGCCTGCATGTATTCGACCTGCTTGTATTTGTTCGCTGCACGCTCACTTTCCATCGAGGCCCTTTCCCGTTCACTGCAGTGTTTGCATTTTGCCTCGAGTTTCTTATCCGGTTCTATCCTGTCAGCCAAACATTGTTCAAGGATCCTGTGCACCAGCACATCCGGGTAACGACGTATCGGAGACGTAAAATGGCAATAATGCTCAAAGCCCAGTCCATAGTGACCGATATTTTCGGTCGTATATACTGCTTTGGCCATGGTTCGAATTCCCAATTGTTCCAACACATGTTGCTCCGGCTTTCCTTCTACATCGGCAAGCATCTGATTAAAGGAAGCAGCAATTCCATTAGGGGTTTTGGTGTCGAAATGATGGCCATATTTTTTTGCAAATTCAATGAACGGCAATAATTTTTCTTTATCCGGCGTGTCGTGCACACGATAAGGAAAAGGAACTGTCTTTTTATGCCATTTTATTTTCGAAACATATTCCGCCACCGTTCTGTTAGCCAGCAGCATAAATTCCTCGATCAGTTGATGTGATTCTTTGCTTTCCTTGATCTCAATGCCAATGGGCTTCCCTGTTTCATCCAATTTGAAACGAACTTCTGAGGATGAAAAATTGATGGCTCCTTTTTTAAATCTTCTTTTACGAAGGCGTTGGGCAAGTCTGTGCAGGATTAAAATTTCATCGCTGTGCAATCCTGCTTCCTTATCAATAGTCTCCTGCACTTCTTCGTAATTAAACCGGTGATCGGAATGAATAATCGTTTTCCCAATCCAATGATCCTTTATCTCCGCCTTTTCTCCAATCTGAAAAATTGCAGAAAAGGTTAATTTATCTTCATGCGGTCTTAGAGAACAAAGTTCATTTGAAATCCGCTCAGGCAGCATTGGATTCACACGATCTGGCAGATAAACGGAAGTTGCTCTTGAATAAGCTTCATTGTCCAACTCGGATTTAGGCTCCACATAATGACTGACGTCTGCAATATGGACGCCGATTTCATATAACCCGTTTTTCAGGTAACGAAAAGATATGGCGTCATCAAAATCTTTTGCATCAACAGGGTCAATGGTGAATGTCAAAATATCGCGCGTATCCCGTCTGCGTTTGATTTCATCTTCTCCAATCACACCTGGAAGTCGTTCTGATTCTTCCAATACCTGCTCGGTGAAAGAGACGGGAAATCCATTTTCAAGCAAAATAGATTTCATGGCATGATCATTCTCATCCGCGGCATCCATCACCTGGATCACTTCTCCCTGAGGTTTTTTATTTTTTTCCCATTCAACAATCCGTACTACGACTCTGTCATTATTTTTAGCGCCGTTTAGCTTATTGAGCGGAACATACACATCTGGCATTGGCTTCTCGGCTTCAGCAATAAAAAAAGAGAAGGTATCACTCACTTCTATCTTCCCCAGGAAATCGGTTTGCTTCCTTTCCAGCACTTCAAGGACTTCACCCTGCATTCTCCCGCTTTTAGGATTACCTTTTATGATTTTTATTCTTACCGTATCACCGTGCAATGCAGTATTGAAATCTGCTGGCCGCACCAACACATCCTGTGCAAGGTTTTCGATGATTACAAAACCGATCCCGGATCTGGTGATTTCCAATATGCCTTTATAGCTATGCGGGGATGCTAGGCTTTTTTTCTTTTTATCCTGATGTTTATGTCCCATTAATTTTTATCATTGGTAATCAAAATCATTAATGAATGTAAGAATTAAATCAGTAAAACGTTTTTCATCACCAAACAAAAACATCGGCTCAATAGGAATTACGTAAACAGGAAGTTTTTTTAGTTCCTGCTGAAATTTCATTAGCCTGACAGCATCTTTTTCCGTGGTAACGATCACCTTTTCTTCCGATTGAATATTTTCAAATCGTCGTACAATGCTTTTAAGATCATCAATAGAAAAAATATAATGATCACTGAATATCATTTGATAATATGTTTTCGAGTTCTCCTCAATAAATTTTTTCAGGGGAGCAGGATTGGCAATACCCGTGACGAGCAGGACTTCGACTGAATTATCAATATTGAAAGCAGTTTTATTAACAATATGATAAGGCTTTCCATAATGTATGGACGAAAAAAATATCTGCTGATGTTCCAATGGATGGATTTCATGTATCAGATCGTTTTTTTCTTTTAAGGATAGATCTTCTGAACATTTGGTCACCACAATAACCTGCGCTCTTTTATAACTTTTTTTTTCATCACGCAGGTCGCCCGTCGGAAGAAACCAGTCCCTGGTAAAAAGGTTATTATAATCGGTAAGCAAAATATTCAATCCGGCACTGACTGACCGGTGTTGAAAGGCATCGTCAAGTATGATTACTTTTGTTTGAGGGCGATCATGTAACAGTTGTGGAATTGCCACTACCCGTTCCTCCCCTACAGCGATGGATACATCCGGATATTTGACATGGAACTGCATGGGCTCATCCCCAATTTCCAATGCAGTTACTGTTTCCGTTGCCAAAGCATAACCGCGGGTTTTCCGTTTGTAGCCACGACTGAGGATTGCAATTGAAAACCTGTCTTTAAGCTTTTTAATGAGAAGTTCTACCATGGGAGATTTCCCCGTTCCACCTACGGCCAGGTTGCCGATACAAATCACCGGCAGATTAAAAGAGGATGAGGCTAAAATCTTTTTGTCAAAAAACCAGTTACGAAAATGAATGATCAGGGCATAAAGAAAGGAAAAAGGCAGTAAAAGAATCCTTATCGTTTTTAATAAAGGGAAATTTAAATTCATATTTCTATCCTGTATGACAGCTGATAAAGATACGGTAAACCCTCTGTATCCTTTGTTGACTGATAATCCATCGCAATATTCAAGATAAAAATTTTTTGATCAGGGCCCTGTTGGCATTGACTTTCTGGCTCAGAGTTTCTTTTGTAATACTTTTCATGAACGGAATGGAAAAAATCCGGGGATATCCCGTCCAACCGACAATTTCATCCTCATAACCGAGGTATTGATCGTTAAATATCCAGCCGGCTACTTCAATATTTTGTGATTTACAGAATGAAGCTGTGAGCAGGGAGTGATTGATGCTCCCAAGATAGTTCCTGCTTACGAGAATAACTTTTGCATCCAGTTTCTGAATAAGCTCAGGGACAAATTCATTTTCATTTAGGGGAACCAATATGCCGCCGGCCCCCTCAATGACCAGGGGACGTTCATTCTTTTCCTTTATCATTTCCCCTTTGATTTTTTTATAGTGTTCAGCGATAATTCCCAGATCTACTTTGACTCCTTCTTCACGTCCGGCAATATGCGGGGATGCGGCTATACGCAACCGGTAGGCTTCACGATGAACCCTGCTCAAAGGATTACTAATCATCGCCTGCATCCATTCACTGTCAGTGCCGTTATCATGTCCCGCCTGAACAGGTTTCCAGTAATCAGCGTGCAGCGCTTCCGTCAGAATTGCCGCAGCAAGCGTTTTACCCACATCAGTTCCTATACCTGTAATAAAAATAGGTCGCATATCAATCAAAACAATGAGTCCAATTCGCGCAATCTGTGTAATCCGTGTTAATCCGTGTTAATCCGTATAATTCGTGTAATTCGGGTAATTCGTGTTAACAAAGATTGAAAAAACGGTTGTGCCATAATTCCTTTTGGTGACATACAGCGGATACCCCTGATAGTTATCTTTCGGC
>DATJWE010000186.1:0-8215 GCA_035501475.1 Puia sp. | reverse complement strand
AAGCAGCTTTATCACTCTTTTGGACAAAGGCCATTTGTTTTTTGTCGTTCAGACGGCAGGACTTATTTTTGCACTCCTTTATCAATGAGAATTTCATTCTTTTCTTTATTGCCCGATAGTATAAAGGTAGTACGACAGATTTTGGTTCTGTTTGTCGAGGTTCGAATCATCGTCGGGCAACTATTGGAAACCAAACCTATTTTTTTACTTTTATTTAGTTCATTAATAAATTATTAGCTAGAATTTGTTTTTACGTCCCATTTCAAATAGAACCTTTGCCTGTACTGGATTTCAGAAGCTCACACTTATCTTTTATCGTGTTGGATATTAAATAGTTTTCATAAAAATTATTTATCCAAAGCATTCTGATCAGTCGAAAAATTCGAAAAAAACTATAAAATGTGTTACACTTTGTTTTACACTTTTGAAATCGGAAAATTGCAATCTGAGTTCCTGGAGAGAATCAACCTGCATGAATCGCACTTTATAGATCAAGCCGGATGCCAGTTATCGGATATTCATTGCCGTTATCATCAGCGACAATGATCATTTTCTGGACCAGGCAAAGGATCCGGAAATGACTTAAAAATTGGGCAGCCAATTGGAGCTGGACAATTTCCGTTTATTCAATATAAGGTCTTTGCGCTTATCTTTGCTGTAGTGTTCAGGAAAATACCATACAACCAAATCGCTGTCTTATTCATCCTCGGAGCATTTATGGCGCAGACCTTCAGCCAGCAAATCCTGATTGCAGATTACTATGCGCATTTGGACAAATACGTCCTGCATTGCGAAAACAAATCCCGGCCAATGATGCATTGCAATGGAAGGTGCCAGTTAAATAAAAAACTGCGCCAGCAGGATAATACTGATAAACAGAACCGTGAAGGGAAATCCGATAATTTCAAAGCAAATCCGCTTTTCTCAAAATCATTTTTTTGTAATTCATATTATTCCTTTTACAAATTGCTTGATCCCCAATACCCCGAGCTTGTTTCTGCAAAAATTGATAGGATGCCCAAATCTTTTTTCCATCCTCCAGATTTTTATATTGACTAATATACGGATGGCCTTTTTACTGCTGCATTTTTCAGCCAGGAGATCTTAGCGCACGAAATTTTATCAGGACAGAAAACCTTCCCTTTTTGGTTTAAAATTTTATGGATGCATTTCATTCATCCTGGTTTTATACCGAGTGCCGTCATTTAACCGGCTCAGCGTGAAAGCCTATAAGGTGTTTTATCCACAAATAAATTATTATGAGAAAGAAATTATTTTCCATGCTTGTTTTTTTACTTCCGGTAGCCTGTGGTTTTACTCAATCAATGAGCGGGCGTGTAACCGACTCCGTTACGCATCAACCCATACAAGGAGCATCCGTTTATATTGCACAGCTCAAACTGGGCGCTATAACGGATCAGAAAGGGAACTATAAAATCTCCCCCTTGCCAAAAGGCACTTATGATGTGCAGGTGCAGGCCATCGGATACTCGACCATCATCAGGCAGGTGAGCATATCGACGGATATAACTGTCGAATTCGCAGCAAAAATATCCTACGGTTCATTAAGGCAGGTAGTGGTTACCAGCCTGGGTAACGTAACCAATACCCAACGATCACCGGTTCCTATATCCGTGGTTACGCATGATATGATACTGCAGGGATCATCTAATACGGTGATCGACGCAGTGGCTGCTCAACCCGGAGTCAGCGAAACGACGGAAGGTGTGGGCACGACCAAGCCACAAATCAATGGCTTGGGATTTAACCGGGTACTGGTTCTTACAGACGGATTGCCGCAGGAAGATTTCCAATGGGGAGACGATCACGGAATATTAATTGATCCTTATGCGGTATATGATGCGGAAATCATCCGTGGTCCGGCATCGCTTCAATACGGGGCAAGTGCCGAAGCGGGTGTCATCAATTTTAAATCAGCGCCGTTTGTACCGAATGGAAATGTTATTGGCAGCTGGCTTTCGGAATATCATACGAATAACGGGTATATCGGGAACTCACTGCATATTGGGGGAAACAACAATGGTTTTGTCTATGACCTGAAAGCCAGTGGTGAACTTGCGCATAGTTACTGGAATCCTAAAGATGGCTATGTGTGGGGAACTGCCTGGAACCAGGGCAATGCAAGACTCACACTCGGTTTAAATAAATCCTGGGGCTATTCAAGGCTTAGCTTCAGCGCTCTTTATCGCCGAATCCAGGTGCCAAATGGAAATCGTGACAGTGCAACGGGTCAATTTATTTTTGATAATCCTGTTGGAGATAAAATATTTCCCACCAAGTCAAATTTTCTTTCTTACGATGCTACAATTCCCGGCACAAAAGAACTGGAGGAATACCAGGTTTGGTGGCAAAACAGTTTAAATGCCGGAAAAGGAAAGATAGGATTGGACTTGGGTTTCAGCAGCAGCGTACATCATGATATAGATTCGGGCACTGTCGGGGAAAACAATATGGTAGTGTATGATGTTCCTTTCTCCCTTCGTTACCAATTATCAAATGCGGAAAAAAATCTAAAATTCACTGCAGGCGTCAATGGGATGTATGAATTGATGAACAACCTGCCTGCTCCTCCGGATCCCTATGTTCCGGATTATGAAATACCCAACTATACCAATTTTGAAATAGGCGGATATGCCATAGTTGAAAAAAACATCAAAGCGCTTACGGTTAGTGGCGGTCTGCGCTACGATATAACCAATTTTATTGGCCAAAACATGTCGCTTGATGACAATGGCAGGATCGTCCCGGATGGTACACCCGGTTCTACTGTTCAGTTCACCGGGTTTAACAATACCTATTCCGGATGGTCCGGAAGTATCGGCGCTTCTTATCAGTTGCCACATGATCAGTATGTGAAATTCAACATTTCAAAAAGCTTCCGGGCACCCGCGATAAATGAACTGACCAGCAATGGTCTCAATATTGGTTCCAACGCAATTCAATTGGGGAATATTAATCTAAGACCGGAACAGGGTTATCAGTTAGACCTCGCTTACGGATACAATGGAAGGGACATCAGCCTGGAGCTTGATGGTTTTTATAATCATATCAACAATTTTATTTTTGCCGATCGCACAGATTCTGTTGCGCAGGGATATCCCGTTTACGAATATGTGTCATCGAACTCAGCCATCATCACGGGGTTGTCGGCATATCTGAATATACATCCGGCATCAGTAAAATGGCTGGAAATGAATAACAGGTTTTCTTATATTTATACCTATCTTCCCAATTCAACGGATTCAACTGATCATCTTCCCTGGATCCCTGCTCCGCACTTGCATAGCGAATTTAGGTTCAAGCTGAATGACGGTCACAATTCAATATTCAGATCAACCTACTTTAAAATTGGCATAGCGAAGTACTGGGCGCAGGATAATATTTATAGTGCACTCTACACAGAACTGGCTTCAGTTCCTTATACTTTGGTCGACGCAGGACTGGGGACTGATTTTGTCAATTCAAAAACAGGCCGTGTGATTTGTTCCCTTTATGTAAACTGTACTAACCTTACCAACATTTCGTACGCTGATCATCTGAACCTTGCCCAGTATTTTTATTCGCAAAACGGGAACCTGGTAACGGTGACCAATCAACGCCAGGGCGTATTCAATATGGGGAGGGATTTTAGTTTTAAAATCGTTTTTCCATTCGCGTTATAGCGGGCGGCAATGTAATGTCGCATGGCAGATAAGCGTACATCAAGCATCATGTTTGAAATTTATTTTAAGATGTAGACACGTCTTTTTAACTTTATGCCGCTTTGAGAATAGATTTTTTATATCATCGTTTGGCTGCATTTCTTTTTCTTGCGGTTTTTTTTACCCAGTATTTCAACAGGGTATTTGTAGTTGCCGGTTACTACCTTAATCAGAAGGAATATGCCCGATACTGTGAAAATAAGTCGAGGCCGGAAATACACTGTTATGGTAAATGCGTGATGTTTAAGAAGCTTAAACAGGAAGAAAAAAAGGAGAAGGAATGCCCTGAACGAAAAGCTGAAAATAAAAGCGACCAAACACTTTCTTCCAGATCGTTTTTTCCGGTTTCTTCTTGCTTAATCTTCTCTGCTGAAACGGAAAATAAATTCTGCCTTTTCATGTCAGCACAACCCGCCGACAGGGCTTTTGAAATTTTTCATCCCCCCTGCACATAGTTACCGCTTTCCTGGTACTAAATGTTTTGCAGATAAAAAATGGTTTTTATTAATCAATGTTCCGCGTATTGAGAATACTTTCAATTCAGGAGAAGGCTGGTAATTTACGAGGGACAGTGTTTGTTTTCAGCGTAACTCGTAATACTGAATGTTATGCATAAAAGAAAATCCATTTCGGTTGTTCATTATATAAAATTATTTTTCTTACTGCTTATCACATTAATGGTAGTAGGCGTATTGGGACTATTCTTTTTTTCAAAAATGAAGAGCCACCTACCTGTTCTGGGAGAACCAGGCCACGAGGTAGGCAGTTTCGAATTTCTTGATCAGGATGGACACAGACTAACAGATAAGGACGTACGTGGAAAGGTGCGGGTCGCAGAATATTTCTTCACTTCCTGTAAAAGTATCTGCCCGATCATGAATGAAAATATGCAAAGCGTTCAATCTGAGTTTAAAAACAGGGAGGATGTAATCATTCTTTCGCATACCGTGGACCCCGATACCGACAGTCCATCCCGTTTAAAGGAATATGCAACACGCATGCACGCGATACCCGGTAAATGGGAGTTTCTTACCGGTTCAAAGATGGCGCTGTACAAAATGGCACAACACGACTACCTGCTGAGTGCAGACACGATTTCCATCGACAATATTGAAAGTTCATTTATTCATACCCAGTTCATATCACTGGTCGATAAACAGAACCGGATACGTGGCTTTTACGATGCCACAGATAAAAAGGAGATTGAGAAACTGATATCCGATATTAAAACCATTTTATAGTAACAGGAACTTATCCTCTGCAGAATCCTATTTCGAATACATACATGAAGAATTAGATAAACAAATAAATTATGAAAAATGAAAAAAATAGCTGTAAACCTGCTCTTCATTCTCGGATTAATAGCGGCCAATAAGATACAAGCGCAGGAAAACATGAAATGGCCGGAGCTGGACAGCTTTCATGCAACGGCGATGAGCAGTTTCCATGCTGCTGAAGCAAACAAGCTTCAGCCCCTGAGGGATAGTGCTGCATCCATATTGGCGAAGTCAAAGGCCTTGCAGGCATCGCAGGTACCGTCAGGTTACAATGCAACAGTCCTCAAACCTTTGCTTCAACAACTCACTAATGAATGTAAATCCGTCAACGATGCCGTCGTCGGAAAGAAATCCGACAGCAACCTGCGCCCGCTGGTGATGAAAGCGCACAACACATTTCATGAAATTCTCAGTAAAGAAAAATAATACACCATGGAAAATAAATATTTTAACCGCCGTGAATTTTTAAAATCAACCGGTAAAGCAGGGATCGCTGCAAGTATCGCGGGCAACGCACTATCTGCGATTGCAGAAAATAATTCCCATGTTTATACGAACCGAAATACAGAAGGTACGCCATACAAGCAGCAGCCCCTGCCTTACGCATACAATGCCCTCGAGCCCTACATTGATGCAGCCACAATGGAATTGCATTACAGCAAGCATGCGGCGGGCTATGCAAAAAACCTGGCAGAAGCAGTCGCTGCAGAAAATGTAAACCCTGAAAAAACAAGTCTTGAAGACCTGCTCGGGAATATATCCCGTTATTCTGCCAAAATGCGCAACAATGCAGGAGGACATTATAATCATGAATTATTTTGGAAGCTGATGACGCCAACGGATGCCGGAAAGATTCCTTCCGAAAAATTAAAGACTGCCATTGAGAAGGATTTCGGTTCGCTGGAGGCCTTCAAAACACAATTTTCTGAGGCCGCAAAAAGCCGCTTTGGCAGCGGGTGGGCATGGCTGATATACACGAATGATAAAAAATTTACCGTTGCTTCAACCCCTAACCAGGACAACCCGTTGATGAATATCAGTGAAGTAAAAGGTTTTCCCGTATTGGCCATCGATGTATGGGAGCATGCTTATTACCTGAAATACCATAACCTGAGAGCGGATTATATCAACGCCTGGTGGAATATTTTGAACTGGCAATATGTGTCTGACAGATGGGGCAATATGGTATGATTGCAGTGCCCGCTTTTTAAAAATTGTATCAACTGTTGATAATCTGAGAAACGCAATCTCCATATTACTGTTCTTTGTGCTGGCTATGCAACTTTTCAGCAGGGAACTTATTATCGTTAATTATTATTTTCACCAATCTGAATATAGTCAGGCCTGTGAGAATAAAAACAGGCCCGTGTTGCATTGCTATGGAAAATGTCTGTTGAAAAAAAAGATAAGTAATGCAGCCGGCAATGAACAGAAAAATGAAAAGCGAACGGGCAGGGAAGAACTGCCCATTTCCTCCAATTCTTTTTTTGCTTCGTCCACAACGCAGCCTGCCGTAAAAAAAAATGACGAACCATTGACCATTTATATATGTAATAAGCCGGCAGAACCCCTTTTTGATATCTTTCATCCTCCCCGGTTCTCGTAATCTTCAAAATTTACTGTGCAGAAATAAATCCTGCAGTTTATTCATCATTGATTTTATAGACGTGGACTTTCAGTATGAGTTATTCAGCGCATGCTAAGATTAGTCCCGGTTTAAACATTGATCAATTTTTAAAGAAGAATGAATTATGTCCGGATATTTTAAAAACGAAGCTGAAAAAAATGCCGCTCTTCGAAGAGCACGTGTACGCGTATTCGCAATTCTTGTGATCACAGCTATCCTATTTCTTTTTATGATTTACCAAACATTTATTAAATAATTATTCATAATGAAACGACGTATTTTATTTGTTATCGCCGAAAATGGAAATTGGCAACCCGTAAAAGAAAACTGCAATTCCCAGTCTGACAAGGCAAATGCATGGCAGGTTTCGTCAGTGCCTGCGGCATTTCAATACCTAAAACTCAAGGATGATTTAGACAAATTGATTGCATCATGCACTAAACCGGATGAGGCTGTAAAAACAAAAAAGAGCAACAAGACAATAAAAGATCTGGCAATGCAAACACATACTGCCCTCTATACTATTTTAAGCCAACAAAAAAAAATAAATTATGAGCACTCATAAAATAATAACACCGTTTGTCATGACCCTGGTGTTTTCATGCCATGGTAAAAAAGAGGAGGTAAAAATGAATGAAGAAGCCAGGAAGAAAGCGATTGAAAAAGTTAATGCGACTACCAACCAGGGGCTTGATTCCGTGGTAACCGATAATAAAAAAGACCTCGTATGCTATATGCCTCTTTCCGCCGGCATCGGCGATACCCTGCATTATAAAGGAAAACTCTATGGCTTTTGTTCCAGGGAATGCAAAGAAGAGTTTCTGAAAAACCCTGCTGCCTATGTACCGAAATAATCAGCAGGCCAAATCCACCTGAATCCCACTTTAGTGATGGTCACGTGGGGCGGTTTTGCACGAATTAAAATCTTTTTATGAAATATTAATTAAATAATTATTCATAATGAAACAACTTATTTTATTTATCCTCCTCACTATTACAGTTTTGTTAAGAAGTGAAGCCCAAAGCAACAAGGGAATTTTACGCGGCAGTATTCAGAATACAAAGAAGGAACTGCTCGAAGGTGTATCCGTTCAACTGAAATCTACCGGGCAGGGGGCAGTCACAAACGACGATGGATTTTATGAAATCAAAAATATCACCCCCGGAAATTACACATTGGTGATTTCAGGCATCGGTTATAAGATTTCAAAAGAGAATGTAGTCATAAAATCTGGCGAGGTGACCATTCTTGATCTCCAGTTAAATGAGACAACCCTGCAGCTTGAACCTGTAACGGTAAAGGGTACCCGAAAAGACAAATATGTTATTATAACTTCCACCTCGGGAACGAGGATGCCTCTCGACTTGGTGGAAACCCCTCAATCGATCCAGGTGATATCGCAGCAATTGATACAGGATCAGAAGGCGCAAACGTTAAATGACCTTACCAAAAATATGGTGGGTGTTATTAATAATAATACTTATTCCTCATTTACCATGCGCGGTTTTTCGAGCATCGAAGCAACGTTCAGCAATAACTTTATAACATACGATGGAATCCTTGGCAATATGTATTACTGGCAGCAATC
>DATJWE010000185.1:0-4350 GCA_035501475.1 Puia sp. | reverse complement strand
TTTAGCAACGAAGATCACAAAGCGGCCGCAGTAATCACTTTTTTGTCGCAAGGACTAAGATTTTTTCATCAGGGACAATTTGAAGGCCGAAAAAAAAGAATTTCTCCCCATTTGGTCCGCGCACCAAAAGAGCAAACGGATCAGGAATTGAAAATTTTTTATGATAAACTTCTTACTGCAATTAAAGCTCCTATTTTTCGGGAAGGCAAATGGTATTTGCTTGAACCTCGATCGGCGTGGGATGGTAACAATTCGTGGGACGATTTCATAGCATTCGCATGGGAGGGAGAGAATGGGGCTATGTCCCTAGTAGTAGTAAATTATGCTTCGCATAATAGTCAGTGTTATGTTCCGCTGCCATTTTCTGCATTAGCAAACAAAGCTGTTCGTTTTACGGACCTTATGAGCAGGGCGCTGTACGACCGGGAAGGAAATAAAATATTGTCCGGGGGAATTTATCTCGATATGCCTGCATGGGGCTATCATATATTTGATGTGAGTGTACCGGCAAATATTTTCTCCAGGGATCCGGAAGTAAAAGCAGGAGAAAAATCAAAAGTAGCATAAGAAAAAAGATAAATTAATGGCCAGCGATATCTATGTGGAGAAGGGAACAGGAATTTCAGGTGCCAAACTTGAAAAAGACGAGAAGAAAAGTTTATCTGGGTCAGCAGTCAATTGGATTCTTGTCGTATTGCTTGTAATTATTTTTGTCTTCCTGTATTATTTAACTATTAAGCCTGCTCTCGATACAAGTTCTGCACAGCATGATTCGAGTGAAATTGCCAAGCCATCCATTCCACTCACGAAAGTGTTCGCTGTTCTTTTTCTGATGCTTGGGCCATTCAAAATAATTGGTCCCTTTGCAAAGATCACAAGTGGTGCTGACGCAAAAGTCGTTCGAAGAATTGCCCTGCTTGCCATAGGCTTTTCATGCCTGGCCCTTTTATTTGCCGCTTTTTTGGGTGAAACCATTCTTAGAAGATTTGGGATCCCTGTGCCGATATTGGCAATGTCGGCAGGACTGGTACTGTTATTGGTCGCACTTACGAATATCGTACAGCAATTCAAGCCTGCAACGCTGCCTGATATAAAAGACGAGGTACCCATTCTTAGCAAGGCAAGTTCTTTCGCATTTCCTACTATTGTGACGCCTTATGGGATTGCTGCTTTGGTAGTATTTCTGGTGATTGCCAATGATAGTGAGGAACGTTTAGCAATCGGAATGATCGTAATAAGCATTTTGCTTTTAAACCTGATCTCGATGCTTATTACGCCGCACGTTTTCAGAATTCTTGGAATCTTCTTGCAAATAGTTGCAGCAGTGTTAGGGGTTATTCAGGTTGCTTTGGGAATTCAAATCATCTATAACTCACTAAAGGCAATATTGAAATGATCTTATTAAAATGGATTATTCCTTCTTCAATATGCCATTTAGCATCTGTTCCCGACAAAACAATTATATCCACATCAATTTAAATGATTTCATTTTTCATCTCTAAAAAACAACCAATGAAACGATTTCCCATTCTACCAACAATTTTGGCGGCATTATTATTCTCCTGCAATAACGAACCTGCAAAAGAAGAAACTAAAACAGCTGCAGATACTACTGCAACCGTTGCTGCTACACCTGCAGAAACGAAACCTGTATTTACACCGTTTAAAGTCGTTACCATACAATCTAAAGTGAAGAATTTTGAACAATGGGAAAAAGAATATTTCTCAGACGATTCCCTCCGCAAAGCATACGGGATCACGCATCTATTAATTGGACGAGATCTTAAGGATTCCAACACAGTTTATGCTGTTGGTAAAATGGAGGATATGGAAAAAGCACGGACTTTTTCCAAGTTGCCCAATCTTCACGAAGCATCTAAGGGTGCAGGATTAATTGGTTCACCTGGTTTTTCATATGCGGAAATAATTAGAGAGAATGATTCTCCCACAGAATTTGCAAACCGATTAGGTGTTGCTCATCATGTAAAAGATTTTAGTGCATGGTTAAAAGTGTTCGACGGAGAAGGTAAGGCTAACAGAGTTTCCCATGGTGTGATCGACCGCTCACTTGCTCGAGGTCTGGTTGACTCCAATATGATATACATTACTTTTGTCGTCTCAGATCTGGCAAAAGCAAAAGCAAGAATGGCTTCACCGGAATTGAAAAAAATTATGACAGACGCTGGTGTTGATAGTCCGCCAACTATTCGTTGGTATAAGGTTGTAAAATAAGCGATCTCATCTTCATTGTTGTTGATGAAATTGACATAAGCACTTTCTGTAATCGAACGCTGGATTTTTTATATACAGCTTAAGTTGCATTACGCTTATTAGTTAGTCCAGGCCTGCAAGTCCTGATACTAAACTCTCAGAGGTTGGACTATTGTGATAGCTAACCCTTGCTGCCTGCATACGATACATATTTCTGAGCCGACGAATCCTGAAAATACCTGTTACAAATAAAACACCGGCCAGCGGCGCGATCCAGTACAACCAATAATTTGAGAAATTTCCACTGACGAATGCAGGACCAAAACTACGGGCAGGATTTGTGCTACATCCGGAATAAGATGCTTCTGCCCACGACAAAATACTGTATAAAAGAGGAATTCCGAATGGGGTGTAATTTCGCAGTTTTTTTGTACCAATGAATATATAGAGATAAAAAATCAGGCAGGACGTTGCAATCATTTCGCCAATGAAAGCTGCGACTACATTGCTATTTGCAGGTTGGGTAATTCCATATTCAATACTTTTCCCCTGCTCACCCCAGATCAATAAAGGAATGCATCCAATTCCTGCCCCAATCATCTGGCCGACAATATATCCGATCATTGTATTTGTTTTCATTTTGCCACGAAGCCAAAATGCAATGCTGACAACCGGATTGATATGCGCACCGCTTATTTTTCCTACCTGAGAAATAGTAACGAGGCAGCCGACTGATCCAAATAAAAAACCAGTGAGCAATCTTCGAAGAGGTTCTGAAGGAATTGATTTCGCAACAACAGAATTTTCTCCCCAATTAAAAATGACAATGCTCAGGCCAAAAAAAAGAAGCAATGCAGTCCCGATCGCTTCAGCTAAAAAAAGTCTGAATTCAAATTTTGGCCAACTCATATATAAAAACTTTTAAGAATTCTCGCTTTTAAAATTATACGATCGATGAGATAAGGTAATAAAAGTATTCATGTTGTAATTATTAAGTTTTCCGCACCGGATGGCGGAGTAAAATCCAATCCCAAAGGGATGAATCCAAATAACCACTGGGATAACCTGCGACGAACCGAAGGAAGTAGTAACAACATTGTAAGAGTAGAATAAAAAAACTAACTGCATTTCTATTATGAATATTTTTCTTAATACCGAATAAAAAATCTTACGGTAATACTCACCTGAAATTTGAATTGATCCTCAGAAAGGGAACCTGTATTGCAGCCCGCCGATAAATTGCGTTCTGGTGCCCAGGAAACCGACTTCGGCGCGGATCATGAAGCTTTTATTGATCTGGAACTGAGAGCCGACAATGAAATTCCACATGTTAGTGGGTTTTTTATCAAGAGAATATTGCACAGTAGTATTGCCTGCATTCGTGACGACCTGCGATGCGGCATCCAGTACATTACCTGCAGTGGCAAGGGCCGCATTGGCCGTATTATATTTGGCGATATTCACTGGATTTTTCTGTTCGACCGGACTGAGGTTGGCCCACCATGCATTGACCTGTTGCTGTGCATTGTCGACTTTCGCATAGCCGGTATCGATTTTGCTACCCCACTGATCGGTTGGAAAGAGATCTGAAGCATTTAATGAACCGCTTGTGCCTGTGTTCAATTTCACCCTGAAGCCTCCGGCCCAGACGGCTATGTTCATGTCGGGATTCTTTGGAAAGCGGAAATTTTTTCCGAACCGCGGGCCGAATACGAATGCATAAGCCGGTTGATCCAGCTCGTCGATATCAGACCAGGTGAAATTCATATCCAATGCAAGGAAAAAGCCTCCTACACCTATAGTCGGGGTGAAGCCAAAGCCGTATGTGGTTGCTACAAAATTGGCCTTGGTATTGATCTCGAGAATTTTTTTCCAGCTGGTGCTATCAGGTATCCAGACTCCTGCCTGGATCGCAGTGGAGGTGTTCGATCTTGCGAGAATCCCATACACATTTAAGAATGGAAGTATCCAGAAATCAGGTCGGAGATTGATACCGTTTGTCGTTGTCTGCGCTTTATCGAATCGTACTATTTGATCAAGGTTGTATTTGGGACCATTGTTAAAACCGATCTCCAGGTTACTGATGGTAACATCGGATTTTTGCCAGAGATATTGAACGCTGAGTCCGGCCGAGTATGG
>DATJWE010000184.1:0-3184 GCA_035501475.1 Puia sp. | reverse complement strand
AGACCTTCGTTTGATTTCATTTTTTATTTCTTACTCGGTTAAACATCTTGCCAGTACAATCCGCTTTCACCAACCCTAAAGTAGCAGGTAAGAAAAGATGTATTTGTCAAAATTGGAATTTTCAAAGAGGCAAATCCATTTTTTGTTGCACCATGGATTTGGAATGTGAGCTCCTGCTTATAAAAACACAAAACACGATTCCGAACCAGATTCGAGAGCTTCAGCACAAAATAAAAACTGATTATGACATTTTAATTCTTGCACTCATCAAATATTAAATAAACAGTTATGCACAAAATCAAATTTACCTTATCAACGCTGGTAATTCTATCAGCATTCCTATTCACTAATGCACAGCAGAAAAAACCAAACATCGTTGTCATCATGGGCGATGATATTGGCTGGTTAAATATGGGCTGCTATAACCAGGGCCTGATGGCGACAAGGACGCCCAACCTTGACAAACTCGCCGCTGAAGGCATGCGCTTTTTGGATTATTATGCGGAAGCAAGTTGCACAGCGGGTCGTGCAAATTTTATTACGGGCGAATTACCAATCCGGACAGGGATGACAACGGTCGGACAAGCAGGTGCATCTATCGGAATCCCAATGCAGGCAGTTACAATAGCCACGGTTCTCAAATCGATGGGATACGCAACCGGCCAGTTTGGAAAGAATCACCTTGGGGACAAGAATGAGTTTCTTCCAACTGTTCATGGATTTGACGAATTTTTCGGTTACCTCTACCACCTGGATGCTATGGAAGATCCCTGTCATCCCGGCTATCCACAAAATCTATTGAATCAGGTAGGACCACGCAATATGGTTCACTCCTGGGCAACAAATACAGATGATCCAACCGATATGCCGCGCTGGGGGAAAGTTGGAAAACAAAAAATAGAAGATGCAGGTGCACTTTGTCCACAGAGAATGGAAACAGTGGATGAAGAAATCCGTGATGCAGCTTTAAAATTTGTGGACAAAGCCAGGGCAGAGAACAAGCCTTTTTTCCTCTGGCTGAATCCTACCCGTATGCATGTAACAACCCATCTCTCGCCGAAATATGAAGCTATGCGCAATTCTGAGAACGGCTGGACCATGCATGAAGCGGGTATGGCGCAACTGGATGATATTGTCGGTTCGGTAATGCAATATCTTAAAGACAATGGCCTGGATGATAATACCATCGTCGTATTTACTACAGACAACGGTACAGAAAATTTTACCTGGCCCGATGGAGGTCAAACGCCGTTTGCCGCCGGAAAAGGAACCGCTTTTGAAGGCGGATTCCGCTGTCCTGCTCTTCTTCGCTGGCCCGGTCATGTTCCTGCCGGCAAGGTAGAGAATGGTATTTTCTCCGGACTTGACTGGTTCCCTACGTTTGTAGCAGCAGCAGGCGATCCGAACATTGTTGATGAATTGCTAAAAGGTAAGAACATAGATGGTACAACATATAAAGTTCACCTGGATGGCTACGACCAGACTCCATTAATCACGGGCAAAGGACCATCGAACAGACATGAAATTATTTATTTCACGGAAGGGACCCTTGCTGCAGTACGTGTTGATGATTTTAAATACCGCTTTATTGATCAGCCGGGAGGCTGGATCGGCAGCACTATTAAGCCCGATATGCCGATTCTGGTAAATCTCCGGCTTGATCCATTGGAACGCACTGTTTGGCCCAATGGCAATATGGGATCATTTGAATATTTTGATTGGTTCCTCTATGAGTTCTGGCGTTTCGTGCTGGTTCAACAAGTGATTGCAAAAGAAATTCCCACATTCCTGGAATTCCCTCCAATGCAAAAAGGCGCCACTTTTAACCTGGAAGCTTTGAAAGCTGAAATGGCAGCGAGGCAGGCACAGATTCAGTCGGCACAGGGCGCCGGAAAATAACTGACGATTCCTATCAAAACTAACAGCTATACAATTATGTAGCTGTTGGTTTTGATATTTTAAATCAAAATCCTGTCAGCCTTGGAAAAACAAAACTTGTATGTAGCAGGAAATGTCAAATGATGATTTATTTACAGTTTAAATCTATTATAAAGAAAATGATTGACAGAATCATTTCGAATAAAGTCTAAGCCGACGGGTATCCAGACAAGTTCAACAAAATCAAACTATGCTTGACATTGCACGTTACCATAACTTATGGCAGCCAGAACCCTGACTGATCTGATAAATTCCGATATTTACATTTACAATAATGAAATAAAATAAGGAAAACGATGTAAATTACAGAAAAGGCTAAGTAAAAACTTCGAAAAGATAAGATGGTTTCCAGGTAAAATTAATGCAGATGATAAAAAGAATTTTATTTGTGAGTGTATTTGCCCTTGCTTTGTCCTGTAGCAAGCATAACAATTTTGTTCCTGTTTATCAGGTGCCTGTTGAACTGCAACCATATATTGATTCATTTGTCAAAGAAGCTGCGAACAGAGGTCATTCAATTGTCATTACCAACCTCATCGTGCAATACGACACAATTTCTGACGGCCCCTTATGTGGCAGCTGCAATTCCCTGGACTTAAATGCGCCCATTCAAAAAGTAATTACCATTAATACCAATCTTCCATGCTGGAATAATAGTACAGAACTGGAAACGCTTATCTTTCATGAATTAGGTCACTGCATTCTCGGCAGGAAACATACCCTGGTGCTATTGCCAAATGGTGATCCCAAAAGTATTATGACTCCGAGCAACCTCATGATCTATTCACCATGTATTTACCCTATCGGAAATCAACCCTGCGATAATTTTTTTAAAAGGACTTATTATATAGACGAGTTGTTTAATGAGAAAACGCCGGTACCTGCCTGGGGAGAGTAATACTTTTTTTTTCTGAATGAATTATCGGTGGTCCGGAAAATCGCAAACAGCGGAGAAGAAGATATTGAATAAATACTTTTAAAAATTAAAATTCGTACTGAACAGTAAGCCCAGATTATGTACATCAGGATGGTCAAGGTAACTAAATCTCCATACCAGGTCGATACGCAGAATTGAAAATATATTGTAGACACCAACCCCTGCTTCGAAATAAGGTTTTCCGTTAAGCACATAGGATGATTCGGTTCCGTTGAACAGAGGAAATTTCATTTGCTGGGGATTAATGGCAGGATTGTTTTCATCGCGCAGTCCACCATAAAGCAGTTTGCCTTCTACCACTTCCCTGAT
>DATJWE010000183.1:0-21842 GCA_035501475.1 Puia sp. | reverse complement strand
ATACATTTAATATTTCAACGCTGTCCTGTTTTATTGTGGCTGGAACAGGACAGAAGGTTGCCAAACATGGGAACTATGGTGCATCAAGCATCAGCGGTGCTTCGAATGTGATGGAGCAGCTTGGTTATAAATTTAAGAATGAAGCGGAAAAGCTGAAGAAGGAAGTTGAGAAAGCGAATATTTGTTTTCTTCATGCCCCGCTTTTTCATCCGGCGCTGAAAACGGTGGGACCGATTAGAAAAAATTTAGGAGTAAGAACTTTTTTCAATATGCTGGGGCCCATGGTGAATCCGGCCTCCCCAAAATTTCAACTGGTGGGAGTGTACAACCTGGAAATGGCAAGAATTTACAATTACTTATTGCAGCAGTCGGGAAGTGCTTTTACAATTATTCATAGTTTGGACGGCTATGATGAAATTTCGCTCACCAATGATACGAAGGTGATCACTAATCAAGGAGAAAGAATTATGACGGCTGAACAATTAGGAAAACGTATGGTGGATCCGGCCGATATTCATGGTGGTAATTCTGTGGAAGAAGCAGCAAAGATATTTTCAAAAATATTGAAAGGAGAAGGAAGCTGGGCCCAACACGCAGTTGTGTTGGCCAATGCAGCCATGGCGCTGCATTGCACCGGGACTTACTCAGACTATAATGAAGCTTATCTTGCTGCAGTGGAAAGCCTGGAGAGCGGGAAAGCTTATCAGGCTTTGCAGTCGCTCATTTCGTTACAATACTAGGAGGAAGATCATGCACATTCTCGATACGATCATTGAGTATAAAAAATCTGAGGTCAAAAAGAATAAATCAATACTCAGCGAATCCAGGCTTGAAAAAAGAAATTTTTTTTCAAGAAAGATTTTATCGTTGAAAGAATTCATATCAGACGAACAGAGGACCGGAATCATTGCTGAATTCAAAAGAAAGTCACCTTCAAAGGGGACCATCAATAATAAAGCGGATGTAGTTAAGGTTACCTCGGCTTATGCGGATAACGGCGCTTCAGCGCTCTCCATTTTGACAGATGAAAAGTTTTTTGGAGGATATGATGAAGATATTTTGAATGCAAGAAAAAATCTCATTCCGATCCTGAGAAAAGAGTTTATCATTGACCCCTACCAGATTGTTGAAGCCAGGTCCATCGGGGCCGATGCGATATTGCTGATCGCAGCCTGTTTGAGTCCGGGAGAAGTGAGTAAACTGGCAGCTTTTGCAAAGGGCCTTCAACTGGAAGTGTTGCTTGAAATTCACGATGAAGGAGAACTGGGGCATATTTGCGATGATATAGATATTCTAGGAATTAATAACCGGGATCTTAAAACATTTGCTGTAGATATCAATCGTTCGATTTCTCTGATTGATAAAATTCCTCCCGGGAAAATAATTATTGCGGAAAGCGGAATTCACGACGTGGAAACGATATGCCATATGAAATCATTCGGTTTCAGTGGATTTTTGATTGGCGAGAATTTTATGAAAGAACCTGATCCGGCGGTTGCTTTTGCCTTATTTGTTAACCAGCTAAAACAAAGACAGCATGAGAGTAAAAGTCTGCGGCATGACGCAACTTGATCAGGTCAGGAAACTCGATGAGATGGGCCTCGATTTCGCCGGATTTATTTTTTATCCTAAATCACCGCGATATGTTGGAAAACATATGAGTGGAGAACAGCTTAAGAAATTGAAACTTCGGTTAGGCAAGGTCGGTGTCTTTGTAAATGCTTCCTACGACGAGGTCATGAAGCATGTGGATGAATATGGCCTGGACATGGTCCAATTGCATGGCGATGAAACGCCGAGGCTCTGTGAACAACTGGCCAATTATATCAGCGTGATTAAAGTTTTCCGGCTGGGCGACGATGATCCGATTGACTGGATCATGCGTCCATATCTGGATGTATGCGACATGTTTTTGTTTGATACGCTGGGAGTGGGGTATGGGGGCACCGGAAAGAAATTTAACTGGGATGTGCTTAAAAACGCTTCAATCGAAAAATTGTTTTTTCTGAGCGGAGGAATTGAACCCGGGGACGCGGGAAAACTAAGAACTTTTGGTGATGAACAAATTGCAGGTAAATTATTTTCCATTGACATCAACAGCAGGTTTGAATTCAGTAGTGGAGTAAAAGATATTGACAGGATAAAATCATTTATACAAGAATTGAACAGACCATGAGCAATGTACAATCATATCAGCAACCCAATGAACAGGGTTATTATGGAAAATTTGGAGGTGCCTATATTCCTGAAATGCTTTATCCTAATGTAGAGGAGTTGAGGAAACGTTACCTGGATATTATTCACGAGGCTTCTTTTCAGAAGGAATTTAATGCTTTATTGAAAGACTATGTCGGTCGTCCCACGCCATTATATCTTGCAAAAAGACTGAGCAATAAGTATAATACTGAAATTTTTTTAAAGCGGGAGGATTTATGTCATACGGGGGCGCATAAGATCAATAACACCATCGGTCAAATATTGTTGGCTATCCGGTTAGGCAAGAGGAGAATCATTGCCGAAACCGGAGCAGGTCAGCACGGAGTAGCAACAGCCACTGTATGTGCTTTGAAAGGCATGGAATGTATCGTGTACATGGGAGAAAAGGATATTGAGCGCCAGGCTCCCAATGTGGCAAGGATGAAAATGCTGGGGGCAACAGTCATCCCTGCTACCAGCGGAAGTAAAACACTCAAGGATGCAACAAATGAAGCCATTCGCGACTGGATAAACAACCCGGTGGATACACATTATATCATTGGAAGTGTTGTCGGACCCCATCCTTATCCTGATATGGTGGCTCGTTTCCAGAGCGTGATCAGTGAGGAAATGAAAATGCAACTGAAAGAAAAGACCGGCCACGAATTGCCGACACATATCATTGCCTGCGTGGGCGGAGGCAGCAATGCAGCAGGAGCATTCTATCATTTTCTTGATCATCCCGGTGTGGAATTGATCGCTGTGGAGGCTGCCGGGTATGGCGTGCAAAGTGGAATGAGTGCTGCAACGACTCAATTGGGCAAGCCAGGTGTATTGCACGGAAGCAGAAGCCTTGTGATGCAGACAGACGATGGACAGGTCATCGAGCCACACAGTATTTCGGCCGGACTTGATTATCCCGGTATCGGACCTTTGCATGCGCATTTGTTCGAAAGCCGGCGTGCTGTTTTTTTGAGCGCAACCGACGAAGAAGCATTAGCTGCAGCTTTTCAATTGGCCAAACTCGAAGGAATCATTCCTGCACTTGAGAGCGCACATGCATTGGCAGCACTGGAACAATTAGAGCTTAATGAAAAAGATACGGTGGTTATTTGTTTAAGCGGAAGGGGGGACAAAGACCTGGCAGCGTACATGCATGCGATGAAAGGATGAATTCTTTTCCAAGGACCCCGCAGGGGCCAGATGTCGGTAGAAAAAAATTAAATGTTGCTTATTGAATTATTATTACATGTCCAGAATTGACGAGCTCTTTACACGCAAACAAAATAATATTCTTAATGTCTATTGCACGGCCGGATTTCCACACCTGGAGAGTACAATGGCTGTGATGAAAGCGCTTGCAAATTCAGGCGCAGATATGATAGAATTGGGAATGCCATACAGTGATCCCCTGGCAGACGGGCCGGTAATCCAGGCAAGCAGCACCAGGGCTTTGGCAAACGGAATGACGATTGCAAAACTTTTTGAACAAATCGGGGATTTGAGAAAAACAGGATCGGCTGGAGGATTAGAAGACCTACCGGTATTGCTCATGGGATATATGAATCCTGTTTTGCAATTCGGATTCGAAAAATTTTGTGCCCAGTCAAAAAAAGCAGGAATAGACGGATTGATACTTCCCGATCTGCCGATCTACGAATTTGAAACTGAATATGGAAACATCATTAAAAAATACGGACTCGATTTTGTTTTCCTGGTCACTCCTGAAACATCTGATGAACGTATCAGGAAACTGGATGAGTTAAGCAGTGGGTTTTTATACGCGGTGTCTTCTTCCTCAACCACGGGGAAGGATAAAAATTTTTCTGAGCAGGCTGCCTATTTTAAGAAATTGAAGGATATGCATCTGAAAAACCCGGTGCTCGTTGGATTTGGAATAAAGGACAGGGAATCTTTTCAGACTGCCTGTGCTTATGCAAATGGTGCAATCATCGGTACAGCATTTATTAAAGCTTTGGATAAAGAAGGGGAAATTGACAAAGCAGTAAAAAATTTTTTAGAAACAATAATATGACCCTTCATCAGGATGCTGGCTATTATCAAATATAACGCAGGAAATATTCAATCGGTGTTGTATGCACTGGAGAGGATTGGTGTCAATGCCACGGTAACAGATGACCCTGAAAAGATAAGGTCTGCAGATAAAGTGATTTTCCCTGGAGTAGGTGAGGCCAATAGCGCCATGAGATATTTGAGAGAGAGAAAACTGGATTCACTTATTAAAAGTCTTCAGCAACCGGTACTCGGCATTTGCCTTGGTATGCAGCTGATGTGTAATTATTCTGAAGAGAATGATACCGATTGCCTCGGAATCTTTGATTCGAAGGTGAGAAGATTCCATGTTGAAGATGAAAATCTGAAAGTACCGCAGATTGGATGGAACCAGATATCCGGTTTATCCGGACCCATTTTTAGAGGAATTGCGGAAGAGTCCTATTGCTATTTTGTACACAGCTATTTTGCAGAATGCTGCGATGAAACTGCAGCTATAACAGAATACGGTACCCGCTTCAGCAGTGCATTGAGCAGGAATAATTTTTACGGAGTACAGTTTCACCCGGAGAAATCTGCTGCAGTGGGTGCGAAAATCATTAAAAACTTTATTGATCTGTAGAAACTAATGGAAATCATTCCGGCAATTGATATTATCGAAGGCAGGTGCGTCAGGCTTACCCAGGGTGATTACGCGCAGAAAAAAGTATATAACGAAGATCCTCTGGAGGTGGCGAAACGTTTCGAAGACGCCGGGTTGGTCCGCCTGCACCTGGTTGACCTCGATGGAGCAAGAGCCGGGGCGGTCAGAAACTGGAAAGTGCTGGAGAAAATTGCTTCCCGCACAGCATTGCGCATTGATTTCGGGGGTGGAATTAAAACAGAAAAAGATATCGATATTGTTTTTGATTCGGGAGCCGTATTGGCTACTGTGAGCAGTATCGCGGTACAAGAGGAAGACTTATTTGTGAAATGGATATTGAAATATGAAGCAGATAAATTTTTTCTTGGAGCAGATGTAAAAAAAGAAAAGATCGCAGTGAGCGGATGGCAGGAAACAACGGATATATCAGTTTATGATTTTATCGCAAAATACTTTGAAAAGGGAGTGAAGCAGATTTTTTGCACAGATATCAGTAAAGACGGATTGTTGCAGGGACCGTCTGTTGATCTCTACAAAAATATTATTGCGAAATACCCTTCCCTGTATTTTGTCGCTAGCGGGGGCGTCAGTTCTGTCGATGACCTGTTGAAACTGGAAGAAATTGGTTGCAGGGGAGCAATCATCGGGAAGGCGATTTATGAAGGGAAAATCGGGATCGAAGCATTATCATCTTTCCAACTTCGATCCGGTCGCGATAGAAGCATTTAATAAAAGTTAAACATGGATATCCACAATTTTCTCCTTTTTGCCTTTGCCAGCCTGATGCTGAACATCACGCCTGGCAATGATATGATGTATGTGGCTTCGAGGAGCACAGGCCAGGGCACCAGGGCAGGAATTATTTCTGCGTTGGGTATCATGGCAGGATGTCTGGTGCATATCACGGCTGCAGTGGCCGGGCTTTCGGCTGTCCTTGTCCGTTCTGCCACCGCTTTCGATGTAATCAAATATATCGGTGCCGCTTATCTTATTTATCTGGGTGTAAAATCATTGCTGAAGAAGGCTACGCCACTTAAACTCCAGGATAAAATGGAGCCGGTTTCTTACGGGAAAATTTTCTGGCAGGGGGTCATCACCAATGTACTGAATCCAAAAGTGGCCTTGTTTTTTCTCGCCTTTCTCCCGCCGTTTATCAATATTAAAGCTGCTCATCCACAATGGCAGATTTTATTTCTCGGTGTATGGTTCGATTGCTCGGGAACGGTGGTGAATATCCTTGTTGCCATTCTTTTCGGGAGGATGGGTGATTGGCTTGTCCGATCACAACGATTTGCACGTATTCAGGAAAAAATTACCGGGATCATATTGATCGGGCTTGGCATTAAAGTGGCATTTACTTCAAAAAAATAGATGTGTTAACAAAAAGAATCATACCCTGCCTGGATATCAAAGATGGCCGCACGGTGAAGGGAACGAATTTTGTCAATCTCAGGGATGCGGGTGATCCTGTGGAACTTGGCGCTTTGTATGCCGGACAGGGAGCAGACGAACTGGTTTTCCTGGATATAACGGCCACTAATGAACGAAGAAAGACGCTCAGCGAACTCGTGAACCGGATTGCGCATCATATAAATATTCCCTTTACGGTGGGAGGCGGCATTTCGTCTGTCGAAGATGTTAACATTTTATTGCAAAACGGAGCGGATAAAATTTCCGTAAATACGGCGGCATTTAAAAGGCCATCGCTGATCAATGAACTGGCAAAAGAATTCGGAAGCCAGTGCGTGGTGCTGGCGATCGATGTGCGGCAGGAAACAGATGGAGAATATTATGTCTACCTGAATGGAGGAAGGATCAAAACAGAAACCAGTTGTTTTGAATGGGCAAAGCAGGGAGTTGGTCTGGGTGCAGGCGAGATACTCCTGACTTCCATGAATCATGATGGAACAAAACAGGGCTTTGCTATTGATATTACACGAAAACTTGCCTCTTCGCTGCCTGTACCTGTCATCGCATCCGGCGGCGGGGGTACCATGCAGCATTTTGTGGAAGTGTTTGAAAAAGGGAAAGCGGATGCTGCGCTGGCTGCGAGCATTTTTCATTTCCGTGAAATTTCGATTCCGGAATTAAAAGGATATTTGCAGAAGAAAGGAATTGCGATGAGGATTTGAAAGAAGGGTGGGCCAGGCAGTAATGCTGCTATTGGGCATCGTTGCGTCGCACTCTTCAACATAGTAATTCTATTGAGCGAATTTTGCACCAAAGACGCAAAGGAAACCAAGGTGCGGAAATTCTTTGGGTCTTATTTAACTTCGCGCCCTTGCGAGAAAGAAAAATGCTGAATAAAGTTCTTTCAGCTGAAGAGTGCGACGCAAGGATGTTAAATAGAAATTCTATCGCCGGGTACAAAAAATAAATATGCAGGTTGATTTTAAAAAATACGCGGACGGACTTGTTCCTGCCATCGTGCAGGACAATGAAACGCAAAAAGTGCTGATGCTTGCTTTCATGGATCAGGAAGCATTGGATAAGACCATGAAGGAGGGCAGAGTGACTTTCTACAGCCGATCAAAAAAACGTTTGTGGACAAAGGGAGAAGAGAGTGGAAATTTTTTATTGCTGAAAAGCATTACGGTTGACTGTGACCAGGATACCTTACTGATCAAGGCTGACCCGCTGGGGCCTGTTTGTCATACCGGTGCAGACACCTGCTGGGATGAGAAAAACGAAAAAGAAGATTTCCTCGCTTATTTGGAAGAAATCATTGCTTTACGCAAGATCAGTCAGGATGAAAGGTCCTATGTACGACAATTATTCAGGCAGGGAATCAATAAAATTGCGCAGAAGGTCGGCGAGGAAGCCGTGGAACTTGTCATTGAAGCGAAAGACAATAATGGAGAGCTTTTTTTAAACGAGGCGGCCGATTTGCTCTTTCATTATTTAATTTTGCTTAATGCAAAGGGGCATAATTTGGGAGACGTAGTTGACGTTCTAAAGCAACGTCATTCAAAATAAATATCATGAAAAAAATTTTGTGGGGGTTTTTGTTCTTGCCGTTCGCTGTAACTGCGCAGGAAAAGCAGGCAGGGTTTACCGTTTCGGGAGATATTAAGGGATTACAGGAAAAATCGAAGGTTTTTTTGATCGATGCCAACAATCCAACAGACACAGTAGCCAGGGCTTCGGTGAAGGGCGGCATTTTTGTACTCTCCGGGCATTTGAGCGAACCCAATTTATACCAGCTGACTCTGGGTTCTGCGAAGAAAACTGCCATGTTGTTTATCGGTAACGATAAGGTAAAAATGGAAGGCGACCTAAATAATCTGAAGGAAGTGAAGGTCACCGGTTCCCAGTCGAATGCAGATTTTATGGATTTCGAGCGAACCTTCAATCCGTATTTTCTCCGGCTCAATGCAGTGAGCCAGGCGTTGAATTCTCCCAACGGCACAGGCAACAGGGATTCACTTATTAAAATATATAAAGAGACTGCGGAGTCCGTTCAGACAGAACTGGATCGTTTCCTGCAGGCCAAAAAATCTTCTTATGTCAGCCCGTTTGTTCTCGTAGTGGTAAACCAGTTGTCTGATGATGTTTTACTGCTGGAAAAAAGATTGCATTCCCTGTCTCCCGAAGTCCAGAATGGCTTTTATGGTAAATACCTGAATGAGCAGATTCAGAATGGAAAAATCGGTGCAGTCGGGACGGATGAAATTGACTTTACTCAAAATGATACACTGGGTAATCCGGTCACCCTATCTTCATTTAAAGGGAAATATGTGCTGGTCGATTTCTGGGCGAGCTGGTGCCATCCCTGTCGCATGGAAAACCCTAATGTGGTTGCTGCGTACAACAAATTCAAAGATAAAAATTTTACCATACTGGGCGTTTCGCTTGACCGTGCCCGTGAGCCCTGGGTCAAAGCCATTCACGACGACAACCTGAGCTGGTCGCAGGTGAGTGACCTGAAATTCTGGAACAATGAAGTAGCGATAAAATACAAAATACAGGAGATTCCACAGAACCTCCTGATTGATCCCAACGGTAAAATTGTGGGTAAGAATCTGCGCGGATCAGATCTTGAAACCAGACTGTGTGAACTGCTCGGCTGCAATTGATAGTTAATTGATATCTTTTCCTTCCTGAAGCATTTTAATAAGCTTTTCTGCATTGGCCTTGTTTGCGGGATCCGTTGCCAGTGGCTGGGCTTTCTGCACAAATTCCAATGCTTTTTTGTAATCACCTGTAGCCGAATACCCTCTGGCCATACCCATATTCGTTACGAAGTCATTGGGGTGCATGGAATAATTTATCTTGAAGACTTCCAATGCTGCCTGGGTTTTTTTCTGGGCGAGCAGTTGCCTTCCATATTGATGAATTTCAAACTCATTGCCGTAAGGCATGGCTTTTTTCATAATGGCTTCAGCGTCTGCACTCCGGCCTAATTTGTCAAGCACTTGTGCTTTCGTACTCCAGGCCTGGAAACTTTTATCGCCTCCGAAAATGATACTGGTGGCAGTATCCGACCACAACAGCGCCTGGTCCAAATTGGTATTGTGTTGAACGCACCATTGTGCTGCCTGAGCCCAGCTTTCCCAGAGAAATCCTTTATCTGTCTGTAGTTCTTTTCTGAAAGAAGCGAGTTGTGTCGCGACCAGATCAACTTCTATCTTAAAAGGAATGACCAGTTTTTCCCATTGCAATGCCACTGTGGCGCTGGTTTCTGTCTGATCGGTGAATTCATATTTTAACCACTCCACACTTTTATCAACGGGAACAGGTCTTACCTTTATACGTAAAGCATCTTCTGCAGGATTATAAAAGAAACTTCCCCAGGAGCCACTGTTTTTGGAGAAAATCAAAGTGCATTCAGCGGGATCATAGGCAATAAAAAACCCATATTTCCCGGCGGCCAGCGGTTGTCCTTCGATTTTGACATCGGTTGAAAATTCAATCGTTGTATTTTCATTGGCCCCTGCCCGCCATGGTGCCTGCTTGGTGTTTCCAAAGCCGGGGTCAACATAACCCACCGGAATGAGCTTTCCCCAGATTTCACCCTCTCTCTTTTTTACTCCCGGGCGACTGTAATCGATGACTATATCGGTAATGCCTATGCGCTCTCCAACAAGCGCTTTTTTATTGCCTCCGCTTGGGGTTGAAGTCAATTGTGCATAAAGAAAATCACCTGAAATGAATTGAAGTGCTATCAGGACAATGACAGCAGTAAGAATCTTTTTCATGAAGCAGCATTTATTAATTAGAAAAGATATGAACCGGTCAAAATTAGACCTCCTTTAATGCGTCAGTCAGGCTTTTTATACCAAAGCGTGACAATAAGGACATAAAGCCGGAATGAAGGATGGATGGTATTGTAAAAGATAATTACATCAATTGTCGCTTATACAATTGAACAGTATTTTCATATCCGAGGTATAAAGCATCACAAATCAGCGCATGGCCAATGGAGACTTCATCCAGGCCAGGGATATTTTGAGCAAAGTATTTCAGATTGTGGAGATCCAGATCGTGACCGGCATTCAATCCCAGTCCTAATTCTTTTGCCCGACGGGCAGCTGCAATATAGGGTGCGATGGCAGATTCTTTATTTTGGTGGTAACCCGTTGCATAGGCCTCTGTATATAATTCAATGCGATCGGTTCCGGTTTCTGAGGCTCCTTCTACCATTTCCACCACAGGATCAACGAAGATGGATACTCGAATACCTGGCTTTTTGAAAATGGAAATCGTTTCTACGAGATAGGCTTTATTTTTTTTTGTATCCCATCCATGGTTGGAGGTGATCTGGTTTAACGCATCAGGCACGAGCGTGACCTGATCGGGTTTTGCGTTTAATACAAGATCAATGAATTTCTGTTCCTGCGAATTGCCTTCAATATTGAATTCAGTTGTAATGATTTTTTTTATGGCATATACATCAGCATAACGGATATGGCGCTCGTCGGGACGTGGATGAACAGTCACGCCGTCGGCGCCAAATAATTGTGCGTCGACTGCGGCTTTTACAACATCAGGATTGTTGCCGCCACGGCTGTTTCGTAAGGTGGCAAATTTGTTGATGTTCACGGAGAGTTTTGTCATGCTCCAAAGTTAGGAAGGAAATTCATGGTCTATAAAAGAGAAAGAGCCTGGAAAGGCTCCTTTTGTAAATCCTACGAACATACTACGGTTATTTTTTAATCAGGTCGGGATTATGAAAATGAAAGTCGTTTTATTTTATCTTTCACTGCCGAAGGTCTGATTCAGAGAATCAAACGATCTGGCATAGACGCAGATCGAATAATAGGATAAGGTTTAATGGTTAAGACCTGTGCCAGGCTATTTCTTCCTGTCGTAAATTCTTTTTTCAATGCTCGTTCTTTCCGGAATGGGGATGAATATCAGGCCACGTCCATACTGGTTATCCGTATGATTTCTTTTCAGATAATCATTGGGTTTAGGAATAAACAGAGCTTCGAGTATTGAGTTAATATTTAGTTTCATAAGTTCGGGTTTGGCATAATGGTATCCATTAGCTTGCCATTATATAACTATTTGATATATAGTTAATTATGAAAATAATAGAAACGCTCTTTTTCCCTGTTTGGGAAGGGGGCTGTCGTTTTTGGAAGAGGGCTGCAAAAGATGGTGTGATATTTTTCTCCCCGCACCAGGCGAGGCCGATGCGCAAAGATTCTCCCGGGCTTTGGTGATCAATCCCTAAAATCTGGCTACGAGTTTCAGATTGATCAGTCGGGGCGTTAGTCGCTGCGGCATGGCATAAATTGTATTCGAAAAATCTTTGATCAGCATATAAGAAATAGTGTTCTCACGGTCAATGACATTAAATATTTCCAGTGTTGCCCAGATATTTTCAATGTTTCTAAACGGGCTATGACTTCTGCGGTTGCTTTTTTCTCCATCAAGTAATAACGCGCTGAATCCAAGATCTGCACGGATATAGGGATCGATGATCAATGCATTGCGGTATTTAATGCTTCCGGGGATATTGAATGGCAGGTTGCTTCCGTAAATGACATTTACATACAATTTGAAATTTTTATTGGTGGATAAATAATCCTGGATATACATGCCCAAGGTGAAGAGCCGGTCGGTCGGTCGCCTGACCCAGCCCTGCTGTACCAGTGTGCTGTCAACAGGCTGGTTGAGAGAATCCAGTTGATAATTATAATAATAAGCATCATTGATTTTTTCTCTTGTCCTCATTAGTCCAACGCTGATCCAGCTCTCTGCATCTTTAACGAGTTCTCCGAACAATCGCATTTCAACACCTGCAGCATATGCTTTGGCATCGTTCATACCGTAATAACGGATATGCACATTGTCAATATCATAAGGAACTACATCGGTCATATATTTGAAATAGGCTTCCGTAGTGAAACGAAATGGCCGGTCTCCGACATGAAAATTATAATCGAGGCCGCCGGTGACCTGCCAGCTTTTTTGCGCCTTAAGATCTGTATTCAAACTCCCATCAGGTTTTACCATCTCCCGGTAAAATGGCGGCTGATCATAGATGCCGATAGCGCCTCGATAAATAATATCTTTTTTTGACTCCCGGGGTTTCCATGAAAAACCGATCCGGGGCGAAAGGAGAAACTGATGATTTAATGTGTTGTAATTATAGCGAAGCCCCGCCTGCATTGTAAAGTCATTGGTATGATTAAATATGATATTGTCCTGGATAAAACCCGTGAAGCGGCCAATGTCAAGGTTTGCGGTTGAATTCAGATAATTGTTGAGGACAATCGAATCCGTATAATGCGGTATAGTATACCCGGCGGAATCCTGCCGCTGCCATTCATGAAGCATATCATTAACGGTTTGACTTTCGGCGCTTACCCCCCATTGGATATAATGTTTTCCCAAATCCAGGTAACCTTTGTGTGTAAAGTTCCAAACGTTGATGTCTAAACGATCCCTGGCAAAGTTTTGATAAGTGCCTGCGCCCAGGGGATTAGTGATTAACCCGTAAGTGGAACTGCTCTTATCAAAATCACGTTCTCCGAAAAGATAATCCCCGATTATATCGTAAGATTCATTTTCATTGTCCTGAAAATGCGAAACCATCCATTTCAACCGAAGGTTTTTTTTCAGTTGCTGATTCCAGGTCAGACCAAGCAAATTAGTCTGGTAGCGATCCTGTTCCTGTCCCTGAAAATACACATCCAGTGCAAGATTAGAAGTAAAGTAGGGAGAGAAGACGGAGGAAGTAAGCTGGCTGAATTCGGGAATCAGGGTAAATCTTGTTTGCGAAAGGATTCCCAGTAATTCTAGTGAATTGTTATTGTTGATCTGGTAAGTAAGCAGGGCCTGCAGGTCTGAAGATGAAGGAATATAATTACCTTTTGTTTCCTGGCTGCTTAGCAAACTTTTGTTGGTCCTGTTTCTGACACCGAACAGGTAGGTGAATTTATTTTTCATTGCTGACCCTTCGAGTTCCAGTCCCTGTTCGAGCAGGCCAAGATACACGGAACCGCCAAAACTTTTCGGTTTTTTATATTGAATATCGAGCACGGAAGACATCTTGTCTCCGTATTTTGCCTGATATCCTCCATTGTAAAAACTAACATTCTTTGTCATCTCGGGATTGATAAAACTCAGGCCTTCCTGTTGTGCATTGCTGACAAGATAAGGCCGGAATATTTCATAGTCGTTTACATAAATTAAATTTTCATCGTAATTGCCTCCCCGTACACTGTACTGTGAAGTGAGTTCATTGTTCGATCCGACGATAACCTTAATCAGGCTTTCAATGCCTCCCGTCGGGGTGGGGATGTTGATGGCTTCTTTGGGATTGATCTTAATGAGTCCTGCTTCTTTTCTTTCCCGTTCATCGGTTACCGTTACTTCTTTCAGTTGCTGTGGTTTTTTTTCCAGTCGCACGACGATTTTTTCTTCTTCATTTTCATTCAGTAAAAAATTGCGTTGTTCCGATTGGTATCCTGTATAAGAGAAAACAAGGGCAAAAGCCTTATCGGCCGGGACCTTCATTCGAAAAGTCCCCGAATCGGAGGTGATAATTCCTGATTGATGACCAAGAATAATGACTGATACTTTTGAAAGAGGTTTCTCACTATCATCCAATATTTTTCCTGAAATGAAAGCGGCTTTTTTTTGAGCAGACGATAATGCAGGGGCAAGCAGCGTCAGAGCAAGCAGCATTGGCAGCGCTTCTTTCAATGAGAAACTTTTTAAGATGGTCGAAATTAAACACATTTGCCTGCAAACAAAAACGTAATCACGAAGAAATTATGTTTATTTGCGAGCAGGAAATTTTAAGTCATCACCAGGCTAGCCCCGGATTTCATAAAATACTAACTGGCCTGTCATCCTATTAATATCAGGATCATTTTATGAGAAGAATACCTTTCGCATTATTCAACGTCTTTATAGTTTCAGGATTATTCCTTGTTTCCTGTGAATGGAAAACTACAAAATACAGGGTTGTGAAGGATGACCCGCAAAACGATAAACCGAAACACGAAAGAACAATTCTTGATTCCGCGATGATTTCTCTTAAGTCTTTCAATACAATTGCTCTTACTGATCTGCTGAGCCAGGGGTGGAATATGGATGATGCTGACGAGAAACATTGGAATGAACTTTTCTGGGATTCATTGGCCAATAAAAGAAAGTATCCCGGCCTTTTTTTGTTTTCTGATTTCAGCGCTACAGAAAATCCGCGTGCTGATATGAAAACCGGGAAATGGGCAATTGATAAAATAAACAGAAAGTTGCGATTGAGTTTTACTGATGGATCTAAGAAATCATATAATATACAGAGTTTGTCGCTGGCCGCCATGGTTTTGGTATTGGAAAAAGGTGATGATTCATCAGTCATTAAATTTTCTTCAGATCATCTGGTCCACAAACGTCTGCAGGAAGATCCTTTCTATCCTGAAAATAATAAGTGGCGAATTAAGCCGCTGGCTGCTGAAAACAGCGATCAGATTCGTGAAAGAGTGAGAGCCTGCGTTCATTTTTATTCTTTGTTTTTTAAAGATAACAGGCAGCGTCAGCAGGATGATATTTCCTTTATTGGTTTGCCCTGCTGTTTCGAATGGTATAATGGAGGACTTGGTTTGCCAACGGAGATGGAACTGGATAAAAAATGGATTAGTTGTTTTTATTCAGAGGATCAGGCCTACAAGGGATATGACATGCTAAAAACTTTATTGGAAACAAATGAACTGAAATGGCCTGACCACAAAATGGGGTGGGTTATTCAGACACAGGCGGTTCTTGAACAAATTTATAGTAAACTCTAATCGTTTCGTCAGGTCTGTGATTCTGAAAAGCCGGATAAAATATTTTGATACTATTTTTCAATTCTTCCTGAGCGCAGGAAAATGGGGAAAGAAAAGTTTTTTTCTGTGCCGTCATGCCAGATTGATTTCAGTTCCTTTTCAAATTCATCCACAGGATTGTAGTGATTTTCCCTGATGAAATGCTGTACACTAGACCAGGTATTGAGGTAGCCGATGAAATCTTCAAATTTCCATGTCACATCTGTTTTGAAATTTTTCCGGGGCAGTTCTGTAAAATAAAAAGGAATGGTCCGGTATTCTTCGTCAACATATTTGCGCTCGGCATCCCAATATTTTCCAACCACGTCTGTATAAAAACGGAGGATGGGTTCGTTCAGGATTTCGTCTGAGGCTTTCAGTAATCCATATCCCCAGACGGCTATTATTGAGTCTTGTTTACCCACCCGGGTGGCTTCTTTGAAAAAAAGATTGAAGGGAAACCAGTGGTAGGCCTGGGCCACCGTGATCAGGTCGAAACTGTTATCATTGAAGGGAGTTTTTTCTGCCATACAAACGCTGTATTCAATATGCGGATGAGGTATCGCCTGGCTGATTTGTTTTTCACTGAGATCAGTAGCCGCTATTTTTTCAAAATAGGGAGCCAGCAGCAAAGCAGCCTGCCCGTTTCCCGTAGCGCAGTCCCACGCTGTTTTCTTCGTTTTTACTAATGATATGATAAAGTTTATAAGGTCTGTCGGATAGCTCGGACGGTATTTTGCGTATAAAGATGCCTGTTGTGAAAATAAATCCTTTGCCATGTGCTAAACAACCATGTTTTTAAGCCGGCTGATGACATCTTTGGGATTGGGAGATTTGAAAACCGTATTGCCGGCTACCAGTACATCGGCTCCGGCATGAAGGATGCTCCTTGCGTTTTCCAGTGTAACTCCTCCATCTACTTCTATGAGGACATGCAATCCGCGGTCATGAATCGTTCGTTTAAGGTCGCGGATTTTTTTCAGGGTATGCGGAATAAATGATTGCCCTCCGAATCCCGGATTCACACTCATCATACAGACATGATGGATATCTTCGAGAATATCATAAAGCATTTCAACAGGAGTATGTGGATTGATGGCCACTCCCGGTTTCATGCCGAGGGACCTGATCTGCTGAATATTGCTGTGCAGGTTGCGACAGGTTTCGATATGAACAATCAATTGATCGGCGCCTGCTTTACAAAATGCTTCGGCCAGTTTTTCCGGTTCTTCGATCATCAAATGCACGTCACATATTTTTTTTGCCACCTGACGGATATGTTCAATGACAGGAATTCCAAAACTAATGTTCGGAACAAATCGACCATCCATGACATCGAGGTGAAACCAGTCGGCCTCACTTTCGTTGACCATTTTACATTCTTCTTCCAGTTTCAGAAAATTGGATGCCAATAATGAAGGAGCTACTAGCGGCATATTCTAAAATTAATGAGTTAAACCTACAAAAATAAGTTGATATATTTTTTCAGTAGTCTCCTGGCGACTGTATTATTATTTTCACACAAAGACGCAAGGTAAAACGCCGGGATGCAAGGAACCTTTGCGCCTTTGTTTATCCCAGGCGGCTTTGCGTGAATTACCTCAATTGAAGCGTAAAAGAAAATATTTTAATGTGTCAGCCTTTTACTCTTTTCAGTGCTTGTCTTGCTTCATCAAAATTCCTATCCAGTCCCAGGGCTTTTTCATAACAAATGATGGCTTCTTCTTTTTTATTTACTGCTTCATAGCAACGCCCCATCCAATAGTATGCGTCTGCATCGGTATTGGAGACGGTTCCAGCCATGCGAAAGGTATTTAGTGCTTCATCATAATTCTTTTGCTTAAAAAAAGCAACACCTTTTTCAATATACGCTTCCGTAAATTTCCAGTCACGGCTTATGCATGAATCAAATTGGACGATCGCCTTGTTATATTGCATCGTATTAGAATAATAAATCCCTTTTATAAAAAAAGGGTCAGTCATTTCTCTTGAAGAGTCCCGGCTAATCACTTCATCACATAATTTTAAGGCCAGTGAATTTTTGCTTTCAGCATATACATGCGCCAATTCCAATGCGTATGTATTTACCGGCTGCAGCTGATACGCTTTTTTTAATGCTACGATTGCCTCTAAAGTATCCTGTAACTGTTCGAGCAGGAGTCCTTTTTCATACCATGACTCGAAATCGGAAGAATCTTTTTTCAGCATATTATTGTACAACTCGAGCGCCATTTTGGATTTTCCTTCTTCGATATAAGCTTCTCCTGCCAAACGCTTGAATTCCGGATTTTCTGGAAATTTTTGCATACAGTCACGCAAAAGTTCCAGCCTTTCCGCAGTTTTGCCAAGTATGGCGAGGTTAGCGGCAAAAGGCAGACCGGCTTCCTGTATGGGATTCAGCGACCAGGATTTCTTGTAATCATCATATGCAATTTGCGGAGCGTTATTTTGTGAAAGCAATTGTGCCCTTCTCAAATACAAAGCAGCATCATTCGGGAACCGGTGGATGCTATCGGTCAGCGATGCAAAAAGAGGACCTGACAGTAAATTCTTTTTTTGATCAGACTGGTCACCGGAGCCATCGTTACATCCGCTGCAAATGAGGGCCAGGAGTGGAACAAAAAAGAGGAATGATAGAAGCGATTTGTTCATGTAGCAAAGCTAACAGATTTGTAAAGAGAGTTTTGACAATATTTTGACAATTTTGATTCGGGCTTGTTTCATTTTTGCAGCACAATAACTTTAAAACGCAGAGAAATGAAAAAAGGTATACCCCAGTTCTTTATTTTGCCCTTGGTTTTATTTATTTTCTCCTTTTCAGCAAGAAAATTATCTGTCCAACAATTTCGCTCCTTTTTTACTGCAGATACGCTGCTCTATCCGGAGGAAAAACATTTTAAAAATATTCAGCAACTCACATTCGGAGGCGACAATGCAGAAGCTTATTTCAGCTTCGATGGGAAATATCTAATCTTTCAACGAAATAACCCGGAAGAAGGTGTACACTGTGATCAGATGTTTATTGGCAAATTGCCGCAAACAACCGGCGAGAAATTTGAATACAAGATCATCAGCAGTGGTAAGGGAAGAACAACCTGCGGTTTTTTTACCAAAGATGGTCAACATATCATCTATGCCTCCACGCACTTGACGGCTGATACCTGCCCACCCCTGCCAGATCGATCAAAATATGGCAACAGATATATCTGGCCGATTTATGCAGGCTATGATATTTTTATGGCCGACCTGGATGGGAAAATCGTTAAACAGCTCACCAATACTCCGGGTTATGATGCAGAAGCGACTCTTTCTCCTGATGGCAGCAAAATGATATTTACCTCTGTTCGTGATGGAGATCTTGACCTGTATATTATGGATCTTACAACTTATAAAGTAAAACGTGTTACGCACGAATTGGGATACGATGGAGGCGCCTGGTTCAGCCCTGACGGGAAAAAAATTATCTGGCGCGCATCCCGCCCGAAAACAGAAGAGGAGATCAGGGAATACAAGGCCTTACTCAGCGAGAATCTTGTTGCTCCCACGCAGATGGAAGTATGGATAGCCAATGCCGACGGATCTGATGCACGACAAATTACTCATTACGGACAGGCCAACTGGGCTCCCAATTTTATACCGGGAACTGATAAAATTATTTTTTGCAGCAACCATGAATACAAGAGAGGCTTCCCCTTTAACATGTACATTCAAAATCCTGATGGAACCGGCCTGGAAAAGATTAGCCACGATAATGGTTTTGATGCTTTTCCTATGTTTTCGCCTGATGGGAAAAAAATTGTGTTCAGCAGCAACAGAAATAATGGAGGTGGTCATGGCATTAACGTTTTTATCGCGGATTGGGTGGAATGAAAAATTATAGCAGAGAGGCGACAGGTAATTTTGATATCATTATATGCTATAATTTTGGTCTTCAATCCAACCCCTGATTTCCTGAATTCGAATCCCTGTCTTAACTTGAATCTCTATACAGTTGCTAAATCGTCATCAATGCAAACGACATTACTTTACCTGCACAATATTTTACGCTGGGTAATTCTGCTTCTTCTTTTGATATCAATTGGGAAAAGCCTTTCGGGCTGGCTAAATAAGAAAATTTTTGTTCAGCGAGACAGAAAGATCTGGCTTTTTACATTGATCTCAGCTCATATTGCGCTGCTGATTGGCCTGATTCAGCTTGCTTTTGGCCGGTATGGAATTTTTACAACTTCTCTTCCGGAAGGAACAAACCTGATGAAGAATAAATTCTACAGATTTTTTTGGATTGAACATCCCGTAGCAATGATACTCGCTGTTGTTTTTATTACCCTCGGTTATCGCATGTCTAAAAAAGGGGTTAGCGACGAAGTAAAATACAAAAGGGCATTTGTGTTTTTTTTACTTGCTTTAATTCTCATTCTTGCCGGAGTTCCCTGGCCATTTAGGGAAATTGTCGGCAGGCCACTATACCCGGGCACATGATCAGAAAATTATTTGTGACTGAAAAGACCCTGTAATATTTTTTCTGCGTCGGCAATATGTTCTTTCAATGCTTCACCGCCCTTGGTCTTCAATTCCGAAAAATAATCTTTGGCTTTGCCTGCGGCGGTTTCTGCTTCATCCATGAACCGGTGTGCTTTATCCTTTAATTTAGCCGCGAGTTTTTCTTTTTCTTCGGGCGTCATGGTCATGTATTTGTGTGCTGCAAATGCGGTGGCGGCTCCCATGAGAAATGCGGCAAGATGTTTCGGTTTTACACTCATATTAAAATTTTTAATGGAGGAATAATATAAAATTACAAAAATGTTAAGCGTGCTGATGGGTGTTCTCACGGATAACACGGATTTATGATGATTTTTTAAGATTTAGCTGATTGCCCCTTGCGACTATTATTCAAACTGCTTCACTACCTCTTTTTCCCAGCTCAATCACTTCGCAATCTTTAATATTGCTGCCTTCGATGGCAAATCTCACAATAGTGCGTACCTGGTGCCATCCCTGGTTTCCTGCGGCACCGGGATTAATATGGAGACAATCTAGTTTGTCGTCATATACGATTTTCAAAATATGGGAATGACCGCTAATAAATAATTTCACCTCTTCTTCTGATATCGTATTTTTTATTCCCGGCGCGTATTTTCCGGGATAACCACCGATATGTTTTATCAGCACTTTTACTTCTTCGCAATTAAAAATTAATTCTTCCGGATATAGATCGGAGATTTTCCTGTCGTCAATATTTCCATAAACACCTCTGACGATGACCTTTTTTTTCCAGGGATGATTTATTATTTTTTCGGCGATCTCAATAGAGCCAAAGTCACCGGCATGCCATATTTCGTCGCACATTTCAAAATGGCGAAAGACATTTTCATCAAGATAATTATGCGTGTCGGATAGTAAACCTATTCTTTTCATGCATGCCGCTCAATCAATATAGTTATCATTTTTTAGTTGTTGCATAATCATTATTACACCCGGAACCCGGGCCTGCTCCGTCCCGTATGCTGTAATATCAAAATACCGAATCGATTCTATTTCTGCAGCAGGGCGGGGCAGGTATTTCAGTTCATATAAAAAACAATCCTGCTCCATAAGTACATTTTTTTTCTCTCCGAAAGCCGGCGCGCTGATATGAGTGTAAAAGCGAAGCTCATGGGGTTCCATATCGATATTTAGTTCTTCTTTTATTTCCCGGATCAATGCATGAATTGTTGTTTCACCGTGATCGACTTTTCCTCCCGGCAGATACCAGGCTTTTTTGTTTTTGCTGAACGCCAGCAGCAATTTCCTGTTTTTAATGACCACTAATCCGGCAGTGGTCAGTGATATTGTGTCGACTGAATTTTGCAACATTTTATTCCTGTTCGGTTGTAAATTAAGAATTAGTAACTTTACCTGAACGAGTAGCTATGCCATTTTATAGAAATTTTACATATTGGATTGATAAGCGGAAATGGAAATATTATTTCCTGAGGCTTTCTCTTGCATTGCAGAAATGATTCCCGTTTGTTATCGCAGTAAACCTTATTTTTCCACTCACACTTTAAGCAATGCCTTATTATCATTCATTGGGGTCCATTCCCCATAAACGTCATACTCAATTCCGAAAAACCGACGGGGGCTTGTATTCAGAACAGCTGTTTTCGACAGAAGGATTTTCAAATGATTACTCCTTATTGTATCACTGTCATCCCCCGACTGAGATCATTAAGACAGATACACCGGCAGATATCATGCCTAAGATCGCTGAAGAAAAAATGCTAAAACATAGAAGCTTCGAGGGATTTAACATTCAACCTGAAAAGGATTTTCTCCAGAGCCGGGTTCCTATCCTGACAAATGACGACGTGCATATTGTATTGGCGGCTCCCCAGGAGAACATGAAGGATTATTTTTATAAAAATGCCGACGCCGACGAGATGATATTTGTTCATGAAGGAAGCGGTTCGCTGCAGACCATGTATGGAAATATCGATTTCGGGTACGGTGATTACCTCATTATCCCGCGGGGAACGATTTACCAGATTTTATTTACGGATGGTCATAACCGTTTGTTTATTGTAGAATCGTTCAGCCCGATCCGTTTCCCCCAAAAATACCTGAGCCAATTCGGTCAATTGATGGAACATTCGCCTTATTGCGAACGGGATATTCGTCCGCCAAAAGGACTGGTTACCGTTGATGAGAAAGGAGATTTCCTGATTAAAACAAAAAAGAAGGGCTGG
>DATJWE010000182.1:0-5554 GCA_035501475.1 Puia sp. | reverse complement strand
AAATGAAAACCGAGCAATATTACCAAAATAAAATACTTCATCATATTAATTATTTTCTCTGTGGTCTGATATCCTGACTTAAATTAATAAGGAAAAGATAAAAATCCTTACTTTCACACGTTTTTAAGCAAGAAATCGTATCTGAGAAATTTCCGGTTGAATATTTTGAGTTCCAATCATGATTCAAAATATGTTATAATACTGCATGTTGAAGCAGATAACAACCGGGAAAGCAGAAACTTGATGTATGAAAGCAATCATTCCTGTGGCGGGAGCCGGTACTAAGCTACGCCCGCATACATACACTCAACCCAAGGCACTGATCCCACTGGCGGGGAAGACCATTCTCAGCATTATCGTAGACCAGTTGCAGGAGGCGGGCATTACTGAATTTATTTTTATCGTTGGTTATCTCGGTGAAAAAATACAGGATTATGTAAAAGATAAATATCCTCATTTGTCTACCCATTTTGTTTATCAGAATGAGCGATATGGAATCGGTCATGCTATTTTGCTGACCAGAGAAATCGTCGGCAATGATGAAATTTTTATTGTACTGGGAGATACAATTTGTGAATTCAATGTAAAAGAAGTTTTGGAGTCCTCATGCTCGTCATTAGGTGTTAAAAGAGTAGATGATCCGAGAATTTTCGGAGTAGCAGAAATAGAGGAGGATGGTCAGATTAACCGTGTTGTGGAAAAACCACAGATTCCCAAATCAAACATGGCCCTCGTGGGAATTTACCTGATCAAGGAAACTTCATTTTTATTCAGTTGCCTCGAAAATAATATCCAGAACCAGCTGACCAGTTATGGCGAATACAATCTCACTGATGCGATCGAATGCATGATAAAAAACGGCGCGAAATTTCAGTCATTTAAAGTACAGAACTGGTTTGATTGCGGTAAGAAGGAAACCCTGCTTGAATCGAATGCCAAGCTGCTAAAAAAATTCGGTAGCAGTATTGCCCCTGATCATCAAATGGACAATACAATCATCATACATCCGGTGAGTATTGCGCCGGGATCGACTATCAAAAATTCAATCATCGGTCCCAATGTGGCAATCGGTGAAAAAACAACTGTGAATTATTCGATCATAAAAGATTCCATCATCGGGTCATTCGCCGATTTATTTGATATTGTACTCACTCATTCACTTATTGGAAGCGATACAGAAGTAAAAGGCGAAAGCCGCAGCCTGAATATCGGCGATAATACAGAAATCGACCTTGGGGAAAGCTGATCCCTGAATTTTGAGCAATGTCTCCGTTTGAAATTTTCACCACAACTTGTCCCGCTCATGGCGGGATAGACATATAGGATCATAGAAACACGTAGCTATGTGAAACTATGTATCTATATGCCCTATGCGGTTATTTTTTTTAAACCAAGACACCACTGAATTTTGAATGCAAAGAAGAATACAGAGAGCATTATTATCTTTATAGCTTTAATGTATCTCTCCGGATGGCTAATTTTTCCAATCGTATTACCCGTTTGTTTAATATTGATTATCCCATTGTTCAGGCAGGCATGGTATGGAATAGCGGCTGGCGCCTGGCCAGTGCCGTCAGCAATGCAGGTGGACTCGGGCTGATAGGCAGCGGAAGCATGTATCCGGATGTCTTATTGGAACATATCTGTAAATGCAAGTCGGCTACAAACAAACCATTTGGAGTCAACGTACCCCTGATGTACCCTTCGATTGACAAGCATATGGAGATTATCATCAAAGAAAAAATTTCCATTGTTTTTACTTCTGCAGGTAACCCAAATACATGGACAAACGTCTTAAAGGAGAAAGGAGTTACAGTAGTTCATGTTGTAAGTAGTAGTAAATTTGCCAGAAAGGCGGAAAAGGCAGGCTGTGATGCAATAGTTGCTGAAGGTTTTGAAGCAGGCGGTCACAATGGAACAGAAGAAACCACGACCATGGTACTGGTGCCTGCGGTTTGCAGAGCGGTAAAAATTCCAGTGATTGCGGCTGGTGGATTAGCTACAGGAAGACAAATGTTTGCTGCGATGGTGTTGGGTGCAGAGGGTGTTCAAATGGGAAGCCGGTTTGTGGCCAGCGTGGAAGCATCATCTGATAATCATTTTAAAGAGCGGGTGATTCATGCGCAGGAAGGCGATACAATGCTGACGCTGAAACAACTTACTCCTGTCCGCATGATCCGAAACAGGTTTTTTGAGCAAATACAGGAAGCAGAAAAAAGAGGAGCTACTGCGGATGAATTGAAAGAATTACTTGGAAAAGGACGAGCCAAAAAAGGAATGTTTGAGGGTCAATTAGAGGAAGGAGAATTGGAAATCGGACAGGTAAGTGCTTTGCTGGATGAGATTTTGCCCGCAGGAGAAATTGTAAAGAATATCTGGGAAGAATTTCTTAATACCGGGAGAGAACCATTGCGACAACAATAAACACTGTTTTATGAAAAAGATCAAACAACTGTTGCTTCTGACGATCGGTCTTTCATTTGTATATGCTCTGAAAGCGGCCGATGGAAGATCTGAGCCTTTCCTGATTCAGGGACAGGTAACTGATGCTATTACAAAAAAACCAGTTTCAGGAGTAGTCGTATCTGCGATTACTCCCGGCACCAACAACTCGAAGGAAGTGATCACTGATGCCGACGGTTACTTTTATTTTACACAATTGCCTTCCACACAGGTTAATCTGCAATTCGGAAAAAAAGGATATCAGTCATACAAGCGTTCCTGCGTTTTGGCAAGGGAGAAAACCACCTTAAAAATAAACGTGGAAGTCCTTCGGGAAGATCCGGATCCGATCATTGAAGATGATTCAGAATTTCCTTTATTCCGGGCGCTTGAGCCTGCATCGTGACATTGGGTAACCAAAAAATTAAAGGAGCAGAATACAAAAATATGAACGGGGCTGGGAACAGCCCCGTTTTTTTCTACTACACATGAGGCTTAATCTATATTGACATTAAACCTGCCATTGTTTTGTAAGAGCGTATAACTTACGATACTCTTCGTATAAATATACGGGTAGTTTTGTAAAATGTTGCTTGGTTTATAGGATTTTTTGCTTTTTTGACGATGAAAGGACAAACCGGATTGGTTTTTTATATTACTTCTGACGAGGATCGATTCACCTTTTGTGGTGAATTTGTGTGAGAACTGATTTTTTTGCAATTTCTGATTTAAAGGTATATTTATAGCGGATTGGTTAACTCTAAAAAGAATGAAAAGGCCATTCTTTTTTATTCTCGGCATCAGTTGCTTTGCATCTTGCCATAAGACTGAGGTTAGTCCTGATAAGGGATGGACCTGGTTTGGCACCAGTGATCCCGTAGTATATAATTATGTTTTGATCAATGCCAATCAGGTTACTAATCTTAGTGATACCAATGAATTTCATATCGATATTTCCGCCGCATTCGTTGACAGCAACAATAACAGGATCACGGGTGTCGATAATTTATCAGTCAATAAGCAGGTTATTGACAGGAGTGTTGACAGCACTTATAGTTTTGATTATGCACAGTCAGGATATTTAAATGAAGGGCTGGCGCTTTTCGGAACAAATGTAATTATTACTATCAAGGGAAGTTCAGATGCAGATACTGCTTCTCAAACTGTTTACCTACCCAAGCGGATAGTCCAAGCTATTACTGATTTTCCCAATGCCGTGAATACTACAAAAGACCTGACGCTGAAATGGATTCCCGATCCAAATAACACCTGGGGCCGGGTTATCATCCAGATTTATTATTATGGAAACCTAAGCCAGCGAACTGATTCAACTCTCCCTTCACAACTCAAAACCGTGAATTATACAGTTGCTGATAATGGGATTTACACCATCCCTTCGCACGATCTTCAGGGATTTCCTGATAAATCTTATATCAGCATTGCCATTGCCAGAGGGACACAAACAGAAGTGGTATTGCCAGTCTCCAGGAAAAGAGTATTTTATTTTTCGAATTCATCAGCAAGCACACCTCCGCTGATGGTTAGCGCCAGCAATTAAAGTCATCTTGCAATGGAAGGCAGTTGAGCCAGGCTTTCATTTCCATCGTTGCTGACCGACTGTACCGCAAAAAAATAGTTGTCTATTGAATAGGGAAGATTCATTTCCGTTGTTGTTGTAAAAAATTTTTTCTGCCATTGTGAAGCTGTTGTCTCACGCATCAATACATAGTAGCCCTTTATTTTTCCCGTGGCTGGAGCTTTCCAATGGAGATAGGTTAAATTCGAAAGTTGTTTTACATCCGTTTTGGGTTCTTTCGGTGGAGGAGGGGATTTTGCGAGATTTACGAGCGTGGCAAGATTGACGCCTGTATTTTTTCTCAGGTATTCGAAATCCATAAACTCTGGCAGGTCGCCATAAGTAATATTATTTTCTGTTCGAACGTCTTGATGCTGATGGTTGTAGTTCTCATTCATTTCTGTGATGCGTACTGCAGCAAAACCTCTCTCCGAAAAAGGAAGATGATCTCCTCCACGCAGGAAACGGTCGCTTCGGTAAACCATAACAACTTCAAGATTGGCGACATAGCGCTCGCCGGTTTCTTTCACATATCTCGCCAGTTGGCGGCTATATCCGTCATTCTCCAATCCGGACTGTCTAATTGAAGCAGCTTTTTTTTCCAAGTCAGCAGCAGGTAGCCCCTCACTGAATACACGGACTCTTGTGTTGTCAATAATATTTGTACCGTTGCTGTGGTTACTACCCATAATATCATTGTTCAGCATGGCTTCGACATTCCATCCTTCGATTTTTGCCCGTTCAGCCAGATGTGCACTCCCCAGGAGACCCTGTTCTTCCCCGCAGACAGCGACAAAAATGATAGTGGCGGGAAACGCATGATTGCTCATGATTCTTGCAGATTCCATCACTGCCGAAACGCCGCTCCCATCATCATTTGCTCCGGGTGCATCTGAACTTCGGTTCATCACATTGGTTATGCGCGAATCCAAATGTCCGCTGATAATAAAAATTCTTTTGTCGTCTGTGTCAGTCCCATGAAGAATAGCCATCACATTTTCCATATACGCCGTCGTGTCCACGCGTTTTCCATCAGCAGGCAAGGTCCATTTATCACGTTCGACAGTCATACGACCATGACTGTTTTTCGCAAATTCATTAAACCTGGAAAAAACCCAGTCTCTTGCAGCGGAAATTCCTCTTTTATTATCTGTAGAAGGACTTAAAGTATGCCGGGTTCCGAAACTAACCAATTTGCCGATACAGAATTTCAGGCTGTCTGCATTGATTTCACTGACCATTTTTTCAATCTCCGGATCTTTTTGAATAATCACCTGCGCATAGCCGTTAGAAACAAGAAAGGCAGAAAAGAAGATGAGCGGAATTCTTCTCATATAAAGAAGTTGAAAAATTGGTATTGTATCAATTTTATTTTTTTGCCACTTAGTCACATGGATTCATAAAGAAAGACTTGATAAAAAATGTCTATGTGCCCCTATGATCCTATATGCCTATTGTGGTTATTTTAGTTCAAATTGAGATACTACAAAAAAATTCAGGATCGGTAAAAACGGTTTAGCTTTTAAATGCCCATTT
>DATJWE010000181.1:0-5061 GCA_035501475.1 Puia sp. | reverse complement strand
AGCAGGAGCGGCAAGGTTGGGAGTGGGGAAGAATTATTTAATCAGGCAGTGGCTTCACCATAATATTCTTAAAATAAACAATGCTGTTTGGGTCATGACCCTGCAAAGCAAAAGTGCCGCTGGAGATAACCCGAAGTGAATCATCTCCTCTTTGTGCCAGTACATTTTCAGGTTCGGTATAATCAACCACTGTTTTATCATTTAATTTAACAATCACCCTTTTGCCGACTACTTTGATGTATTCAGTGAACCATTCATTATCTTTCACATAAACTTCCTTTACATCCTGGATGCCATAGAGGCTGCCGGTTCTCCGCCAGTCTGTGTGTGAATTGTTCACCTGTACTTCATATCCTTTTCGCGGCCAGCCGCCCTGTTGAAACCCGGTGTGGAAATAAATTCCCGAATTAGCGCCTGGCCTTGTCATTACGTCGGCTTTGAATTCAAAGTTTTTAAAATGATGCTGCTTCACATCCCCATCGTAGAAAAGATGGGCTGTTTTGCCATGCACGATGATCATGCCGCTGTCTGCCCGGAAAGTGGTGGCATTATCACCCACTTTCCAGCCGGCGAGTGATTTACCATCAAAAAGAGAAATCCATCCATTCTGGTAACGGGATACAATATGCGTAAATGCCATCAGGCAGATACAGACTGAGCAATAAAAGAATATCCTTTTCATATATGGTTATTAAGAAATACGATGGAATAGATCATATCAAACTCAGGTCAGAAAATTATTCACCGATCATTTTACCGCAATTGCCAAAATTATTTTAATTTATCTGTTCATTTTAATGCTCAAAAGATCGTAGTAATATGAAAAAAATAATTCTTCTCCTGGCAGTATTTTTCGACCTGGTAAAAATTTCAGCACAGGACAATATAGCAATCATTCCCCAGCCGGTTAAGTTAATCAAAAACACGGGTTATTTTACACTTCCCTTAAATATCACGATCGGCGCTGAGGATAACCCTGAAATAAAACAGCCCATTGCGGATTTAATCAACCGGCTCACTATTCCAACAGGTTATCATGCCACACTGAACAGAGGCGGTACCGGAATCATTCAAATCAATCTAAATAAAAATCCTGATACGGAAATCGGCGACGAAGGATATAAGCTTTCCGTAGCTCCCAAAAAGGTCATTATTACGGCCAATAAGCCGGCAGGAATTTATTATGGCATAGAAACCTTTTTACAACTGCTTCCGGCTGAAATTGAAAATGCCTCAATAGTGAAAAATATCAACTGGGGCGCTCCCTGCGTAGCCGTTACTGATTATCCCCGCTTTGGCTGGCGCGGACTCATGCTGGATGTGAGCCGGCATTTTTTTAAGAAAGAAGAAGTGGAGAAATACATGGACCAGATGGTAAAATACAAATACAATATCCTCCATCTTCATTTGAGCGATGACCAGGGCTGGCGGATTGAGATCAAAAGCTTTCCCCAACTTACCAATGTGGGGGCGTGGCGCGTGAAACGTACAGGGCTCTGGGGAGAATTTCTTCCAGCCCTGGCAAATGAACCGGCGACTGATGGTGGATTTTATACGCAGGAAGATATGCGCGAAATGATCCGGTATGCAAAAGAGCGGAACATTACGATCCTTCCTGAAATCGATGTACCGGCGCATAGTCTCGCTCTGATTGCTTCATTCCCCAATCTTTCCTGCACACAGCTCCAGTATAGTGTAAACGCCGGGTTTCGCAGTCCGACAAGAGATGATAATGCGTTGTGTATTGGTAACGATTCTGTTTTTATGATGCTGGATAAAATATTTACAGAACTCGCGGCTCTCTTTCCCTTCGAATATATTCATGTGGGAGGAGATGAAGCGTATAAAGGCTTCTGGTCCGATTGCCCGAAATGTAAAAAGCGCATGTCGGATGAGCATCTGAATAACGTGGATGAATTACAAAGTTATTTTGTGAAAAGAGTTGAACAGATTTTGAAAAGCAAAGGAAAAAAACTGATTGGTTGGGATGAGATACTGGAAGGTGGCCTGGCTCCTGAAGCTACAGTGATGAGTTGGAGGGGCATGAGCGGAGGAATTCAGGCAGCAAAAATGAATCATCATGTGGTGATGACTCCCTGGGACTATTGTTATCTTGATCTTTACCAGGGAGAGACAAGTGTAGAGCCGCCTACTTATGGCATGTGCAGGTTAACCGATTCTTATCATTATGATCCGGTGCCTGACAGCGTTGATGAAAAATATATTCTCGGCGGACAGGGGAATTTGTGGACTGAAAGGGTATCCAATTTCCGGCAGGTGGAATATATGACCTGGCCCCGTGGGCTTGCATTGGCTGAAGTTTACTGGAGCCCGAAAGCAAGCCGCAACTGGGATGATTTTATTCAGAGAATGGAAGCACATTTTCCCAGGCTGGATGCTGCAGAAATAAAATATGCGCTAAGTGTGTACAATGTGATGTATACCCCGGTGAGGAACAATGACAGAACAGTATCAGTGAAAATGTCTACTGAAATCAAGGGGCTTGATATTTATTATACGTTTGATGGCACAAACCCTGATCCTTTTTATCCTAAATATACCGGTGAAGCGATAAGTTTTCCTTTCGGTGCAACACAGATCACGGCAAATACTTTTCGCAACGGAAAGCAGATGGGAAAACAGGTTACGATTAAGAAAGACGAACTGACTGCGCGTTTGAACCAGGGAAGACATCAATATTAACCGGTTTAATAAAGAGGAACATTTATCCGTCATGATTCAAAACAAGAACTATATTTTCAGAGGTTTAATTCCAATCCGGTCGCACCATCCCATCAAAGTGGTATACACATTATCCAAAGCTTGTTTTTGCGAAGTTGTCAATGGATCAGGATTCAGTCTGCTGCTGATTTCAATGGGCAAACCTCTTTTATTCAAAAAATATTTTGCGCTCAGTGGATAATATTGTGCAATGATATCCTCTGTCTTTGTCAGTTGTGCCTGGATATATTTCACGTCCTCCTGTTTGTCGGGATTGGTGGAATTATTGCACATCCAAACCAATATCTCAGGATAAAAATTTCCGGAAATGGCCGACATCCCTTTGGCGCCTGCCTGCAAAGAATACATGGTATTGGCTACACAGGCATCATAGAATTCAATCTTGTTACCTTTAGATAGTTCTATCTTCACTTTCACCTTCTCAAAATCGATGGTCGTGTCTTTGTGATATACCATGCGTCCTGTACTCAGTAAATATTTGAAAACTGTCGGCGTAAGAATTCTTTTGTATGGTGCGGGACATTCATATGTGCCGAGAGGAATATTTTCTGTCAGTGAAAAAAATTTGTCATAATTCTTCATCAGCTGATCATCTGTTTCATCCTGTTTGGCAATGAGCCCTGTAATCGTGATGACTCCATTGACTCCGGTGTGATAAATTTTTTTTGTGAACTCAGCTTTCTCTTCAAGGCTATCGCCGAAAGATCCTGAAGCCACAACCGACATTTTACCATTGACCCGTTTCACTACGAATGTTGTCAATGCCAATCTTTCGTCCGGATTCAAGGCATACATTTCACTGCTCTGGCAATTCGCGAAAAAACCTTTTACGCCGGCAGCTGTGTAAAAATCCATCAGTCTGGAAAGCCCGTCATAATCAATTTGTCCGTCATGTTTATAAGGCGTGAGCATGACCGGAACAAATTTTTTTCCGCTGACAAAATCTGCAGGAATCCAATCGTTCTCAAAACCTGGTTCCTGTTTTTTCCTGCTCAGGATTCCTGCTCCTGCGATTGTGGGCAGCCCTGCGCCCAGCAATCCCAGCGTAGCCATCCTTTTTACAAAAGATCGTCTTGAGGTTTTATTATATACTTCCATAATCAACGATTAATGTGTAAGAATTATCATGACAAATTTTTCTATTAAAAAACTGTTTTTCAAAATTTATTCTGCTTTTGCAGTCTGGATTTTAATGACAATCTTTTTTACCACATCATAGCCATCCACTTTAATAGTCGGCCGGTGAGCATCATTCGGGAAAAAAAGAAAGAATTGGTCAGGCTCTGAAATATAATATTTCCCCTCGGCTGTATAATTGATTGCGTCTGGTGTATAGGGTTTGGTTATGGTTGCCTTCGAAGTGTCAGCAATACCGATCATTTCCTTTCCGGTGATGATATATTGCAGATCAATATAATTTTTATGTGATTCCCAGTTTACTTCTTCCATTTTATGCGAAGGCGCTTCGGTAACATTGGCAAATACCTGATCACCGACAATGGGATATTTGCCGGGCTTGATTGTTTTTAAATCCTGGTCGCGCAAAAAGGCAAATGCAGCATCCCATAATTTTGGATTGCGATGATAAGCGACATAAAAAGAATCTTTGTTTACGCTTGGATGAAGATTGAGTGTTAAGCCATTTGCCCATTCTTTCTTTTTTATCCATTCGTTTATTTTCTTTTCTGAAACAGTTTGTCCTCTTGAAGAATTGTGCAGGCCGGTCAGTATCATCACTAATGCAATCGTGACGGCAGAAATTCCGGATAATCGACGATTCATTTTATTTAGAAATTTTTTTTGTGAATGCTTCAATGAATGGACTTGGGATCGATCACTACATATTTAATGGATTCGCCCTTTTTTCCCAATGAATAGGAATAGCTGATATGTATCATTCCGTCACCTGTTTGTATCAGGCAGGGATAGGAAAAACTTCCTTCGCCTTTCGGAACATTTTCCAGTGTTCTTTTCCATTTCCAGGTTTTGCCTTCGTCGTCGGAAAGGTACATGCTTAAGCGATATCTTCCGTCATCCTCATCATCTCCCACAAACAACCAGCGCCCGTCTTTCAGGGCAAGGATTTCGACGCTAGCTTCATTCGGAATATTTGTTTTTTGAGCAGCCGACCAGCTATAGCCATTGTCAGCAGATTCACTGACCTGCACCCGGTTTGGCTCATCCCCATTGTCACGCATATAGGCCATGATATTTCCATTCTTCTTTTGCACGAGCGCCGGCTGCACATTACCTCTTCCCACGATCGGCAAGCTGGGATACCACTCACTGCCATCATCATCCGAAATCGCGATCAAGGAC
>DATJWE010000180.1:0-9553 GCA_035501475.1 Puia sp. | reverse complement strand
GCAGCACAAGGTTTGTTTACTTTTGCAACCTATGGCGTAGGCATGTTCATCGGAACCCGGTTTTCAGGATTTGTTGTAGAGAAATACAAAATCGGTAACGGACATGACTGGCAAAAGATATGGTTCGTACCTGCATATATTGCTTTAGGTGTGTTGATTTATTTCATCCTTTTTTTCAGGGAGAAAAAACAACCGGTACAATTGGCCAGTACATAAACATTTTATTCAGTAATAAATAAAATATCAAACAAAAAAATAAACTATGAAACGAATTGCTATGCTGGGTTCCGGGTTTATCGGACGCTTTTATGCTGATGCACTCATCGGACAAAGAAGTAAGGACTCCATCCTGAGCATCTACTCACGCCGGGAGGAAAGTGCCAGGAAATTTGCAAAAGATTATGGATGCAAACATTGGACGACAAATATGGAAGAATCCATCGCACATCCTGAAGTAGATGTGGTTTGCATTTCACTGCCGAATAATCTGCACGAAGCAGCTGTATTACTGTGCTGCAAGCACAAAAAAGCGGTGATCACGACAAAACCCCTCGCAAGAACTGCCGCTGAAGCCAAGCGTATGCTCGAAGCCGTTGAAACCGCTGGTATATTTAATGGTTATCTCGAAGACCTGGTCTACACTCCGAAATTTCTGAAAGCTTATGAAAGTGTAAAGAATGGTGCACTGGGCAGAATACTCTGGGCGAAATCAAGAGAAACCCATCCAGGCCCGCACAGCGAATGGTTTTGGGATATCGAGCAGGCAGGCGGTGGTTGCATGCTCGACCTGGGATGTCATTGCATTGAAATTGCGAGAAATTTTATCGGTAAGGATATCAAACCGATTGAAGTGATGTGCTGGGCCGATACCCAGGTCAAACCGATCGATGCAGAGGATCACGCCATTGCACTGGTGAAATATGAAAACGGATCAATCGGTCAGTTTGAAGTGAGCTGGACTTTCCGTGGCGGAATGGATCTCCGCGATGAAGTGATGGGTACGGAAGGAACCATCTGGATTAATAATTTTCTGCGCACAGGGTTTGAAATGTTCACCACCGGCAAAGGAGCTGACTATGTTGCTGAAAAAGCAGAAAGCAACACAGGCTGGTTATTCCCGGTTGGTGATGAGATCAATGATCTGGGGTATAATCATATGTTCACGGATATGTTCAATTCCCTGGAACAGGGGAAACAGCCAAAAGAAACTTTTTACGACGGATACGTGGTGAATGCAATCCTCGATGCATGTTATCGTTCTGCCAAATCTAAAATCTGGGAACCTGTGAAACTGGAAATCTGGAGAGGTAAAACAGGAGTGAGTAAAGACAGTCACCTGACAGAATATGATAAAGATCACTATCTCGTAAAAGAAGAAGTCACACATTATGGTGCGAAGAAAGTTATCATCAAGGATAAAAAGACCGGAAAGATATTAGAAAAAGTATTGGAGTGATATCTAAGATGATTTATTAAATACCTCACACTCACCTTTAACAAATAAAATCTATGTGAGCCTATGTTTCTACTTTGTCTATGTGGTAAAAAAAATTTACTACATAGGTGCACATAGATGTATTTCCTTGTGATTTGCGGCCAGGGCATGATATTTTTGCTAAATTGTATTGGAAAAATTTCTTAAAAAATTATGGCTGCTTCTGTTTCCAGTTTCGCGGGTTCAGTTCCTGAAAAATATGATCGTTATCTCGGCCCGGTTTTGTTTGAACCCTACGCGAAGGATATTGTAAGTTATATTGATCCGGCAAAAATGGATACGGTACTGGAAATTGCCTGTGGAACGGGAAGGGTTACCCGCTATTTGAGACACCTGCTCCCTCCCGCAGTACATCTGGTTGCAACGGATCTAAACCAGGATATGCTCGCCATAGCAAAAAAAGCCAATGAAGGAAAACCGGTCGAATGGTATATTGCCGATGCACAGGATCTTCATTTTGCCGATCGCAGCTTCAGCATGGTAGTATGCCAGTTCGGTTTTATGTTCATGCCCGATAAACCAAAAGCATTTGCAGAAGCCTACCGTGTGCTTCAACCCACGGGAAGTTTATTATTCAATACCTGGGATAGTATAGAAAACAATGAAGTATTTTATCTCGCCAATAATATTGTGAAAAGTTATTTTCCGGACAACCCTCCTGTATTTTACCAGGTTACTTTTTCGATGCATGATGAAAAGGAAATTCGATCCCTGCTGGAAGCGGCTGGTTTTAGAAATATTGAAATTAATCCTGTTAAGAAAGATCTCATCAGTCCGACCGCAAAAGAAATGGCTATTGGAATAGTGGAGGGAAATCCGGTCTATGGTTTTATCTGCGAAAGAGATCCTTCTCTGGTAGATACTATACGCAATCAGGTTGAAAAGGAAATTGCTTCGAAATTTGGCGAGAAACCTTTACGGGCCCGAATGCAGGCCTGGGTAGGCAGAGCCTGGAAATAAAAATGCTCAAATCATTTTCTTACAGCCATGACCAACTCCTATATATCACTTCTGAGGACTGCCTGGAAATATGCACGCCATGAGCGCAGGCGATATGTGCTGGTTTATATTCTCTTCATCTTTGCCAATATTGCAGGTTCAGCAAACCCAATCGTATTGGGTTGGTTTATTGACAGAATACAAAAAGATTCAAACAATATTCTTTTTTATACCGGTCTGTTTACCGGCATTATCATCATTTTAAAATTTCTGGAATGGTGTTTTCACGGGCCAGCCAGGATCATGGAACGCCAGCTCGCATTTAATCTAAGCCGGAATTTTTTGCATGAACGATATCATCAGGCCCTGCATCTCCCGGTAAAATGGCACCAGGATCATCACAGTGGAGCAACAATCAATCGTATCCGGAAAGCTTATGAAGCGTTGAAAGGTTTTTTCGATGGAGGTTTCATGTATTTGCATGCGTTGGCCAAATTTATTATTTCCTTTAGTGCGATGATTTATTTTTCTCCTTTGTTCGGAAGCATTGGAGTGGCTTTGGGATTTGTGATCATTTGGGTAATATTCAAATTTGATAAGCCCATCATTCGCACGCAGGAAGAAATCAACGAGAAAGAACATATCGTCTCAGCAACACTTTTTGATAGTTTGTCGAATATCATGACAGTTATCACGCTCCGGCTGGAAAAAAGTATGGAGAATGGTCTGTTAGCCAGGATAAAGGATTTATTGAAACCGTTCCGAAAAAATGCAATCATCAACGAATGGAAATGGTTCACGGCCGATATGCTCATCGTATTGACATATGGGATTATCACATTCGGTTATATCTATCAACACTGGGAACCGGGAAAACCATTTTTTGTCGGAGGCCTGGTTGCCTTGCTTGGTTTCGTCAACCAGTTTACCAGTGTATTTCATGACGTGGCCTGGCAATATAACCAGATCATTCAATATAACACCGATGTACTAACGGCGTCAAATATCGAGAGCGCATATGCAGAACATCACCGGCCCGACAGGGATAATGCATTACCTCAGAACTGGCAAAAAATAGAAATATCCGGATTAAATTTCTCGCACAGGGAAATTTATGACGACCAACATGGTGCACAGAGTCTTCACCATCTTCATTTTAAATTGCAACGCGGCAAGAAAATTGCTTTTATCGGAGAAAGTGGAAGCGGAAAGACAACAGTGCTTGCCCTCCTGCGTGGCTTATATGAACCCGAACCCGGGGTCGAATTGAAAATTGATAATGCAGGATATCCATTCCCGGTAGTAAATGGAACGGTCACTTTATTCCCACAGGAGCCCGAAATATTCGAGAATACCATCTTATATAATATCACACTGGGATTGCCATTCGGCGAAGAGGAAATCAATGATGTCTGCCGGACAGCTCATTTCACCGAAGTCATCAGCCAGTTGCCCCGGGGACTTGATTCTTCCATCCAGGAAAAAGGAGTGAATCTTTCAGGTGGACAGAAACAAAGACTTGCCCTCGCCCGCGGCATTCTTGCTGCCAGGGAAAGTGAAATTGTTTTACTGGATGAACCGACCAGCAGCGTCGATCCCAAAACAGAATCGAATATCTACAAAAAATTATTTTCTGCGTTTTCACATAAGGCTATCGTTTCTTCATTGCACCGGCTTCATCTGCTTTGGATGTTCGATTATATCTATGTACTTCAACAGGGAAATATTGTAGCCGAAGGCAACTTTGAATTTTTGAAAAATAATAGTCCTGCTTTTCAGGAATTATGGAAACACCAGGACGATCTGCAGAAGAAGCAGGCGATTTGATTCCAGTCAAATCTTCTCAACAACAATTAACAGGCACAAGCCGGTCCGACTATCGGTCATCCAATTATTATTTTGCATTTAGTATCATCGGATATGCTTGCGCCAGACTGAGGGTTAAAAATAAATGCTGGTGGGGGGCCAACAACAGCTGAAGAGAAACATTTCTAGGTAGACCTTATGGCTACAACAGGGTCCATATTCGCAGCCTTAATCGCCGGGATGATGCCGGCCAGGATCCCAATCAATATACAAATAGATACGGCAAGTCCGATAATATCAAGAGGAATAAATACCCGGAAACTCATTATCGCCGAGAAAATCAGGGTCAAAATAAACACAGCAAGCAATCCTATTGCGCCTCCGATGATGCAGAGGAAAATTGACTCCAGAAGAAATTCAGCCACTATGTTTATCTTCTTTGCACCCACAGCTATTTTCAGGCCGATCTGATTGGTTCGCTCACGAACTGTAACGAACATGATATTCGCCACTCCAAACATCCCGACAAAGAGGGATAGGACGGCAATAGCCCATCCTCCAATGTTGAGACCTGTAAAAAGAGGTTCGAGAAACCTGGTAATAAATCCGATGTCATTAAGTCCAAAATTATCATCCTGGTTCGGTTGCAGTTTTCGTATGGAACGCATTGCCCCCTTTATTTCATTTCTCAAATCATCAATGGACATAAAATCACTTCCCTTGACCATAATTATCGGATCTGAAAACTCTTCTCTTGCAAATTGTCTCAGGAAGGCATAAGGAATGATGATTGAATGATCATAGTCCCATGCATTGATAATGCTTCTACCCTGCTTACTTATTATGCCAATAACTATTCCTACCTTTCCTCCCCTCAACCTGACTTTCTTGTTGAGTGCGTTTTCCGCCGTTCCAAATAATTCCTCCGCAATGGTATAACCCATTACAATTACATTCACGCCGGTATGAAATTCCGACGGCTGGAAATAACGGCCATATCCAATCGTAAAATTCTCAATTTCATTAAACCTCTCCGACACGCCATAATAGTTCACCCCTGAAACAAGATCCCCCTGATTTTCTACGCTTGAATTAATGTTAATCAGGAAGGCCATGTCTTTTATTTCTGGTAGTTTGAGGAACAGCTCGTTCATTTCCGCATATTTTACTTCCGGCCGTCTGATGAATTTCCACCAGGGATAATCACTGTCTGTAGAATTTTCAAATCGCTGAACAAAAATGACATGATTACCGATCGCATTCAGCTCCTGGGTAATCGCAATTTTCATGCTGCTTATGGTAGATAGCACACTGATAATACTGAAGATGCCGAATGTAATTCCCAGAAGAGATAGAAAGGTCCTGACTTTATTCGTTCGCAATTCGGCAATTGCAAGTTTGAAGCTATTCCATGTGATTAATAGAAACTGCATAGAAGCAAATCGTTAAGCAGGCCTTACTAAGTTCACACAAAATAATGAAAAAAACATTTTGCCCGAATCCTTAAAAAAATGTTGATTATAGCACCTGATTTAAATCCATCGCTATAATCAGTTTAAAACCCTTAATTTTAGTTTTTCTTAGTCACATGATGTTTCGGGATATTGTTGCCCTCGCCTATCGCTCGGTACGCGGCAATAAACTACGTACAGTCATAACCGTAGCCATCATCGCATTTGGTATAATGGCCCTGGTCGGGATAAATACCGCTATTGAAGCCCTGAAACAAAAGTTCACCGAAAGTTTTGCTGCCATGGGTGCGAATGGCTTCACCATTCACTATGAAAACCTTAATTTTTTCCAGGGCAGACGACAACAAGCGAGAAAGCAAAAAAAAGGCGAGAGAAAAGAAAAAAAGTCAGATTTTTCAAAGGAAATAACAAAGACTGAAGCTGAAGCATTCAAACATGATTTCTTATTCCCGGCAACCATATCCTTAAATCTTGACGGAGTCAATAATGCCATTGTTTCAATGGGAAGCAAAAAAACCAATCCAACCGTTTTGGTCAATGGCGGCGATGAAAATTATCCTGAACTGAATGGATTTAAAATCATTGCAGGAAGAGGACTAAATGAACTGGATATTCAGTCCGGAAGAAATGTTTGCATAATTGGTAGTGAACTTGTAAAAAAATTTTTTGGTGGAGATCCTGAAAAATCAATTGAAAGGATAATAAAAGTAAATAACCTTCCGTATCGGATTATTGGTGCTTTTGATTCAAAAGGAGCCAGCATCGGCAGAAACTGGGATAATAGCGTGCTGACATCTTATAATAATATCCGGCGTTTTTTCAATTCAAATCATGCTTCGTTTGTAATCGAAGTCAAAGTGAAGGAAGTATCGGTCGTAGACGAAGCCATTGGTGAAGCCGAGGGTACTTTCCGGCCGATCCGCAGGTTGAATACGACAGAGGCAAATAATTTTGTGATTGATAAAAGCGACAAACTGGTTGAAGAAATTCTAACGAACCTCGGTTTCATTACCTGGAGTGCCGTGATAATAGGTATCATCACACTTGCAGGGGCAGCGATAGGACTTATGAATATCATGTTGGTTGCTGTAACTGAAAGAACTAAGGAGATAGGCCTTGTAAAAGCCATCGGTGGCCGCCAGAGCAGTGTAAGAAGGCAGTTCCTGTTCGAATCTATTATTATCAGTCTGCTGGGTGCCTTGTTTGGAATTGTGTTGGGTATTGCTATTGGAAACGTGTTCTCCATATTTTTACATACCAGCTTTGTTCTTCCCTGGATATGGGTTGTGTTAGGGATTGTAATCTGTTCCCTTGTTGGTCTTCTTGCCGGATTATATCCTTCTCTGAAAGCTTCACGCTTAAATCCTATCGAGGCATTGCGATACGAATGATTTTTGATTTAGCCATACTGATTTGCAAACACCATCCGGGGCGGTTCTCAACGGAACAATCGAATTCATAATTTGAATTCAGTAACAATATGCAAGTGTATCAAGTCAACATCGGAACGAATGGCAGAATGGCTGACCATGACAAGTCGCTCCTGTAAAATGATAGAATTATCAAATTGATAATAATTCTAAAAAAACAGGAGCAAAATCAGGGCTATATTGCATGTGCTGATTTCTTATTTTAAAAATTTGAGCATAAGTATGAAGGTCCGGGTTTGTTTCGTGCTTGTATTTTTGATTCCGCTTTTATCTTTCTCACAGGAAACAAAAAAGAAATTTGTTTTCATCATTGCAGACGGCATTCCTGCCGATGTGATTGAAAAAGATCCTACTCCGGCCATGAAGAAAATCGCTGCCATTGGTGGCTATGCCAGAGCGCATGTGGGCGGAGAAAGAGCCAGCTACTCCCAAACACCGACCATTTCTGCTGTGGGATATAACAGCCTGCTTACCGGCACCTGGGTAAATAAACACAATGTCTGGGACAATGATATCAAGGATCCCAATTATCATTACTGGACCATCTTCCGGTTTTTCAAGCAACAATATCCTGAAAAAAAGATCGGGATATTTTCAACGTGGACGGATAACCGAACAAAACTGGTGGGAGAAGCCCTGCCTCAGACAGGAAATATCAAATTCGATTATGTGGCTGACGGGTATGAACTCGATACAGTTCAGTTTCCTCACGACAAACAAAGTTTATATATCCATAACATCGACGAACGGGTGATTGATGAAGCAGCAAAATGCATCCGTGATCACGCACCCGACCTTTCCTGGATTTATTTGGAATACACGGATGATATCGGGCACCGCTACGGAACCAGTAAAGAACAGGATGAAGCCGTTGCCTATCTGGACAAGCAGATAGAAAGAATCTGGACTGCCATTGAATTCAGGAAGAAAAATTACCCGGAAGATTGGGGGATCATTATCACAACAGACCACGGGAGGGACGCTAAATCAGGACGCGGCCATGGAGGACAGTCAGACAGAGAAAGAACAACCTGGATGGTCAGCAATCTTCCCAATCTGAATTCGTATTTTTATGATGACAACCCGGGTATCGTGGATATCATGCCGACAATTGCAAGATATTTCCAATTGAAAATTCCTACACAACGGCAAATGGAAATCGATGGTCTTGCGTTGACGGGTAAAATATCTGTCAGCGATTTCCACGCAAATTATTCTAATGACAGCATATCTCTGGACTGGAAAACATGGGATAAACAGGGGAACCTGAAGATATGGCTCTCTACCAGTAATTATTTTAAGGAAGGTGGTATGGATAATTATATTTTGATCACCGAAGTCCCCATATCCCGGGGGCATTATCAATTCAGTACAAAAAATAATCCGTCCACTTTCTATAAAATCGTGCTTGAAGCGCCTGATAATTTTACGAATCGATGGATTATCCTCTCGATTAAAAAATAATTTCTATGCCCGTTTCAAGAAAAGAATTCATCAAACTAACGCTCAAGGCCGTCTGCGTTATTGGTGCCGGCAATTCGCTTCGATCATTTGCTTCAGACGGTTTTCGTCTGCCACCAATCAGCGATGTGCAATTGCGTTTTGCGCATGCTTCTGACGGTCATTATGGCCAGATTGATACCAATTATGAATTTCATCATGATAATATGGTTGCCTGGCTGAACAAAGAACATGAGAAACGTGGAACCGATTTCTCCATGATCAATGGTGATATGTTTCACAATGATATTTCTTTTCTTCCCGAGGTAAAAAAGAAATGGGACAGATTAACCATGCCTTATTATGTATCGCACGGCAACCATGATATGATCGATGCAGACAGTTGGCAAAAAACCTGGAATATTCCCTGGCATTACGCATTTGAAAAAAATGATACCGGATTTTTGATATTGAATACAGCAGATGAAAAAGGCAACTACATTTGTCCCGATTTAAAATGGACGCAGGAACAATTGGAGAAATATCAATCTAAAAAACATCTGATCATATTCATGCATATCACGCCTTTCAAATGGACTAAAGGCGGTCATGAATGCCCCGAATTGGTAGAATTGTTCAGCAAACAATCCAATCTTAAAGTAATATTTCATGGTCATGATCACGACCAGGATAATGTAAAAGAACACAAGGATAAGTTATACTTTTTCGATTCGCATATTGCAGGAAACTGGGGAACCGAATACAGGGGTTATAGAATTGTGGAGATATTAAAAAACGGCGAGATATTGACTTACCAAATGAATGCCAACACCAATCAAAAAGTCAATGACAACAGCATCAAATGAACTTTTTGATCATTTCTCTATCGCATACTTCACTCCTTCCGTTACACCCTTCCATTGATCTGTTCGAAAAGATACGGCGGGGAAACCTTCGTTGTTGAACAAATT
>DATJWE010000179.1:0-5053 GCA_035501475.1 Puia sp. | reverse complement strand
GGCAAAACAGCACAAACAGAAGTTGTATTCATTGGAGCACCATAACCGGTTTGTGTAAGACCAGTTGCACCCGGAGTGGCTGAATTTGCCGAACCACGACAAGCCACGATGCTTGAGGTTGCTGCTACAACTCCATTGCTTCCTCCGGTAACCGAAGCCGCTATGGCCGGAGGGAAAGATGCGCCCTGTACCCAAATTACACCAGCACCTCCGCCACCGCCGGGACCAGTACAGTCGTTCACATTATTGCTGGAATTGGAACCATTTGCTCCATTCGCCTGTGCAGTTATACTACCGGTAACACTGGGAGAATTAATGATAACAGTTCCTCCCGCACCGCCACCACCCCCACCATCGCCGTCAGCAACAGTAGGAATTGTATTTGTTGGATTGACCGGTACTGTCCCATTGGCAAGAATTGAATTTCCCGATCCGGTTATTACCGGGGCCGTGAGGATGATAATACCTCCACCGTTTCCTCCCGGTGTTCCCACGCCATTGTTTTCATGACCCGATCCTCCGCCGCCACCAAAAAAAATTCTGTTTTGAGCAATGGTATAACCATAAGTTGACAGACTCAAACCCCCAACTCCGGGATTGGTACCATGACACTGGAATGCTGATTCCATAGTTCTCTGGCCGCCGTTACCGCCAGCTCCGTAATTGGCACCACCTGCCCCGCCTGTATTGTTATTGTTGCCCCCACCGCCACCATTTGCCTGCTTACCCCGGCCGTAATCCTCATTGGTAATATAAGCACTAACCCCCTCGCCCTTCTTACCACCTGAATGAAAAGCATCGGAAGTAGGCACAGATAAAAAATAGTCACTCACATTTACGGCCCAGCTGCAGTTGTATGGAGGTATGACATAATTCATCAGAGCACCACCCTGAAAACCCTGTCCGCTGACATCGATATCAGCATTTAGTGTGATGCTGTTTGTAGCTTCAAGCACAACGATGCCTCCCGTACCAGCCACAGGATCCCAGGCTGAGCTACTAACGGTGCCGCCTATCGTCACAGAACCATATACCGGAACAGAAACCATCTGAACCTGCTGGGTAGGATCATAAGAATTCAAAAGCTGATATTGAAGCATTACATCATTGCCGCTGATGTTACAGATATAATTAAATTCGTAATTACCGGCATCATTTATTGCAGAGATATTTCCAAAAGAAGAAGAATTGGAATTGTTGATTGAAGCTCCTTTCATTTCTATGATCAGCACCTTCATACCAATACTTAATCCGGAACTTGAATTCACCGTAATTGTATTGGTAACAGTATTGATCGCAGTGACCTGGTAATAGGAATTGATAACGCCGGAGATAGTTTGTCCGGATGCTGCAGTCCAATACACCAAACCAAAAAGCAGTAATAAACCTATGAGTACAAAGGTTTTCATACAATGGATATTGGTCAATCTGCCCGGTTAGGGGTCAACTAAAATACAATAAGTTAAACGAAGATGCAATAAGAATATTTTGACTGATTTATAGCATCTTATGACCTTTATATAAAGCAAAAAGCACCGGTAAACCGGTGCTGTGAAAAAATTGACGAGTTATCTGAGGTAAATAGTTATAATTATATTCCCCATTTCCGAGTGCTGCTTGCAGACCTAGCTTTCCTGTGAATATTCCACAGGTCAACTACGCTGAAAGTGCTTTTCTTTCTCTGAGGCACGTTGAGGTCTGTAGCAACGGTTTCTTTAACTTCTGTAACCAATCTTTTCAATAATTCCGTTTCCATCTGGACAACAGATGGCATGACATCATTCTTCATAATGTTTCAATTTTTATCTGTTAAAAAATTTTTGAGCAACAGGGAGTAGAACACGAAGAACCGTTAGAAAGAAGTGTCAGATCTTAAAACCCATGCTTGCAAGTATATAATCATTGCTCAAAATTGCGGTGCAAAGATACGAATTATTTAATTCCCAGACAAATGTATGAGTAAATAAAATGTTAAGACATTGAGTATTAGTTTTTTAAGTTCGGACCCACAATTTTTATTCATCCTTTAAAATTCAAAGGATGCGGGATCAATGATAAAGCAGATTAAAAGGACAGCCTTCGCAGATACGAAGGCTGTCAACATTTGATTTTATTTTTTGTCAATATTATTTGACTTCTTCAAACTCTGCGTCCGTTACATTTTCAGATCCGCTTCCTGAGCTGCCTGCATGTGCCCCGCTGTTTCCACCCGGGCCGGGTTGTTGCGCTCCAGCCTGTTGGGTATTTTTATACATTTCTTCTGAAGCTGCAGTCCAGGCAGTATTGATCTCAGTAATAGCCGCATCAATTGCCGATATATCCTGTGCTTTATGCGCTTCTTTCAATTTATTCAGTGCGGTTTCAATGGGAGCTTTTTTATCTGCCGGTATCTTATCGCCGTATTCTTTCAGTTGCTTTTCAGTCTGAAAGACAAGGCTATCAGCCTGGTTCAACTTATCTACTTTTTCACGGGCAACCTTATCAGTAGCTTCGTTTGCTTTTGCTTCTGCCTTCATCCTGTCAACATCGTCCTTACTTAATCCACTACCCGCTTCAATCCGGATTTTTTGTTCTTTTCCCGTGCCCTTATCCTTTGCTGTGACATGCAGAATACCATTGGCATCGATATCAAAAGTCACTTCAATCTGCGGAATACCTCTGGGAGCAGGCGGAATACCATCCAGGTTGAACATTCCAAGGCTCTTATTCTGATTTGCCATCGGGCGTTCACCCTGTAAAACATGGATCTGCACTCCGGGCTGATTATCGCTCGCAGTCGAGAATACTTCTGATTTTTTTGTAGGTATTGTTGTATTTGAATCGATAAGACGGGTCATCACTCCACCCATGGTTTCGATACCCAGGCTGAGTGGTGTTACGTCAAGCAGCAACACATCCTTCACTTCTCCTGTGAGTACTGCACCCTGAATAGCTGCTCCAACGGCAACCACTTCATCGGGATTGACTCCTTTATTTGGTTTCTTCCCAAAAAATTTCTCAACGATTTCCTGGACTTTTGGAATGCGTGTGCTTCCACCGACCAAAATAACTTCATCGATCTGTGAAGCAGAAAGGCCTGCATCTTTCAGAGCCTGTTCACAGGGCTTGAGACATCTTTCAAACAAACTGTCTGAGAGTTGTTCGAACTTAGCGCGACTCAGTTTTTTTACCAGGTGCTTCGGCACTCCGTCAACTGCAGTGATATAGGGCAGATTGATTTCTGTTTCGCTCGAAGAAGACAATTCGATCTTGGCTTTTTCAGCTGCTTCTTTCAAACGCTGCAAAGCCATCGGATCTTTACGCAGATCGATGTTTTCATCTTTCTTAAATTCATCAGCCAGCCAGTCAATGACCAGCTTATCAAAATCATCACCTCCAAGATGCGTATCTCCATTTGTGGATTTTACTTCAAATACACCGTCACCAAGCTCAAGGATAGAAATATCGAATGTACCGCCTCCCAAATCAAACACGGCTATTTTCTCATCCTTGCCTGCTTTATCCAGACCATAGGCCAATGCAGCAGCCGTAGGTTCATTCACTATACGACGTACATTCAGGCCTGCGATTTCGCCAGCTTCTTTTGTAGCCTGGCGCTGAGCATCATTAAAATATGCCGGAACTGTGATAACCGCTTCAGAGACTTCCTGGCCAAGATAATCTTCGGCTGTTTTCTTCATTTTTTGAAGAATCATGGCGCTGATTTCCTGGGGAGTATACTGACGGCCGTCAATGTCAATACGGCAAGTATTATTGTCACCCCTGACCACCTTATAGCTCCAGTGCGTGATTTCATTGGTCACTTCGTCGTAACGACGACCCATAAAACGTTTCACCGACATAATGGTATTCACCGGGTTAGTGATTGCCTGTCTTTTAGCAGGGTCTCCTACCTTACGCTCCCCGTTTTTCAGGAATGCCACTACAGACGGCGTGGTGCGGCGGCCTTCATCATTGGCAATAACCACGGGCTCATTTCCTTCCATGACAGCCACACAGCTATTGGTTGTTCCTAAGTCGATTCCTATAATCTTTCCCATATAATTAAATCCTTTAAGGTTAGTTGAAAATTATTACATAGGAAATTGTCAATCATTATGCCATGACAGACAAAATGAAAAATTGGCAGGGAGGAATTTATAGGCTGAAAACGAAAGTTAGCAAAACCAAAGCCAACGCTCATCAAATGAAATGCTTCTCAGAAGCTTCTTAAAATGTTGATTGCTTTATAACACCGGCTTGGCCAGTTGTGTAATTTCATCCTGATTTAATGCACGATTATATATCCTCAATTCGTCCATTGAACCATGAAGAGAAATAACATCACCCGACCACCAACATCCAATAAGTAAATATGGATTGTTACTACATCTATTTAGCGTGGCGAAATTTTGTTTGAAAGACGATGCGAGGGAGCCGTTTATATAAATTTTTTGAACTGAGTCTGTAAATATTGCAACCACATGATACCACTTGTTAGCAGTAATATTCACTCCGTTATCTATAATGTCACTAAGATCATAATTAGTAGAAGAACAATCAAAGTTTTTCGGAATAGCCCCAAAATTAAATCTCTGATTAGGAGATGGAGATGATACGTTTACAGAATAACCTAGCCCTGTCGCATCGTTGTAATTGACTTTGTTAATAATTGCGCTTCTGTCTGTGACGTCGTTAAGATTTATCAAAAAAGAAATCGAGACAGAATCCACAGCCAGAATACCATTTGGATCATTTACAATTATATACCCGGTAGAGCCGTCAAAAGAGACCGCACTTCCTGCCTTTCCAGAAATATCAGATGAAAAGCTGACTCCATTTTGAATAGCCCCGTTTAGATGATTTCCACTCGAATCATTAGCATTTCCATTAAACGGATAATAGTCAATAAACCTTTCGTGAGATTAATGTCGCTAACGCTATTATTTTTGAGCAACCGGTGGAAATACAAATAAGCAACAAAAAAATTGAAACAAAATTTGTCTTCATAAAAAGTTAGGGGATTTAAAGATCATTAAGGAATCAAAATAAAAAAATATATCTATATTTTCAA
>DATJWE010000178.1:0-9380 GCA_035501475.1 Puia sp. | reverse complement strand
ATTATATATCACCATTTGGAGAACTGCCTTTTTATCGTTTGGATTTGACCATATTATATACCAAATAACGATTGAAAAAAAGCCATTTCCAGAGTTGCCGTTTCAATAGAGTCAATCACCCGAAATCCTGTTTAATTCCTTTCCCAAACCTGTGACCACTTAATGATACTGTAAATTGAATCTATTTGAATTCATTTTTGTTTCTGTCAACACCGAGATTATCGACTAATTGTAATAACGAAGGATATAAAAACAAGAATTCAATAAAACTAATTCCTAACCATAAACTTTAATCAAATGAAAAAGCAAATTTTAATCCTCGCTGTTTTATGCATTTCGACTTCAATATTTATTACAAATGCCGATGCTCAATCCTTGAAGAATAATCTGGGAAGCGCCGATACAAAATACATGGAAGTCTCTCTCTTTGGTAGTTCAACTACTATTAGTGCAGGTTCTGAAAATTTGAATTCGATAAATGCTAAGGCTGTTCGTGATTTTAGCAAAAATTACAAAGGGATATCAGACGAAAAATGGTTCAAAGTTTCCAATGGATTTGTTTCCGAGTTTAAAACTGGTGATGTGGCAAATATGGCCGCCTATAGTTTAAATGGCAAATGGCAATTCACCATCAGTTACTATAATGAGAACAAACTTGACGCTTCTATCCGGGCAATAGCTAAAAGCATGTATTACGACTTCAGCATTACCCTTGTTGAAGAAATCCATACACCCGAAAAGACATTGTATGTGATACATATGCAGGATGAAAATACCTGGAAAAATGTATGGATAAGTGATGAAGAAATCATTTCAGAAGATAATTTCAATAAAAGATAAGAATAATCAACCGAAAAAGAAACATGTATTGATTTCAGAGTAATGGCTCCTGCTATTACTCTTTTTTATTGACCAGATATTTCAACGTTGCTGATAATCAAATACGAAGCCGGAATATCCCTTCTTTTTCATAAATTTGCAGCTTGGATTTTTTTGCAGTATGAGCCGTAAGGGAAAAGTTTTAGTGGCGATGAGCGGGGGTATCGACAGCACGATTACCGCGCTGATGCTTCATGACCAGGGTTATGAAGTAGTAGGTATTACCATGAAAACATGGGACTATGCCAGCTCCGGTTCTTCCAAAAAAGAAACTGGCTGTTGTAACCTTGACAGCTTTAATGATGCGCGCATGGCTGCCGTACAGCATGGCTTTCCGCATTTTGTACTTGATATCAGGGAAGAATTCGGAGATTTCGTAATTGAAAACTTCGTAGATGAATATCTCGCCGGTCGCACTCCGAACCCCTGCGTGATGTGCAATACGCATATCAAGTGGAGAGCATTACTGAAGCGGGCTGATGCATTGAATTGTGATTTCATCGCGACAGGTCATTATGCCAATGTGCAACAGTACAATAATGACCGCTATTATATCAGCAAAGGAATTGATGAAACAAAAGATCAGAGTTATGTATTGTGGGGATTGCAACAGGACCTGCTAAGCCGAACGATTTTACCACTTGGGAAATACAGGAAATCAGCAATCCGGCAAATGGCCATTGATTATGGATATCCGGAACTGGCCAAAAAAAGCGAGAGTTACGAAATATGCTTCGTTCCGGATAACGACTATCGCGGATTCCTGAAGAAAAAAGTAACAGGGCTGGAAGAAAAAGTATCAAATGGAAATTTTGTTGATAAATCCGGCAACATCCTGGGGCATCATAAAGGTTACCCTTTTTATACCATTGGTCAGCGCAAGGGACTGGATATTGCGTTCGGTAAGCCGGCTTATGTTACGGCAATCGACCCCGATACGAACACTGTTGTGTTGGGTGATGAAGAAGACCTCGCAAAAAACGAAATGACGGTTGGGAAAATAAATATGATGAAATATGATCTGGTGACTGCAGGAATGGAAGTCACAACGAAGATCAGGTATAAAGATAAAGGCTGCCTAAGTAATATTTATCCTGAGGCCAACCAGGTCAGGGTTCGTTTTTATGAACAGGCGAAAAGCATCGCTCCGGGACAGAGCGCGGTATTTTATGAAGGAGAAGATCTAATTGGTGGAGGAATTATTCAAAATGGGCAATTGATATGAGACAGGAAAGCAGTCGGAATATCTCCTTTTCAAACACTTTTAATCAAACAAAAAAGAACAATAAAATAGCTCGTTTTTACGTTACCCTCACCGGGAAGACTTTACTTCCCGGTTTTTATTTGCAAAGATTGCTGATCAATTGACTAACTGCATCCTCCATAAGAGAGCTTACAATCCAGATCCAACAAGATAACTAACTGTGAAGCATGAAAAAACTACATGTACATATTTTATTTTTTGTTTTTTTGCTTATCCTGATGAATGCCTGTAAAAAAACAGACAACTTTCAATCTGATCAGCTCGCTGATTATTTTCAATTGCAGGTTGGAAAATATATTACTTATCGTCTCGATTCACTTGAATTTATAAATTTCGGAACTCAGGATACCATCGTAAGCTACCTTGCAAAAGATGTGGTTGATGATTCTATTACTGACGCGCTCGGACGTCCGAGCTGGAGAGTGATCCGCTATTTAAGTGACACCACCGGAACCCAGCCCTGGACACCCGCTGAAGCCTATATGGTTACGGTGACCAGGCAGGATGTGGAAGTGGTTGAGAACAACCTCCGCTATATTAAACTCGCTCTTCCGATCGTAAATGGTTTCAGCTGGCTTGGAAATTCTTATATTGATACACGCTCTTTGTATTCTGAATACACTTATATGGATGGATGGAATTATACGTACGACAGTGTCGGATCGCCATTTAATACATTTATGGGAACAATTCCCAACGCCATCACGATTGACCAGGTCGATAATACCAGCAATGTCGGCGACAGCTCCTTCATAGAAAGAGATTATAGTGTGGAAGTATATGCAAAAGGCATAGGGTTGATCTACAAAAATTTTCTGCACTCAGAATACCAGCCTCCGAATATTGGGGTACCCGTGGGCTCAACCAGCGGCTATGGACTTACGTTGAATATGGTTGATCATAATTAATGACCAATGCAGATTTCCGGAAACATCCTCATGCTGTTGAAAAGAAATATAGTTTTCATCCTCGTGTTCGGATACTGCAGCCAGGCCACAGCGCAATATTCCCGCTATATTATTCAACTCACAGATAAGAAAGGATCGTTCACGCTCGACAATCCTTCGGCCTATTTGTCTGCCAAATCTCTGGCAAGAAGAACAAAGCGGCAGATCCGGGTTGATTCGACGGATCTTCCCATCACCCCTGCCTACCTGGATAGCATACGGTCTCTGCCGGATGTCATCGTGCTGAATAATTCCAAATGGCTAAACCAGGTACTTATTAAAATCCTCGACTCCAATGCACTTACTCAAATCAACAATTTCTCCTTTGTTAAACATATCGCACCTATAGCCTTACGCAGTAAACAAAGTTTCAAAGATACTATCCGCAATCAGGCCAATTCTTCGTTTATGCCATACCGTAATGAAACAGTAACGGCTGAAACGCAGACAACAAATATTACGGGCGCTTCTGACAATTTTTTTGACTACGCAGCATCTTTTCAGCAGATACATATTCACAAAGGCGAATACCTGCATAACCTGGGCTTTCACGGCGAAGGCATCACTATTGCCATACTGGATGCAGGTTTTTATGATTACCTGACCAACCCGGCATTTGACAGTGCAAGACAAAACAACCAGATCCTGGGCACTTATGATTATGTCAACCAGAAACAAAGTGTAAACGAGGAAGACATACATGGTACTTATTGCTTTTCAATCATCGCGGCCAATGAACCGGGCGAAATGGTAGGCTCTGCGCCCAAAGCATCATTCTGGTTATTTAAAACGGAAGATGTGAATTCGGAATATCCAGTAGAAGAGCAGAATTGGATTGCCGCCGCAGAATTTGCAGACAGCGCCGGCGCCGATATCATCAGCACTTCACTGGGTTATGCTTATTTTGACGATTCATCTTTCAACCTTAATTATGCCCAACGGGATGGTCGTACTGCCATGATAAGCCTGGCCGCAAATTTTGCGGTCGCAAAAGGGATGATCGTCACCGTTAGTGCCGGCAATTCGGGAGCGCTCAACAATGATGAAAGATTTGTATGGTGCCCGGCGGATGCAGATAGTGCACTCACCATTGGCGCAACGGATATGAATGGCAATATCGCTGCATTCTCAAGCTGGGGTCCAAATGCTTCAGGTGAATTAAAACCTGACGTCGTATCAGTCGGGCAGGGAACAGTGATTGCCACGCCCAACGGCATCCCGGGTACAGGAAACGGGACGTCATTCTCCAATCCAAATCTTGCGGGGCTTGTTGCCTGCTTATGGCAGGCATTCCCGGAATTTGCAAATCATGATATCATGGATGCCATCGAAGAAAGTGCCGACAAATACGCATACCCTGATGATCACTACGGATACGGAATACCTGATTTCGAAAAGGCTTATACAATTTTAGAAAACAAAAGAGAGTTCAACACGTATATCAGCACACTGGGCGATCAGTGGATTAGTGTGTATCCGGTTCCTTATACTAATAATTTCACCGTCGTATTTAAGCCAACTACTAATGGGCCCGCATCACTTCAACTGATAGATGCAGGTGGGAGAATTATTGAATCAAAATCGCTGACCGGTACACCGGGTATTTTTAACGAAGTACAATTCGATGATGCTTATTTTCTTCCCAAAGGAATGTATTTTATTCACTATGATGATGGGAACAGGAAGAAAACGCTCAAAATAATCAAGCAATAAATCTCGCCGCAAACATGGTATCAGCCTGATGATCATATCCAGGGAACAATTGCATTTTCTCCAATCTCAGTCGAAATTTTTGCCGGATATAATCAACCACTTCTTCATTCTCTCTTCTAAAAACGGAACAGGTAATATATACCAGGGCTCCGTCTTTTTTCAAATAAGGAATACTGTTAGAAACGATTTTTTTCTGCAAACTGCTGAATTGCCCTGTTTTCTTTTTATCATAAAAATAAAGCGCTTCAGGAGTTCTTGCCCATGTGCCACTTCCGGAACAGGGCAGATCTGCAATTATTAAATCGAATGAATCGGGTTGAAAGGATAAAGGCAGCCGTGTTGAAGTCAGGTCAGCGACGAATGACTTATAATTGCTGATACCCGCCTCTTCAAAACGCTTGCGAAGATTACTTAACACTGATCCCCGTATATCCGATACCGTTAAATCAACAGGCCGTTTCATATCATGAAGCATGATGGATTTACCCCCGCTCCCGGCGCAGCAGTCCCAGCAACGCAGGTGATCTGTCTCGGTAAGATCGGGGTTGATGGTAAGCATTTTTCCGGCGTTCTGTGAGTTCATATCCTGAATCACTGCTTCTTTGTTCAACACAATCACTTTATCAAGTGAAGTTGAATTGTCAAATGCCAGGCAGTCGCTGCTGATTTCCTTAAAATGAATTTCCGCTGCCAGCAATTTTATTCTGACTGTTTTCTCAAATCCGGGCCGGATGCGGATAAACAGGTCGGGTTGCTGCAAAAAAGACGAAGAAAAAGCCTGGAAATCGACACCAGCGCTTAATTCATTCTTCCAGGGAAAAATTTCACCGGCTCCGGGCAACAGATCAGGATATGCATCTTTAAAAGAATCAAAAATAAAATCCAGTTTTTTTACAATTGACAGTGAAATATTTTCACTCCATGAAGGCTTAAAATAATTTACTATCTCATTGGAAGCATTATCACATAAGAAAATGCCTGCCAATATTCTGTCTTCCAAACCGATTTTTTTCAGCCAGCAACCTGTCCGGAAAGAGCAATAACATAAATGACTGATTTCTTTTCTGTCACTCGAACCGAATTTTTTGTTCTGCCTGAAGAAATTTCTGATGAAATGTGCAAAAGGTTCCTGTCCCTGGTAATGCTGAAGAATAAGTACTGCAGTATTGAAATGAGAAATATGCTTCATCAAACTTTTTACAATTCCAGCAGGGCTTTGACTGGATCTTTTCCGAATAAAAGCTGGTCCGGATTTTCAAGCAGTTCTTTGACTCGCACCAGAAAACTTACGGATTCGCGCCCGTCAATAATCCGATGATCGTAACTTACTGCAACATACATCATCGGGCGGACAACAACCTGTCCGTTCACTGCAACCGGGCGCTCTTCGATTTTGTGCATTCCGAGTATTGCCGACTGGGGAATATTAATAATAGGCGTTGACATCAGCGATCCAAATACGCCGCCATTGGTAATCGTAAATGTGCCACCCTGCATTTCTTCCATACTCAATTTATTATCCCGCGCTTTTGACGCCAATTCCACTACTTTCTTTTCTATATCCGCCATGCTCAGGCTTTCCGCATTTCTGATCACCGGAACAACAAGTCCTTTCGGTGCAGAAACTGCAATCGATATATCACAGAAATCGTGATAAACAATTTCATCGGCGTCTAGATAAGCATTTACGGCTGGCCATTCCTGTAAGGCATAACAGCAGGCCTTGGTGAAAAAACTCATGAAGCCCAGGTTGACCCCGTGCTTTTCTTTGAACTTGTCTTTAAACTTCGTTCTTAACGCCATGATATTGGTCATGTCCACCTCATTGAAAGTAGTGAGCATGGCTGTTGTATTCTTCGCTTCCACGAGTCTGCGTGATACTGTTTTCCGCAGGTTACTCATCTTCTCTTTTCTTACATCGCGGCTGAATAAAGATTGGCCAGGTGTTCTGCCGGGATGTGACAGCGCTTCGAGCACATCATGTTTCACTATTTTTCCGCCGATGCCGGAAGGGACAATCGATGAAGCGTCAATTTTTTTATCAGAAATGATCGCAGCCGCAACAGGAGTTGCCTTGATATCATTGGCAATGGCTGTGACCGGGGCATCTGCAGTCTGTGGTTTGTTATTCGATGTCTGGGTTTGAGCAGATTGCTTTGGTGCTTCCGGTTCTTTTTTGGCTGATGCTTCGGGCTGCCCGTTGCCACCCGTTTTTGCAGCAGGTTTGGGTGCAGCTTCATCGATTCTTGCAACCACATCGCCTATTTTTAAAGTGTCTCCTTCTTTGCCGACAGTTTGCAATTTGCCTGCCTGTTCTGCATTGACTTCAAATGTCGCTTTTTCACTCTCGAGTTCCGCAATCACTTCATCCCGGTCGACATATTGTCCATCTGTTTTAAGCCACTTGAGCAAAGTGACTTCACTGATGGATTCACCAACCGAAGGAACCTTAATATCGATCATTTTGATATTTGATTTGTGTTTGCGAATATACTGATTCTACTTCCGATTTCAGATGCTGAATGCAGTTTCAATAATCTCACTTTGCTCCTGGGCATGCACTTTGGCATAACCTGTAGCTGTAGACGCACTTGGTTGCCTGCTGATAAAACCATAGTTTAAGCTCTTCAGGTTCATTTGAAGGTATGAAGCAGCGCCCATGTTGAGCGGTTCTTCCTGCACCCAGAACCAGGTCGCTTTGTTATACTTTTTATACAAAGTTTCAAGTTGGGTTAAAGGTAAAGGATATAACTGCTCAAGCCTGATGATGGCAATATCTTTCCGGTTATCTTTTTGTTGCTTTTCCGCCAATTCAAAATATATTTTACCACAGCAGAATAAAACTTTCTTCACTTTGGCGGGGTCATCATTGAATGTATCATCAATCACTTCCCTGAATTTTCCATTGATAAATTCATCCATGAGTGAATAACTTCCCGGGTGACGGAGATTGGCCTTGGGAGAGAAATTGATCAACGGTTTCCTGAATGGCCATATAAGTTGTCTTCTGAATGCATGGAATAAATTGGAAGATGTAGTGATATTGGTGACAACGAGATTTAGTTCCGCGCACATCTGGAGGAAGCGCTCCATTCTCGCGCTGCTATGTTCGGGTCCCTGCCCTTCATACCCATGCGGCAATAAAAGTGCAAGTCCGGTCATGCGTTGCCATTTTTGTTCAGCTCCGACAATGAATTGGTCAATCATCGTTTGAGCTTCATTGCAGAAATCACCAAACTGGGCTTCCCACAAAACCAGCGTATTCGGATTCGCCAATGAATATCCGTATTCAAATCCCAACACACCAAATTCACTCAACAAAGAATTATAAATCCTGAATTGACCGGTAGCCCCCGGAATCCTGCTTAGCCGGTTATACGAATTATTGGTGTTCTCATCCTGGAGAACCGCGTGACGATGTGAAAAAGTTCCACGTCTGACATCCTGCCCACTCATCCGGACATCTTTGCCATCTACCAAAAGACTTCCATAAGCCATCAACTCTGCAGTGGCCCAATCCAGCTTTTTTTCTTCCGTGAACAATTTGATTTTGTCTTGCAATAATTTTTCAACCTTACGAAGTGGTGTAAAACCATCCGGCCATTTCATTATGGCATCGAATATTTTTTTGAAATCAGCTTCACTGATCGAAGTGGAAGGTGACTGGTTGAAATCTCCTGCTACCGCTCTTCTGAGGCTTCTCCACCATAATTCAGGCTGTTGGTAAGTGTAGGGCAGTGGTTTTTGTTTTACTTCATCCAGTCTCTCTTGTAAATCGGCCCAGAATTTCTTTTCCATTTCTTTGGCCAGATCTTTGGCATCTGCTTCACCCTTTTCTATCAGGTATTGAGTGTACACTTCTCTTGGATTGGGATGCTTATCGATCAACGCATATAATTGTGGTTGCGTGAATTTTGGGTCATCTCCTTCGTTATGGCCATGGCGACGATAACAAACCATGTCCACAAAAATATCTGCGTTGAATTCCTGCCTGTAACGGGTAGCGATATCCGCGCATTTTACGACTGCTTCTGCATCATCCCCGTTCACATGGAGCACTGGTGCATGTACAGCTGCTGCAAGAGAGGTACAGTAATCGGAGCTTCTTGCATCGTCAAAATCTGTGGTGAACCCGATCTGGTTATTGATGACAAAATGAATAGTGCCGCCGGTATAATAGCCCTCCAATTCACTCATCTGGATCACTTCATACACAATACCCTGTCCGGAAACAGAGGCATCTCCATGAATCAGGATTGGCAGGATCTTATCAAAATCGCTTTTGTACATAACATCAGCCTTTGCGCGTGCGAAACCGACTACGACAGGATCAACGGCTTCGAGATGCGAAGGATTCGGCATCAGTTTGAGGTGAACCGTTTTATCTGAAGGAGTATGCAATTCACTTCCATATCCCATATGATACTTCACATCGCCGCTTCCCATCGTCTGGTCGAGTTTGGCGGTACCTTCAAATTCACTGAAAATCTGCTCGTATGTTTTTCCCAGGATATTTGCCAGCACATTTAGCCTGCCCCGGTGAGCCATTCCGATAACAACTTCCTGCACGCCATCAT
>DATJWE010000177.1:0-8404 GCA_035501475.1 Puia sp. | reverse complement strand
AAATGGTCATATCATCGGCAACCACAGCTATTCACACTACCGCTGGTTTGACTTGTTTTCATCCCAAAAAATGCTGAATGATATGCAATTGATGAACCAGGAAATGGCCAGACTAACGGGCCTGACTCCACGCTTATTCAGGCCTCCCTATGGCGTAACCAACCCCAACCTGAAGAAGGCAATCATCAAAGGAAATTATATTTCCGTTGGATGGAACGTACGTTCATTCGACACCGTGATCAGAAATGAAAAAAAATTAATGCGCCGGGTCAGAAGATTAGTCAGGCCCGGATCCATTATACTCTTTCATGATACGAGCGAAACAACTGTTAAAATATTAGCGGCTTTCATCAGGCAGTTGCTCGATGAAGGCTATACAATAACAAGATTGGATAAAATGCTTAAATTGGAGCCCTATGTGTAGAAAGATACCACTGATGGCGATGCTTTTTTTTTCCGGTTTTGCCCTGAACGCTCAATATCCGGGTTATAGCCTGCTCACAGATGCTGCCATATTTAAGAACCAGTTCGCAAAAGTCTCAGAAAAGACCAATAGTATCCAAAGTGATTTTGTGCAGGAGAAAAACCTGAACATGTTGTCTGAAAAAATTGTATCCAAAGGAAAATTCTGGTTCAGAAAAGATAATTCCGTCCGCATGGAATATTCGGATCCCTTTCCATACCTCATGATTTTGAGCAGCGGCAATGTGTTAATCAGGGATGGGGAAAAAGAAAATAAGATTTCAGCAAGATCGAACAAATTGTTTGAACAAATCAATAAACTGGTCATTGATTGTGTGAATGGATCAGCCCTGAATAATTCTGATTTTAATTCAAGGATATTTGAAGGAAAGGAGAATTATCTTATTGAGTTATCACCCCAGTCAAAAAACCTGAAGAATTATTTCAAAAATATTGTTGTCGTGATTGATAAAAAAGACTATGTCGCTTCGACAATCGAAATGCGGGAATTGTCTGGTGACAATACCATCATTCGTTTTACCAACAAGGAGCTGAATATAAAAATCCCGGATGCGTTATTTACTATTCATTAATTCCTTCATTTTTTTATTGGCCTGCGGATCGCCGTATAAAAAAATGCAAAAAGTTCCGGGAGACCCGGATTGCCCAAAAAAATTCAAACCGAAATTCCTTTCTGATCAATATAAAACTGCAGTGGATGTAGTTGGAAGACACCTGAGCGGGATTCTGTTATTTAAAACTATGCCTGATAGCAGTGTCAGAATTGTTTTTTCTAACGAAGTGGGATTTAAATTTTTTGATTTTGGATTTTCTCCCGACAGTGGCTTTACTGTACATTATATCCTGAAACAAATGGATAAAAAAGCGGTCATCAAAACACTCCGAAAAGATTTTGAATTGATATTAATGATTGGAACAGATGACCAACATGCCTATCTGCTGAAGGATGGCTCGAAATACTACCACGCTTTTCCACAACAGGAAGGAGTCAATTATTACATTACCGATTCGGTTTGTTCCCAGTTACTGGGTTTGCAGCGGTCATCGTCACGAAAGCCTGTAGTAGAAGCCATCATGCAGAATTATCACAACAATATACCCGATACCATTGGTATCATGCATAAAAATTTCGATTTTACCATTGGTTTAAAATACCTGAAGTAATGATATTAGCCCGTGATTTCTTCATTGTAAAATCCTTCCACTCATCTGACAATACTATTCAGGCTGAGCTTGAACTGAATCCATTACACCGGATTTTTGAAGGCCATTTCCCTGGTCAGCCTGTGGTGCCGGGCGTATGCATGATGCAAATGATAAAAGAATTATTGGAAATGATTCTTAAAGAAAAAACGAGATTGATCAAAGCTGATTCGGCAAAATTCTTATCCATGATTGATCCGCGGGTCAATAAAATTGTTCAATCAGAAATAAAATATCTTTCAACAGGCAATTGTGAAATTGAAGTCAGCGCCAGCCTGTTCAGCGAAAGCACAACTTTTTTTAAATACAAGGCAATATTTATTACCGTTGAGTAATCATATAGGAACGCCCTGTAAGGGGTTACATATCGGTAGCAGGCATCCATCGATTGATCAGATTCAACGCAGGATTGGTCATGAATGTGGTTACCAATGCCATCAGCACCATCATCGAAAATATTTCAGGCGACAATATACCAAGATCATACCCTATATTCAATACGATCAATTCCATCAATCCGCGGGTATTCATCAGGGCGCCGATCGACAAGCTGTCTTTCCAGCTTTGACCAACAACTTTTGCAGCAAAAGCGCTTCCTACAAATTTCCCTGAAACGGCTGCGACCAATATCCATCCACAGGCCACCCAGAGATAACCCTGGTTCAATAATCCGATTTGTGTACGAAGACCCGTGAAAACAAAAAACAGGGGAAGGAATAATACCACACTTACATCCTCAATTTTATCAATTACTGTTTTACGAAAATTAAAAGCCTGGGGCATGATCACTCCGGCCAAAAAAGATCCAAATAACGGATGTATCCCAATGACTTCCGTAGTATACGCTGATAAAAGGAGAATAATAAATACAATCGGCATCATGGCCCTGTTCATCATTTTCTTTTCAGCATATCTCGAATAAAGGTTTTTCAAAACAGGCATCATTACAAAAAGCATAACTGCTATATAAAAAACAACAAGACCTATGGTGAACAATGCGCTAATTGATGACCCGGCCTTGACAATGGCGATCAACACGGCCAATATGCACCAGGCAGTTACATCATCTGACGCCGCGCAGGTAATGACCATCATTCCGAGTTTTGTTTTGGTTATCCCTCTCTCCTGAATAATCCTTGCGAGTACCGGAAATGCAGTGATGCTCATGGCAATTCCCATAAACAAGGCAAAGGACAAAAATGAAATATCCGGCGGGGCAAATTGATTATAAAGAAAAAAGGAAAGACCTAACCCCAATGTATAGGGTATGATGATGCTGGCATGACTGATAATAACAGCATCATAAGCCTGTTTGCGGATGATATCAGCGTCTACTTCCATCCCGATCACAAACATGAACAATATTAATCCTACCTGGCTCAAAAACCGTAAATTCTGCAGTGATGAAGCAGGAAATACAAAATTGGAAATTGCAGGAAAGAGCAGACCTAACAGTGATGGCCCTAACACAATACCAGCCACAATTTCTCCCACTACAGCAGGCTGATTGATACGGTGGAAAAGAAAACCAAATACCCGTGTACACAATACGATGACAATAATCTGAAGCAATAATGCTGGCAGCGGAAGCGTCAGATGCTGGCTGAGAGAATCTGTAAATACCCGAAGGCTTACCTGGTGATCTCGAACTGTTGAATGAAGACCGACATTTGTTTTTTCTATCGAATGACCCTGCTGCAAAATCCAATAGATGATGGCTCCGAAAAAAACAATCATCAAAAGATAAAAGAACAGGGCCCTCGTTTTATTCATGTTCAGTTAAAAAAAATTGGTTTATTCAGTTTTCAGGCATTGATCATATCTCTTAGAGCAGCGTTTTTATTCCGCAGATCAATTCCACCTTCAAGTATCGATTTGAGATTGGTTAAATAAAAAACCCATCCCTTAGTACAACCCAGGTGAAAATATACTTTCGATTGTTCATCAATGGGAATATTTTCCTGCACCAGTTCTGTAATGATTTCATTTTGCTCTGTTTTAATCGAAATAGTTACCACACCTGCCCGCCCAAAAGAAAATTTAAACCTGTCTTTCCCGTTGGCTTCAAGAATGGTTCCCCGCTCAACAGTATTATCATCCCAGCCATGCCAATACCATTCGTAATTGTCTCCCTGCTGAACCGGTTCTTTGCGGTCAATGGGCTTGCCTTTGGATGATGTAAAAATAGCTTTTCGCAGAAACCATTTTTCCAATCCCAGCTGACTCGTCAATAATTTATAGATTTTTTTGGGGTCTGCTTTGATGCTTACCCTCTTTATAAAGCGGCTCCAGTCATATGCAGACGTACCCGATTTTCCATCTGACATAATTAATTTTTTAAAAATTAACCTTCTGTCACCATTTCGGATAGCCGAAAGATACGTTTTTGCAGGATGACCTGTACAATGGGTGGAAAAATAATGGAATCCCTGACAGATCAAAAGGAAGGATCTGTCGGTTTCGGCTTAAGCCATGCATTTCTGAGCATCATCTGCTGATCCGTGGGTTGATCTGTAAAACTGAGCGTATTAAATTTCCTGACCGGATATTTTTTCATTGTAGCACGAAGCATTACCGGGCTCGTGGTTCCATCCGCATTTTTCCTTGACACCTGCACAAGCAGACTGTCGCCCAATTTCGAAGATTTATAAAGATCGGCGATTATTGCCTGCTGGTTCAAACCGGTAATATCTTTACCGTTAATGGATAACCATTCATCTCCCTGATGATATCCTAATTGCTTTCCTACATCATTCATGGTTGAGGTATCTGTAATTTTCAATCTTTGGGTCTCCGGATCAAATCCTATTCCCACTCTTCCCAAAGAAAAAGTACTGTCTTTTGTTTCTGTTACCGCCTGATATTTTACTCCTACAAGATTAAAAATTTCTTCCAGAGGCAATGGCACAGGACCACCTACATAGGTTCTGAGAAAGTTCCCAATCTCCGGATAAGTCAGTTTTTCAATTTCATCGAAGAGCGTTGAATCCCTGAATCCTTTCTGCTTGCCATAGCGGGTCGAAAGATCGTGAATGAGATTCAATATCCCATACTTTCCCTGTGAAAGTTGCAGGAGTTTGATATCAAGGCACATGTTAATCAACGCCCCCTTCTGGTATACATTCACGAACTGGTTTTTATAGGCGCCCAACACGTGGCTGCTCATATAAGTAAAAGGCACAGTGTCATTAAAATTTTTTGAAGCAGTTATTTTACCGCTCAGTACGTTCAACAATTGTTCGGTTGTGATAAGCCCGTATTTCACTTGTACCATATGCGCATGATATTCTGTCGAGCCTTCATAAAGCCACAGATGCTGCGACATTTTGGGATGATTGAAATCAAAATATTGTATTTCTTCGGAATGAATGGTCAGCGGTGTAATGATATGAAAAAATTCGTGGGCGGCATGGTCAACAAATTCCTGTGACAATTGCTGGGCTGGTCTTTCAGGATAATAATACATAGAACAATAAGAATGCTCCAATGCTCCTTCGCCCCCGGAATATCCGACCGGCTTGCTGTCTAAATAAATAAGAAAAGCATATTTATCCACGGGTAATTTTCCGCCAAGGTATTTTCCCTGATCCTGCAATAAAGTTGCTAATTTCCCCGCGAGAAACGCAGAAGTTACTTTCTTCGAAGGAGAATATACAGAAATCAACACATCTGTATTCCCCACTCTGATAACCGAAGTATCCGGAATATCATACATGATCGGGTTATCTACAATTCGGTTATACGATTCCGTAATAAATTTATCCGAAGTCAGGCTCTTATCGAGGTCTGTCAAAGCAGTGCTCCCATACATATTTGCCGGATGCTGAATATTTACTTCGTACGGTCTGTTCTTCATATCATCAAAATACCCGAGAAAGCATTGGTTATTGATTACGTAGTCGGTGTCTTTCTGTATATTACTACCTGCAGGTTCAAAAATGACCTGTTTGGTGGTGCTGTCATCATAAGAATCATTAACGAGATAGGAAATTCTGTATAATTTGTCAGCGTTGGAAATCGTCCAACTGTTCACATCGGGTTTTTCGACAGGCAGTTCATTGTCTTTTTTGTCGAAAGCCTTAAACTGTTCAACATATCTTCCAAAGTCATCTTCAGAATAAGTGCCGGGAACGATTTTCGGCAGGTGATAGGTAATCGAATGCGCGGTAATCTCAGGTGTCAGCAATTCTACCTTTACTTTATCATCTGTCACATTCACAAGATCGATATGAAACTTATAGGTATCAGAAGACTTTCCCTTCTGGGCGAAAGACTGAAAAAAAAGAAAGATTACTGATAAAATCATCAAACAATTCTTTCCAGGCATATTATTGTGATTAGGGTGATGAGAAAAAGTTTGTGCATGATAGTGATTAGTCGTCCATTAGTCGAAAAGATTTGGATGAATTGCAAATAGATATGGATTAATGGCAATAAACAAGATATTCAGCGACATGGTCTGCTTATGTTTTTGAATTCCGGATCAGCAGGTTTTATCGTATCTTAGTTGTAACTGGAAAAATCTTAATAAGGATTAGCTCCTGTCAACGATTACGTTCCTGATGATAAAGCACTGTTTTTACCAACTAACTATTTTGCCATGAAATCTTTTTACAGGTATCTGCTTCTTAATTTTTTTTTCATTCTTTGCATCATGTCCAGCGCTAAAACACAGCCTGATTCAGGCAGGGCCCGGATCATTATGATCGGCGCTCATCCGGATGATTGCGATCTGGGTGGAGGGGGAACTGCAGCCCTTTTTGCATCCATGGGTTACCAGGTCGAATTTCTTTCTGTTACTAACGGTGATGCCGGCCACCAGGCAGAAAAAGGAGAAGAACTGGCAGCAAGAAGATTGAAGGAAGCGAAGGAAGCCGCCAGACGCCTGGGGGTGACTTATGAAGTATTGAACAACCATGATGGTCAGTTATTGCCCACACTGGAAGTGAGGTATGAGATCATAAAAAAAATTCGTGAATGGCAGGCCGATGTAGTGATTTCGCCCCGACCCAATGATTATCATCCGGATCACCGGTATACCGGAGTGTTAGTGCAGGATGCAGCTTACATGGTAGCTGTTCCCAATATTTGTCCCGAAACTCCTCCCCTCAAAAAAAATCCACTCTTTTTATATTTCCAGGACAGGTTTCAGCGTCCCAATCCTTTCCGGCCCGACATAGCCATTGATATTACTCCGGTATTTGAGAAAAAAATCGATGCGTTGGATGCACACGAATCGCAGATGTATGAATGGTTACCCTGGATTGGTCATTATGCAGAGCAGGTGCCGAAGAACAAAGAGGCCAGAAAATCATGGCTTGCCTTGTCAAGAACTGTAACAATCACTCCGGAAGTCAGGAATTCATTGGTTAAATGGTACGGAAGAGAAAAAGGCATGCAGGTAAAAAATGCAGAGGCCTTTGAAATATGCGAATATGGAATGCAGCCAAATGACGATCAGATCAGGAAACTGTTTCCTATGCTGCCAGGTAAGTAATCTGTACATAAATTCTGACTCTTTATACCATGCCCAGGTTTGCAGCCAATATAATACCATTTGTTTTTGCAACAGCTATTTCATCTTCGCTCATAGCCCAAAAAAAAGTGCAACTCAAATCCCCTGATGGGAATATCAGCTATTCTTTTATGCTGATCGATAAAAAGGGGGTCTATAGCGTATCATATAAAAACAAGATAATCATTTCCAACAGTGATTTCAGTCTGATATTCAGCGATGCTGCATTCAAGGACAATCTCACCATGGATAAACCCCTATTTCATGACGGTGAAGATAATTATGAACTGGTCGTAGGAAAAACAAAAACTGTTCATGACTATTATAAAGAAATGGTAATTCCATTGCAGGAAAGCTCTTCTAAAAAAATAAATCTTATTGTCAGAGCTTTTAATGACGGGCTGGCTTTTCGGTATGAATTTCCCAAACAGGAAAACTGGTCAGATATTGTGTTAACAGATGAGCGAAACACATTTCATCTTGTCGGTAATCCAGGAGTGCATGCTTTGTTATTACCGGATTATACAACCTCACATGAAGGCAGGTATTGCAACCTGCCACTGAGTAATCTCAGGGAAGATACACTAATGGATCTGCCCGCTCTGTTCGAATTGCCGGAGAAGATTTACCTGGGAATTACAGAAGCAGAACTGGTGGATTACGCAGGAATGTATCTGATAAAACATGATGGCATATTGAGAAGCTTGCTCTCCCCCCTTCCACACCAGACGGAAGTGAAAGTTAAAGCATCGCTACCGCATTTCAGTCCCTGGCGTGTGCTATTGATCAGTGACAGAATTGGCGCGTTGATAGAATCGAATATTATTACTGATCTCAATGAGCCCTGTAAAATAAAAGATCTATCCTGGATCAAACCGGGAAAAACAACCTGGCCCTGGTGGAACGGTAATGTGGTTCCCGACACAATCAATGCGCCCGGAAATAATTTTGTCACGCAGAAATATTATATCGATTTCTGTGCACGCAACGGGATCGAATATCATTCAGTTGTTGAATATGGCCTTCATCAATGGTATATGGATGACGGCATACCTTTTTCACCTGGCCCCCACTCAGACGTTACGACACCGGTACCGGGCCTTGATATGAAGGAAGTCTGTGATTATGCGAAATCAAAAGGAGTAGGAATAAGGGTTTGGGTGCACTGGGCAGCATTATATCCAAAAATAGATACGGCTTTTG
>DATJWE010000176.1:0-14016 GCA_035501475.1 Puia sp. | reverse complement strand
AATCTTCTTCGAACAGGGTTCTCGCCCTTCTCTTTTCTGTCCTTGCAAGAATCGCCTCTCTTCTCACCATTAGTACGCGCCCCCACCGGTCAGGCGACGAATCAAGAAAGATTCCGAAATTTTTTTTGCCGCTGCTTAGATATTGTGGGCCTGTATAAAGTTGCAGGTCAGGGTCGAGTATTTGGGCCGGTCCATTTCTCAGCCAGTCTTTGTCATATTCAAAAGAAAACACCTCCTTTCCCTTTGTGTGAGTTACCGAGAGTATACCCATAAGTTGAAGCGTCTTTAATTCTTTCCAGTCTGCAAATACAAAAATGTCCATGACTATACTTTTCTTTTAGGGCCTCGTTTCTTAACTTCCAGGTTGGCATCCTGCAATCTTCTACCCAACTCGTCGTCTGCTCCCAATTTCATAAGATCCTTTTCCATACCTAGAACAAACAGTACCTGAGCGTACAATCCCAGGGCAACATTGGGCGCTCCCCTTTCAATCGACCATAGGCTGGTCCTTCCAATCCCCGCTCTTTCACATACCTGGTCGACAGTTAGCTTTCTTCTTAAGCGGGACAGCTTTATGTTTTCGCCAACGGATGTGAGGATTTTAAGTAGCCTAGGCGTTAGCTGAATTTGCCTTTCTTTCATAATGTTCGTTATAACAAACAAATATAGTATAAAATGTTCGCAATAGCAAACATTATTTTAGTAATAGTAAGAATATTTTCCTTATGAATTGGCAAAAACACCTGGCAGAAGTGATCTATTGTAGTAATGAAAGTCATAAGTCGAAATTTCATCTACTTTTCGACATATCGAGTCATTTATGTCGATTCAGTCACTAGTAAGAAAAACTGATGTCGAATTTCTATGCTATTTTCGACAATATGCCATTCCAGTGTGGATATAAACGAGGCACTTCTTCTGTTAGAAGCCAAAAATCTAACCCCGCAAAATATTTTTTTGCAAATATTTCTCAACATACTCATCGACACTAATCTCGGGAAGAATATTGTCTTTTTCCATCCATTCAACAACGTCTGATTTTTTAAATTTATAAGACTTCCCTAGTTTTATAAATTTAATACGGCCTTTTGCACATGCTAAATAAATTGGCGCAGTACTAATCTTCAAAAAATCAGCTACTTCTTTGACATTCATGAACCGCTCCTCAGTTTTTTCTTGCTGAGCTGGCTTCTTGGATAACAATTCTGATAACATAAATTTGATTTGTCGCGCATCTGATTCTATTTGCTCCAATCGATCTTCAATCGTTCTAAATGGCTTCATATAGACTTATTTTAGATTGACAATTTATTTGCAGCGATTACTTTATTCTTGTCAGGCATTTTGCTATAAATCTGAGTTGTCTTAATGTTTTTATGATTAAGCATCTTACTAATTACGTAAATATCTTCACCTTTCGATACAAGCTGGGTGGCGTAAGTATGCCTGAAACAATGAAAAGTTATTTTCTTTTTGATACCTGCAGCCTGCAACCATTCGAGCAATTTGACCCTCATCCTGTCATAATTCAAACCAGGAAAGACTTTTTGTTCACCGTCTTGTTTGGTACCCAAAATATCTATTGCCTGTTGCATTATAAAATGTTTAACAGGTCTATTCGGCTTGGGGTCGATAAAATAGATATACCATGATTTCAAATCACTTGAATAATCTATATGCTTCCATTTGAGCGACTGGATTGCTCCAAATCGTAAACCAGTTAATATGGCAAAAAAACTTGCACGACGAACTATGTCATCGTCGTTTGGAGTTTTCTTCATTAACTCAATTTCTTCTTCAGTCAAATAATTTCGCATCGTTTCAACTTCAGTTATCCTTGCCCCTTTGGTTATTGGATTGCTTTGAAAATATTTCTCCTGGTGAGCTTTTTTTATAATTGCAGCAAATTTGTCAAAATAGGATGATGCCGAGTTTCTATCAAGACTCTGATATCCTGTTCTCAGAGTATGTGTATTCAAAAGGTATTCTCTGAACCTAAGAACAAAATCTTCTGTGATTGAACGAAATTTTAGTTTTTCACCTGCGAATCGTCTAAGATATTTAATCATGCTTTCAAAATGAAGTGCTTGTTGGTTGGCTCTCTTTTTAACCAGGATATATTTTTCTGCGTATTCAAAAAAATCATTGTCCAAGACCTCCCCATTGAACAAATCATTTTCTTCCAGCATCAACGTTTTCATCCGCTTCAGCAGGATTTTTTCAGCGATCTCACGATTTAATTTGTTTTGCGCTTTTTGAAACTGGTCAGCAGGATTGTCGAAAACATGAAGCTTCAGAAATTCAACCCTTACATATTTTTTTCTTTTAGGATTAAAAACTTCCGGATAATAGTCGATATACAAACTACTTTTCCCATTTTTCATCTTGCGCTCACGAAGTTTACCTCTCATACAATTTTAAATTTAGTAGTTAAATACTCCATAATATCTTTTTTTATGAACAATACACGCTTCCCTATTTTCAGCTTAGGAAAATTTTTATCTTCCATAAGCTTGTATAAAGTCCGCCTACTTAGACAGGTGAAAGCCGAGAGCTCATCAACTGTTATTATTTCCCTGTCAATAGCAGTGTTCTTAATCGTACTTTTAAAATCCTGTTCTTTTTGGCCGGTTAAAATCTTCTTAGTCTTTTCATTCGAAACATCGATCTTGCTCTGCTTTTGATTTTGTTTATACGCTTTTTGATTGCAATCGTGAGAGCAAAATCTTGTCTTACTTGTCTTGGCTACATAAACATTCCCACAGAACTCACAGATCCTTTTTAACCTGATATTACTGCTCATACCATCATAAATTTAATATTGTGTATTAATATGCTATATTATCTTTTATTGTGCTTTATTGTGCTATAGTTTCCTAATTTTTTATATAGTTTGAAACTTTCACTATTTTCAATTAAAGTTACAACCAAATAAAATTAAAAAACTAAAATGAAGTAAAAAAACGTAAATTGCCTGAAATGCAGTACTGACAATCAATACAGAGGATTAAGATAAGTAAAATGAAGGCAAGGTAAGTACGTCCATTATTTCCCGATACAAAACTTCCCGAAAATATAACTCAGCTGTTCTTCATTCGTGATCTCCCCGGTGATTTCTCCAAGATAGTGGAGGCAGCGGCGGATGTCGGGAGTGAGGAGATCACCGGAGAGCTTTTGATCCATGCCTTTTCGTATATCCATTAACGATAGTTTGACCTGCTGCAGGGCTTCATAATGACGGGCATTCGTGATGATGGTGCCTTCCGCGTTCGGTTTTCCTGCCAGCACTTTTTCGACCATGGCTTTTTTCAAATCGTCGATCCCCCTTCCTTCTTTGGCAGAAATGAAAATTGTACCGGATAAGTCCCGGAATTTTTTCTTTGCTTCGTCTTCTCCCACAATATCTGTTTTGTTCGCCGCTACAATAAACTTTGACATGCGAATTCCAGGAATTGTCTGGATTTCACGAATTAAGTCAGCCACCGGCCATCGGCCATCAGCTACGGATTCGTCCGTTGCATCCAGCAGCACAATCACAAGATCTGCTGCTTCAATCTTTTCTCGGCTTCGCTGCATGCCCATGTTTTCTATTGTGTCGGTGGTATGCTGACGGATTCCTGCTGTGTCGATAAGCCGGAATAAAATGCCATCGATATTGATGACTTCTTCTATTGTATCTCTAGTAGTGCCGGCAATTTCACTGACGATGGCGCGGTCTTCATTGAGCAGGGCATTGAGCAAGGTTGATTTTCCCGCATTGGGTTTGCCCACGATGGCTACCTGTACTCCATTCTTAATCACATTTCCCAGCGCGAAAGATTGAAGGAGCCGGTCCGTGGTTTGTTGCGCTTCTTCAATTAATTCATAAAATTTTTTTCTGTCTGCAAACTCTACATCTTCCTGCGAAAAATCGAGTTCGAGTTCTATGAGTGCAGAAAAGCTTAGCAGCCTTTCCCTGAGTTGCTGCAACTCTTTCGAAAATCCACCGCGCATGGCATGCAGCGCAGAATGTTGTGCGGCATCGGAATGACTGGCGATCAGATCGGCTACCGCTTCGGCTTGCGTAAGATCCATCTTCCCTTTCAAAAACGCGCGCTGCGTAAACTCGCCTGGCCTGGCCATGCGTGCTCCTTTGCGAATAATTGATTCAATAATTCTCTCCAACACAAAAGGCGAACCGTGTGCGGATATTTCTATCACATCTTCCCCGGTATATGATTTCGGTGATTTGAATAATGCAATTACCACTTCATCCAAAACATTTCCGTTCTCTTTCAAAAATCCGACATGCAAAGTATGCGATGGCTGTTGGGATAAATCCTTGGAAGGAAATAATTCATTTGTGATCGGAATACTCTTCGGCCCGCTGAGGCGGATAGTTCCAATGGCACTCACGCCCGGCGCAGTAGCCAGAGCAACAATGGTATCATCCCATCCGGATAATTTTCCTAACATCTTGCAAACCTAAAGCAAATGTGGAAATGTGCTGATGTGAAAATGTGAAAATAAATCTGGCCGTTTGAAGCCATTAAATAGGTTAAGCAAATGTGGAAATGTGCTGATGTGAAAATTCAAAGGTGTCTCAATTTCAAAGAAATCACCACAACTTGTCCGGCACTTTGCGGGACAGGCATATAGAAACATAGTTTCATATATAACTATGTGCTTCTATGATCCTATATGTCTATATGGTGAAAATCTCAAATGAAGGCGCTCCTAAAAATTCGTAACTGGGAAGTAATATTGAACATCATTATATCATTAAATACATTAAATAAAAACGTGGAAACATGAAAATCAAAACAATTTTCGCATTTCCACATTTTCATATTTCCACATTAAGTCTTACTGGGACTCCAATCTGAATTTGATCGGCTGTTTTTTGTAGGATTTTACCTTACGTCCATTTTGTATTGCAGGGGTCCATTGACCACTTCTCTTGATTACGCGAACGGCTTCGTCGCGCAATTCGCTTGGACCACTGATGGCTTCCACATCACTGACATTACCTTCCTTATCCACGATGAACTGCACGATCACGTCTCCCTGGATTTCATTGTTTACAGCGTCGTCAGGATAATGCAGGTTTTTGCTCAGGTATCTCATCCAGGCTGCAGCCCCGCCGGGATAGTCTGATTCTATTTCCACCTTGGTAAAAGTCTTATCATAATCCTCATTGTCTTTCGGAGCTTCCACTACACCTTTATTATCCGATACAGGAGGAGCAGTGATTCCTTCATCCTTAATCCCTTCCTGGTTCACCGTTCCGATCTTGGTATCTTCCAGCTTTTCCACTTCCGGTGGTTTTTCTTCCTCTTTCACTTCTTCATCCTTCACGATTTTAGGAGGAGTGAATTTTGCCATTTCCACTTTGGGCGGCTCCACTTTGGGTGGAGGAGGTGGGGGAGGTTCATTTTTCTTTTCTTCCTTCACGTCTTCGAGCTGCACATCCTGCACCTGCATATTTTTCTTGCTACCTCCGCCGGTCATGCTGCTTAACAAAAACGCGACGAAGATCAACAGCACCACTATACCTGTTCCAATCAGGGCATTGCGGAGACGCCGGTTATAGGTTTTTCTCAGGTCATAAGCGCCGTAATCCTTATTGCGCCCGTCAAAGATAATATCGAGCACGTCGGCATTTAATATTTTGTTTGGTTCCATTATATAATGGTTTTATTCAATAGACTCAATTTGACTTACATTCCATAACACAACAGCCTTACTTAATTCCATTTGCCTGTTCAGTTGTCGTAACCAGCTTATATTCATAAGGTGAAATTTCCACCATTGCGTAACGGTGCACTTCATCGATGCTCATTTCATCCAGTATATCTACTGTATTTTTATACGTAGCATCCTGGCTTGGTTTGAGCACTATGACAAAATCCTTAGGATCAGTTCTTCTCTTCTTATCGAGAATCACATCACGAACGGCTTTGAAATTTGTTGCCTGCAATTTTGCAGGGTCATCTCCTTCATAATAATAAATCTGGTCATTCTTTCCCAGCATCAGCGTCAAAACAGCAGATGCTTTTACCTTATTCTGCTCCTCGGGTTTGTCAACATCCTTGGGCAAAAAGATACGCATGGACGTAGGTTGGCTCATGGTCGTAGTAAAGATGAAAAAAGTGATCAGCAGGAAACCGAGATCCACCATGGGTGTCAAATCCACACGTGTGGAGAGTTTCTTACTTTTCTTTACGCCTGGTCCTTTTTTATGACCACCACCACCTGAGGTATCCATTTCAGCCATAACAAAAAGTTTTTATCGTGAATAATACATATTCAATATTTAGCCGCCGGTTGTCGAACCCTTGGTTCCGGTTGCTTCGTTCACTTTATATAGTTCAGTCCCTTTAGGTACGGCTACAGGGTTGGTCACTATCTGGAATTTCATCTCGTCATTTTTCTTCAGCGCCATGATGATTCCCTGGAACGACGGGTATTTTGAAGCATTATCTCCCCTGACGATTACATTCATATGGCCTCCCTGGAATGCAGTTTTTGCTGCCCTGATCCAGTCAACCACCTCATTGTCTGTACTATCCTTTGCAGGAATACCGGGGAGAGAAACGCCTTTTAACTTCTCGGGATCGATCTGCAGGTAAGACTTAAGCTGGCTGAAAGGAGTTGCGATATAAGAAGCAGGATTTTTGGTGAAATTTGCCTTCTCCGCATCGGTCAGGTTCAAATTCTTTGCTGTATTGATATCGTTGATAATATCTATTTTCTGCGCTTTGTTACCATCAGATACTGAAAAATATACCTTACCATCCTTGTCAATGGTCAGCAACACCACATCTTTATCGGGTGCAAGTTTTGTGGATACTGAACTGGGGGTAACTACCGTCAGGTTTTCCGGTGGTTTGAAATGGGCAACCAGGATGAAGAAAGACAGCAGGAGGAACGCCACATCACACATCGCTGTCATATCTATGTTTGTACTTTTGCGCGGTAATTTGACTTTTGGCATTGTCGAAAATGATTTTGTTTAAAGATTCAATAACCAGCATTTTCCATAACAAATTTTACAAAAAATTTGCCGGATGATAAAATAATAATGCCAGGTTTATTTGTACAATGAAGCGAAGCTTTGGGTCAGTGTAAAACCGCTTTCATCAATGCCATACGTGATCCCATCGATCCTTGTAGTGAACACGTTGTACATGATGATCGAAATGGCAGAAGTACCGATACCAAGAGCGGTATTATACAAAGCTTCAGAAATACCTTGTGACAATCTTTGCGCAGCTTCACCACCACCGGCATCGCCCAGCGCAGCGAAAGAACGGATCATACCGATAACCGTTCCCAAAAGCCCCATCAGGGTTGCAACCGATGCAATTGTTGAAAGAAAAACAAGATTTTTTTCCAGCATGGGTAATTCGAGTGCAGTGGCTTCTTCGACTTCTTTTTGAATAGCCAATACTTTTTGATCAGTATCCAGGTCAGTGCTTGTAATCATCTCTTTGTATTTTCTCAAACCTGCTTTCATCACATTACCAACGCTGCCTTTTTGTTTATCGCATTCTCCGATGGCAGCATCCACATTTTTATTGGCAAGATGATATTGCACTTTGCGAATGAACTCAGCAATATTTCCGCTGCCGGTTGCTTTGCTGATAGTAAGGAAACGTTCGATGACAAAGGTTAATACGGTAAGCAATGCGCCGATCAGGATGGGCACAATAATTCCGCCGAGGTACATTCTTGGAAAACCTCCCTTGGGGCCTTCCTGGTTAGGCCAGAATCCTCCATTGGGATCGGGATGTGAGAAATTGCTGTCAGCTCCGATAATGAAACGCCAGATAACATATCCTGCGATAATGCACGACAGGGGTGCCAGCCAGGAAATTGCATTACCCTTTTTTTTCGGTTGTACAGAAGTGGAACTTTTCCCCGCAACCGTCGCAGTTGGTCTTGTCTCAGCCATGATCGTTTGTTTTTAGTTTTAAAATAAAATTGAAGTATGTAATAGCAAAAAATAATGTGCAATTCTAAGTAAAAAAAATTTCAATAGGAAAAACGGCCATGGGTTTTTCGTAGGACGCACAATATAGGGAATTTATCGAAAGTTAAAATGAAATTATTGTTGCTTAGCCTTTGATTGGGGAAATAATACACCTGCTCAAAGGGAGGATAAATGAAAGAACAGAGAGAGGTATTTGTCCTACCATACAATGCGATTTATCCATTTACCGGTTGGTAAAATCACTCATAGCGTAGGGCTTCGATCGGGTTTAAACGGGCTGCTTTAAGGGAGGGATAAAGGCCCGCGAGCAGGCCTACAACTGAACAGATCAGGATACCCAGGATAAGCCATTGCCAGGGAAAAACGAACCCTGTATTCAGCACAAGGGAAAAGGAATTTCCCACAATAATCCCCAGTATGATACCAAAAGCAGCTCCCATCAGGCTGATGATGATCGATTCAAATAAAAACTGCTGCCTTACATTTCTTTGCCTGCCGCCGATGGCCTTAACAAGGCCGATTTCCTTGGTCCTTTCGGTCACAGCTACGAGCATTATATTCATCAGGCCCACAGCGGCGCCGATCAGCGTGATGACCCCGATGACGACTGCACAGACAGTGACCAGCTTTAAATTACTCAGCAGCTCCTGCACAAAGCGGTCGCTTTTATCAATGACGAAATTATTAGCTTCTGTAACATTCAGTCTGCGTATTGACCGGAATGTTCCTTCGGCTTCGCCTATGGCTGCATCGATAAGCTTTACATCCGGCACTTTGACCTGGATGGTGAAAGATGCATAATTGGAATTGAAGAATCGCCTTACATTGTTATAGGTGACCAGGATAATATTATCCCAGCTTCTGCCGATGGTGGATCCTTTCGAATCGAGGGTCCCAATCACACGATAGGGAATGCCATTGACTTTGATGATCTGTTCAATAGCCCTCTCCGGATTATTTCCGAAAAATCTTTTTACAAGATCACTTCCCAGCACACAGACATTTCTTCCTGACTGTATGTCGAGGTCATTGAGATTTCTGCCAGCCGAAAAAGTATATCCGTTTAATTCCGGAAAATTTTCATCGCCTCCGTTAATATAAACTGTCGGCGTGGTTTTCTTATCTCCTTTCGAAACAATGGCGTCATTGGTGCCGCGGAGATTCAGGCAGACTTTGGCAGGATAGTTATATGTTTTTTTGAAAGTTTCGGCTTCGTCCTTCGTGATCTGTCTCCTGACATTTGATTTTTTTTCCTTTCGCTGCCCCTTCTTTTCCTGTTTCACTTCATCCCTTCCCCCAAAAAAATTATAATCCCGATAATGAATGGTGAATCCATTCGAACCCATGGAAGCAAAACTTTCGGTAAACTTCTGTTTCATGGCTTCAATCGCTGTATTGATACCGACCAGCGCCATAATCCCAAAGGCAATGATGGCAACGGTAATGCCTGTACGAAGTTTATTACCCCTCACCGTCCGGAAAGCGAGTGCAAGTACATCACCTGTTCTCATATATCGGTTATCATTTGGCCGAAAATAACGATTCATCATGTAATAGCCATGCTAATTGAGGATGAACGGAGAGAGGAGTGGATAGTAGAGAGTTGACAGTGGATAGTAATTAGTTAGCTGGCGAGATAATATCAAAAAGTAGACAGTAATAAGTCAACTGCAAACTGTTAACTCTAAACTGTCATCTGTCCACTGTCAACTCTCAAATATAAATCACATACAGCCTATCAATCAGCCATTGGGGGAAAATGCCAAGCAGCACGACAATTACGGCGAGCAGGATGAGAAGACCCCGGAAACCGGAACTTATTTCCGTGATCTGTGGGGTGCCTTCTTTGAAATACATGGCCTGGATAACACGGAAATAATAATACACACTTATAGCAGCACAGAGAATGGCAAATATGACCAACCAGAAAAATTTTCCCGTCTGGAGCAGGGCTGCAAGCATATAATATTTTGCAAAAAAACCTGCTGTAAGGGGGATGCCTGCGAGTGACAGGAGAAAAATGGTATTAACCGCAGCGAGCACGGGCTGAGATTTTGCCAACCCGTTGAAACCATCGAAAGTATAGTCTTTCATTTTGATGAGTATAGCGAAAATACCGATGGTCGCGAGACTATATGCGGCAACATATAAAATGATCCCTTCACGTGCCATGCTATTCAGCGTAAGCAGGGCAAAAAGCATGAAACCTGCCTGGGCAATACTTGAATAAGCGAGCATGCGTTTTACACTTTGCTGGAATACGGCCGTGAGATTACCAATAAATAATGTGGCGGCAGTAATAATCGCTACCAGCAGCTGCCATTGATATTTTATATCTCCGAACGCATCACCAAACAAACGAATGAAAGCAATGAATGCCGCAGTTTTGACAATCGTGGCCATGAAAGATGTGAACACAGTCGGCGCCCCGTCATATACATCGGGCACCCAGAAATGAAAAGGCGCGGCTGAGACCTTGAATGCCATGGAAACCATCAGCAGGATGAGTCCGACAACGAACAAAGGAGATGCAGTTACCCTGCCTACAGCCAGTTCATCGATAAAAAATGTACCCCGGTCACTTGCTCCATAAAGAAAAGCAATGCCCAGCAGCATCAGGCCGGTCGAAAAAGCGCCCATCAGCAGGTATTTCAGCGAGGCTTCATTGCTTTTCAAATTTCGCTTATCGCTGCCTGTTAGAATATAAAGGGGGATGGAGATGATTTCAATGCCAATGAACAGCATGAGCAGCGTGTTGAAGGAACTAACGATGCTCACCCCGCAAAGCACGAAGAAAATAAGTGCAAAATATTCTCCCCTGTTGATCCCTACTTTTTCGATATCCCTGGCTGACAGGAGGAAATAAAACAGGGTGGCCCCAAATGCAATACTGTTAAACAACAGGCCAAAGGAATCAAAATACAACATGTTGTGCGTATCCACGGGAAAAAAATGCGTTCCGGACATATCCAGAATATTCGCAGCCAGCAGGATTACAAGGCCCGCTTCAGCCATTAACCGGATGCGATCCTGTTGCCTGAACAGCACCCCGCTGAACATCATGACCACTCCCCAGACTGCCGATATTACGATTGCATTCATATCTTCGTTTGTACTTTCACGTTATTATTTGTAATTCATCTTATGTATTATCGTATCTACAGCTACTTTCGTCAGTTCAAATACCGGTTTGGGATATATGCCCACAAAAAGGATCAGGACGATGAGCAGGACAAGAATTAGTTTTTCGTGGATCCGGATATCCACTGCCTTTGCCGTGAGTGCATTGGCATTGCCATAAAATACTTTTTGAATCATATTGAGCATGTACACTGCCGAAAGAATAATGGTGATGGCAGCCGTTACAGTAAACACCACATTATAGTTGGTCGCCCCTGAACTGTAGATTCCGCTGAACATCATGAATTCACCGATGAATGCATTGGTGAGGGGAAGCGCAATGTTGGCGAGGGCTACAATCACCAGCAAAATAGCCAGTCCCGGAGCCTGTAATGCAATGCCCCCCAGCTCGCTGATTTTTCTGGTATGAAACTGGCGCTCGATCAGATCGGCAACGATCCACAACCCGATGATGTTGATGCCGTGGTTAAACATCTGTATCATCACGCCCTGCATTCCGCGTTGTGTAGTGGCAAATACTGCCAGGCACATCAGTCCCATATGTGCGATGGATGAATAAGCGATCAATCTTTTCAAATCATTCTGGCGCATGGCAATCAGGGAAGCATAAATCATCCCGATGATACATAGTGCAGAAGCCGTATCTCCCCAGGCCCAGGTGCCCATATTGAGCACAGGAGCCAGCCAGCGTATCAATCCCAATAGACCCATCTTCACCATTACCCCACTGAGCACCATGGTAACAGCCGTGGGCGCTTGTTCATAAATATCAGGCTGCCAGGTGTGGAATGGGAATATGGGCATCTTGATAGCAAAAGCAATAAAGAACAGCCAAAACAACCAGGATTGATCGCCCGATGATATCGCCGTGCGCAGCGCATAAAAAGATTTGATGGAAAAGGAATGATCTTTTGTATGGAAATACAAATAGATAATGCCTACGAGCATCAGCAGGGATCCGACAAAAGTGTAGATAAAGAATTTAAATGTTGCCTGTATTCTTCTTTCACCACCCCATTGAGAGCAGAGAAAATAAACCGGTATCAATGCGAGTTCCCAGAAAAAATAAAATAACAGCGCATCCATGGCAAGGAATACGCCCATCAGTCCGGCCTGCGACAAAAGCATTAATGCATAGAAATTAGCCGCATTCTTATAGGAGTCGCTCCAGGTGGCAATAAAAATCACCGGAAAGGCAATAGCTGTGAGCAGGCTAAGCACCTGGCCCATTCCATCCAATTGCACATCAAACCGGCTGTTGAGTGAAGAAATCCATTCTGCACTGAATTGCAGGTGTTGATTACTGTTATACAATACAATACCCGTCAGTGACACCACCAGGGTAATAACTGAAGAAATCAGTGCCCAGCTTTTGGAAGCGCCGCTGCTTTTGATCAGGAAGCCAAGCAACCCGCTTATAAGAGGAACCGCTATCAATAAAACAGGGATCATAGCTTTTCTTTGAATGCGGAAATGTGAAAATGTGAAAATGTGGAAATAAGCATTTCTACAGTTTCACCGCTACTATATGAGTTACACTTCCGCATTTTTATTCATTTTTTTCTGTAAATGATGAATTACGCAATTCCAAAACATTTCCCCATTTTCACATTTCCATATTTTCTCCTATCCTTTTTTCAGGAACAACTGCACAACAAAAAGAATTACAAGACTGATTACCATCAACAGCACATATCCACCCACCTGGCCACTTTGCAACAGGCGGACCTGTCTGCTTCCATACTGGATGGCCCTTCCGATTCCATTTACCATCCAGTCGATAACCGATTTTTCAACGACATTATTCAAAAATTTCGCCAAAGCATTTATCGGTCTTACAATGATGGCATCGTACAATTCATCCACATACCATTTGTTGGCAAGAATTTTTCCAAAACCCTGCGGTTCTCCCAGCTCAGGTTTCTTACGGAAACGGTTCCACGAATATAGTATCGCAACCAGGGCCAGCCCTGCTGAACAGATCATCAATATCCATTCTGTTGATCCGGAGATCTCCCTCGCCTGTCGCATACCGGCAGCATTCGCAAAGATTGGATCCAGAAAATGTTCGAGCGATTCTTCCTTACCGGTATATATTGTGGGTATACCCACAAATCCGCCAATGAGAGACAGGATACCCAAAATGATCAGGGGTATTGTAATCGCCGGTGGACTTTCATGCAAATGTTCTTCCTGTTCTTTTGTTCCGCGGAATTGCCCGAGGAATGTTGTTGCGTACAGGCGGAACATATAAAATGCCGTCAGCATCGCGCCACCGACTCCGAGCACATAATAAATCGGATTTTTTTTGAAAGCTGCAGAGAGTATGGCATCCTTTGAAAAAAAGCCGGAAAAAGGCGGAATGCCTGAAATAGCAAAGCAGGCTATCAGGAAAGTGATATGAGTAACCGGCAAATATTTTTTCAAACCACCCATCTTCCGGATATCCTGTTCATTGTGGATGGCATGGATTACAGAACCCGCTCCCAGGAATAACAGGGCCTTAAAAAAAGCATGGGTCATAACATGAAAAACAGCAGCTGTGTAGGCGCCCGCTCCAAGTCCGAGAAACATATAACCCAGTTGGCTAACCGTAGAATAAGCCAGCACCTTCTTGATATCATTTTGTTTGATTGCAATCGATGCCGCGAGAAGAGCAGTTGCAAGACCGGTAATGGCAACCACAGTCTGGGTTAGGGGAGCCAGTGAATATAAAATATTGCTTCGTGCGATCATGTAAATGCCGGCAGTGACCATCGTCGCGGCATGGATGAGGGCTGAAACCGGTGTTGGTCCTGCCATTGCATCGGGCAGCCAGGTATATAACGGAATCTGTGCTGATTTGCCCGTAGCACCTACAAAAAGAAGAAGCGTGATTCCTGTCAGCACTCCGGTTGAAA
>DATJWE010000175.1:0-41644 GCA_035501475.1 Puia sp. | reverse complement strand
CGGTGGTCCATTCTGGAAAAATAAAGATGCCGGTATCTGGTCCATTCCAAAAGGTGAATTTGATAATGAAGAACCCTTAGAAGCTGCAATTCGCGAATTCAGGGAAGAAACAGGAGCAACTATCCAGGGAGAATTTATTCCTCTTTTGCCGGTTAAACAAAAAGGGGGTAAAACAATTTTTGCTTTTGCCGTGGAAGGGGATATCAATGCAGAAAAAATTGCCAGCAACAAATTTGAGATTGAATGGCCTCCTCATTCAGGCAGGAAAGAAGAATTCCCCGAAATGGACAGGGCAGAATGGTTTTCGGTTGTTGAAGCCAGGAAAAAAATAATTCCTGCCCAGGCAGCATTAATTGATCAGTTAGAACAAAGTCTTCAATAAAATAAAAAAAATCGCTGCAATCCTCTTTACACGGCATGTATATTGATTCTCAGTCGATTATTTTTTATAACCTCAGGTTACATTTTCACCTCCTGCTATTACTAAATAATAACTAGGCGGCGGAACATTCATTCAAAAAACAGAATTATGAAACCGCAGGTTACCTATTTCAATTTTGAGAGAAAATCTGAACTATCCTGGAGCAAGGGTTTTTTCATTTGTGCCGGGCTCACGTGGCTGTATTATATCGCATACCTGGTCCTGTTACTTCATATAATTGTGAAGTCAGGCTCACATATTTTTTAGTAGATGCCGCCATAGACTTTGGTCTTAGTTAGTTCCTGTCATTTTTATGATGGGAACTTTTTTGCATCGATGATCATTGGGCAATAGGCAATGCGGGATACAGGAAACGGGATTCGGGATGCGGGATGCGGGATGCGGGATTCGGGATGCGGGATTTGGGATGCGGGATTTGGGATGCGGGATTTGGGATGGGGGATAGGTATATTCAGCAGTGACAAGTTCTCTTATGATTAATTCTATTTGAAATAAGATTCAGGAATGGTTTTCCACATGCCATGAGACAGATGACCAGTCAGTAATTCATACAATAAATAGATCGGCCAGAAAATATAGTGGATGATGAGCAAAAGGATCGAGTGATTATAATACCAGCTTACCATCAGCGAATATATGCCGAGGATACAGTAAATGATACTTTTATCCCTGTTATTCATCGATAGAATATTTACTGGAGGTTAGCAATATTTTGTTCCCTTAACAAGGAAGGATGACGGATGATCAATGACCAATATCATGTGAATATTGCTATTGCCTATTGTCCATTGTCTATTGCTTATTATTCCTACTAACGGCCAACGGCCAATCCCCATCGGTCAACGATTAAATGACGAGCATGGCATCTCCGTAGCTGAAGAAACGGTATTTATCCTTGATCGCTTTTTTGTATGCTTCCATGGTAAGATCGTATCCGGCGAAAGCACATACCATGATCAGCAAACTGGTTTTTGGCAAATGAAAATTTGTGATCAGCGCATCGGCAATATTAAACTGGTAAGGCGGATGAATGAAAGTATTTGTCCAGCCTTCTGAAGGTTTCAATAATTTTTCTGCAGTAAATGAAGATTCAATTGCCCGCATGGTAGTAGTTCCTACTGAACACACTCTATGCCCGCTCAGCCTGGCTTTATTCACGATCCTGCATGCGTCTTCATCTATCCGGTAATATTCTGCATCCATTTTATGCTTGCTGAGGTCTTCCACTTCTATGGGGCGAAAAGTTCCCAGCCCTGTATGCAGTGTGGCTTCGGCAAAGCGAATGCCTTTTATTTCCAGTCTTTTGATCAGTTCCTTACTGAAATGCAAACCGGCAGTAGGTGCAGCCACGGCTCCTTCGTATTTCGCATATACGGTCTGGTAACGTTCCTTATCTTCCTCATCTGGTTTGCGCTTGATGTATTTCGGCAATGGAGTCTCTCCCAATACTTCCAGTACCTGTCGGAATTCATCATCATTTCCTTCCCACAAAAAACGGATTGTGCGTCCACGGCTTGTTGTATTATCAATCACTTCAGCCACCAGTTCGTCATTGTCGCCGAAGTATAATTTATTACCTACGCGAATCTTTCTTGCAGGATCAACAATTACGTCCCAAAGGCGGTTAGGTTTATTCAATTCACGAAGGAGAAAAACTTCAATTTTGGCCCCTGTCTTTTCTTTTCTTCCATACATCCGGGCGGGAAATACTTTTGTGTTGTTCACCACGAAAACATCTTTGTCTTCGAAATACTCCAGGATATCGCGGAAATGTTTGTTCTCGAATTGTCCGGTTTTACGGTGGACCACCATCATACGGCTGTCTTCTCTTTTTTTCGCGGGGTGCTGGGCAATAAGGTTTAACGGAAGGTCAAATTTGAACTGGGAAAGCTTCATGTAGTGTAATGTTTTTTATATCAACAATCGCCACATGATACCAATGGGTCGGCATATGCAAAGTATTGCGGAAGCAGTTCGGCGCAAACCAGGTCTTACGGCACCCGATTCGGTTCATGTTACGGCATGATTTTATAAGCGTGCGAAGGTAATATAAACAGGTTGAATAAAAAAATAAACCAGGTCAATAAGCATTAATCCGGGGTTGATAACTAAACAAAGGCAACCTGATATTTTTACAGTTTATCAACAAAATAATTTTCCGGATTTACCGTCTTTTATGCATCTTCATGAGTAACCGAGAACCCCTTATAATGAGAGCGAACATTATCCTGAGGCACCTGGGTCTATTACTGATTATCTTCTTAGCGTCGATTGCGGCGTCTGCGCAGAAAAAAGAGGGGAAGAAATATCCTACGCTTTTATGGGAGATTACCGGAAACGGATTAAAAAAGCCTTCCTACCTGTTCGGGACAATGCACGTAAGCAGCAAGATGGCATTTCATTTAAGTGATTCCTTCTACCTGGGTATTAAGAATGCGGACATAGTTGCGCTCGAGCTGGACCCACAACTCTGGCAGGACCAGTTGTTCCGTTACCAAAATATGCAGATGAACCTGCGGTCCTACACCCAGGGATCTCCTAACGACTATCTCAATGAAAAGTCTTTTCAGCTCGAACGATATGAAGACAAACTGAAACTGGCAATCAGTGAAGAACCTACAATTATCAATGGCCTGCTATACAGAACTTTTCAACCAAGAGCCGATTTTGAGGAAGACACTTATCTTGATCTTTATATCTATCAGACCGGAAAAAAATTGGGCAAACAATCCACCGGAGTAGAAAATTATTTCGAAACAGAACGGCTTATCCTGGAAGCCACCCAGGATATGATGCGGGATAAAAAGAAAAAAAATATTGAAGCCGAAGGAGAATCCCTGTATGAACTGGAAAGAAAAACCCAGGAAGCCTATCGCAAAGGCGATTTGGACATGTTGGATTCACTGGAACGGATGATGGAACCTTCTACTGCTTTTCTTGAAAAATTTTTATATCGCCGGAATGAAATACAGGCGGCTGCTGTGGACAGCATCCTCAAAAAACATTCTCTGTTCGTGGGTGTCGGAGCTGCTCATCTGCCGGGAAAAAGAGGAGTCATTGAGCTTTTGAGAAAGAAAGGATATACACTCAGGCCGATCAGTATGCGTGACCAGGATGCTTTGCAGAGGGAAGATATCGACAAGGTTAAAGTTCCTGTTGTTTTTTCTTCTTTTACCTCGGACGATCAATGCTTTTCCGTTCGGGCACCTGGTAAAATGTATAAACGAATCGACAGCCGTTCGAGCGATTCCTGGCAATATGCAGATATGAGCAATGGAGCTTATTACATGATTACCCGCGTAAAGACCCATAGTTATTTATTCGGACAAAGGGAAGACGTTGTATTGAAAAAAATCGACAGTCTCCTGTATGAAAATGTGCCAGGAAAAATCCTGAAAAAAACAGTCATCACAAAAAAAGGATACAGGGGCTATGATATCCTCAACCGAACCAGGCGCGGTGATATCCAACGGTTCAATATTCTTGCTTCTCCTTTCGAAATATTTGTCTTTAAAATGAGCGGCAACGGGAATTATGTGGAGGGACCTGAAGCCGACCAGTTTTTTAATTCCATTGAAATAAAGAAAAATGAATCGACAGCTTTGGAAGACTTCGAACCGCGACAGGGTGGGTTCAAAATCAGGTTTCCACGATCGCCTTTCGAGAATATGAACACATCCGGTTATGATGCTATTCCGCGATGGGAATATGAAGCCAATGATTCAACTACCGGTGATGCCTATCTTGTATGGAAAAAAACGATTCAAAACTATCGGTTCATCGAAGAAGATACATTTGATTTGGGGATGATGGAAGAAAGTTTCCAGTTATCTGATTGTATTGATAAACAACTGTCGAGGAAATTTAGTGTTTGCCAGGGTTATCCCTGCCTGGATGCCATCTATGGATTGAAAGATGGCGCTTATATCATGACAAGATTCATTGTCAAAGGACCTCATTATTATTTGCTGGCAGTCCGAAGCAATACAAAAGACAAATCCTTTTCTGCATTCTTTGATTCCTTTGCCTTTACGAAATTTAAATATTCCGGATTCAGAAACTATGTGGACACTTTCGTTAACATCCAGGTCATGACGCCTGTGGTTCCGGATATTGACGTGCAGGTACGTAATATCATGGAAAGATCAAACAGTGAAGATTTTTTAAACGCCGTTTCTGATCATTCCAGTTACTGGCCACACAATAAAACTGCCCTTTTCCAGGATGACTCGACAGGAGAAGCAGTATATGTTTCAACACAATCCTATCCGAAATATTACTATCCAAAAGACTCTTTGTCTTTTTGGCGCGGAGAAACGAACGAAACCAAAATTTCTGAGGATTTCATCATTCGTAGCAAGCAACCTTTTCGCTGGAATGATTCCGTATATGGAATCAGGTATGTTTTTACGGATACCAATTCTTCAAGAGCCATTCACAGCTGGATCTTTATCAAAGATAACAGGCTATTCAGGGCGATTTGCCTGGTCGATACGCTGCAGGAAGAAAGCGAATTCATACAAAAATTCTATGCCAGCCTTCGTCCGCTTGATAAAAAAACAGGAGAATCCCTCTTCTCAAACAAACTCAGTCTTTTCTTTCATGATTTTTATAGTTCTGATTCCTTATTGAATAAAAAAGCCAGGAACGCTATTCCCAATGTGTATTTTGGGTCCAAAGGAGTATCAGATCTGCTGTTAGCTATCAGAACCCTGCCTTATAACGACAAGGATTATTTTGATACCAAAACAAAGCTGATTAATGAACTGGGTTATATCTCTGACAAAGAAATTATTCAAAAAGTTGTAGCAGGACTAAAAGATATTTATGAGGCGGCTGGAGATACCAGCACTATTCAAAATGCGGTCATAAAAACACTTTCTGAAAATAAAACCCGGGAATCCTACGAATTGTTAAAAACCCTGCTCGTGCAGGATCCGCCGGTATTCAATAATCCGTCTGATTACAGCTATCTTTTTCAGAATCTCGAAGATTCATTGAACCTTGCAAGAGTGTTGTTTCCGGATCTGTTGCAGCTCTATTCCGTTGATGACTACAAAGAAAATATCCGTTCTCTGCTTACTTCACTTGTAGACAGTGGTTATCTGCATGCATCGAATTATGACACTTATTTCAACAGAATTTTATTTGATGCAAAAATCCAATTGAAAAAACAAAATGCAAAGGATGAAAAAAAATTACAGAAAAAAAATGAAGATATTAATGGCATAAATAGCGAGAGTCTTGAAAAACCAGATGAAGATTATTATAATGCAATGGAAGAATATGCAATATTGCTGATCCCTTTTTATGACAAGAACCCTGCGGTTGCAGGGCTCTTTGATAAACTATTGAAAAGTGGAGATATTTCATTAAGGCTGAGCACTATAGTCTTGTTACTAAGGAATAATAAAAAAGTAGCCGACAGCATTATTCAATCGCTTGCAACAAACGATCAATACAGAAATACTTTCCTGACAAGGCTGGAAGCCATTGGAAAAGAAAGCCTGTTTCCACCCCAATACAAGAATCAGTCAGCAATTACAAAAAGCCAGCTTGTAAATAGTCATGGTACGGGCGAATTTGCAGCCATTGAATATGTCGACAAACAATTCATCCGGTTCAAGCAATCGAAGGGTTGGATATATTTCTACCGGTATAAAATTCAAAATGATGATGATTGGGAGATTGGACTTAGCGGCCTTCAGCCGGCTGATCTTAATGAAGTGGGTAGCAACGACGATCTCGTGAGACTCACCGGTAAAAAGATAAAACCCGATCAATCTCTCCTGCCCCAATTCAATGAGCAGCTGAAAAGGTTTTTATTTTCGAAACACAGAAGCGCTGTTTCATTTTACCTTGAGAGTGATTATTATTCCAGGCGTGAGGAGAATGATGACGACTAGTTCAATCTTAAGTACAAACAGAATCCAAGATCAGCATTAATTCCCTATGTGAAACTATCTTTCTATTGTGTCTATGTGGTAAATTTTACCACATAGGATCATAGCTTCAGATAGACGCGATTAAAATTCAATACCATCAATCATTGAATTCTTCCCTTCGGAATCGAATTGATCAGCTTCCTGGTATACTCTTTTTGAGGCCGATGAAAAACATCTTCTGCTGAACCCATCTCTTCTATCCTTCCCTGGTTCATCACGAGTATCCTGTCGCTGATATAATGCACGACGGACAAGTCATGGGAAATAAAAATTACCGTAAAACCCAATTCGGATTTCAGGTCATTGATCAGGTTCAACACCTGCGCCTGCACGCTGACATCCAATGCCGAAACTGATTCATCAAATACAACAAAAGAAGGATTCAGGGCAAGCGCCCTTGCAATAACGACCCTCTGCCGCTGCCCTCCGGAGAATTCATGCGGATATCGCTTTACATATTCCTTATTAAGTTGCACTTTCTCCAGCAGATCTTCGACTTTGCGGTTGCGCTGCCATTCCGGCTCTACCAACCTGTGCACTGTCATGGGTTCTCTGATCGCATCGCCAATCGTGATCCTTGGATTCAGTGACGAATAAGGATCCTGGAAAACGATCTGGATATCCTTGCGAAGTTTTTTCAATTCACCCCTGCTGCAGGACAGCAGGTCCATTCCATTGAAAATAATTTTTCCAGACTGTGGTTCGACCAGTCTTAGTAACGCCCTGCCTAATGTGGTTTTTCCGCAGCCGGATTCGCCCACAAGTCCAAGCGTTTCTCCCCTGTACACTTCAAAACTGACTCCATCTACCGCTTTCACGTATCCTGTTGTTTTTCCCCATAATGTTTTGGAAGAAGTATACCATACGTTAAGATGTTCTACTTTGATCAACAGGTCATCGGTTAAAGATGGCCGTTGGCTCATGGCCGCCCCCCTATCAACAGCTGATTCCTGTTTGCTTATGGAACTGCCATTTTCATCCGCAGTTCTTTCCTTCTCTTTTGCTGATTCAAGAAAATCACTAACCACAGGCAATCGTTCACCCTTCTGATGCAATGCGGGCCGGCAATTTAACAGGCCTTTCGTGTAGGGATGAAGAGGATGATAAAAAATCTTACCGACATTCCCTTTCTCGACAAGCTTTCCTTTGTATAAAACAACCACGTGGTCTGCGATTTCAGCAACGACGCCCAGATCATGTGTAATAAAAATCACACCCATATTTTCTGCCTCTTGCAATTCTTTAATAAGTTGGAGAATTGTTTTCTGTACAGTAACATCAAGTGCAGTGGTCGGCTCATCGCAGATGAGAAGTGAAGGGCTGCAACTCATGGCGATGGCAATCATAACGCGTTGCCTCTGTCCGCCGCTAAGCTGATGAGGGTATCGATGAAAAATATTCTCAGGATCGGGCAATTTCACTTTTTCAAATAACCGGACAGCCTGCTCATTTGCTTCGTCCCTGCCAATTTTTTTATGCCGTTGTATGATTTCAACAAGCTGGTTGCCACAGGTAAAAACAGGATTGAGAGAAGTCATCGGTTCCTGGAAGATCATGGCTATCCTGTTGCCCCTGATCTTTTGCATTTCTCGATCATTTTGCTTCAGCAGATCAATTACATGATTTTCTCCGTCAGTAAATAAAATCTCGCCTGACCGATAACGTGCAGTCGACTGAGGCAATAATTTCAATATGGAAAGCGCAGTTACAGATTTCCCCGAGCCTGATTCGCCCACTACAGCCACTGTTTGACCTCTTTTTACATCAAAAGAAATATTGTCGACAGCCCGCACGGTGTTTTCATCTGCAATAAAATCAACTGAAAAATCTTTTATTTGAAGGAGATCCATGTATAAGAATATCTTTTAGTCCTTGCAGGACCTGGTATATCTTCATGAGAATAAAAGCAATACAGGCTGCAACAACACCCGCATCCCGCATCCCGTATCCCGCATCCCGCATCTCCCTCCCATATCCAGTACTCTTATTTTCAAAAGCGAAGATGCCTCACCGTTAGTCCACCATTGATCAGTTGTTTCAGCGAATCGATCCCGATCCGGATATGTCTTTCCACAAATTCACTGGTTACCTGGTTATCGCTCTCTTCGGTTTTCACTCCTTCCGGAATCATGGGCTGGTCACTTACCAGCAACAGCGCCCCGGTGGGAATTTTATTATAGAACCCAACTGAAAAAATCGTCGCCGTTTCCATATCGATCGCATAGGCCCTGATCTTTTGCAAATACTCTTTGAATACTTCATCATGTTCCCAAACGCGACGGTTGGTTGTATACACCGTGCCTGTCCAGTAATCCACTCCATAATCCCGGATCGTTGTGGATATGGCTTTCTGCAAAGCAAATGCAGGCAGTGCCGGTACTTCAGGCGGAAAGTAATCATTGGAAGTTCCTTCCCCCCGAATAGCTGCAATCGGCAGGATCAGATCGCCGAGTTTATTTCTTTTTTTCAGACCACCGCACTTGCCCAGAAAAAGAACAGCCTTTGGTTCGATAGCAGAGAGCAGATCCATAATGGTAGCCGCCGTAGGGCTTCCCATACCGAAATTGATAATGGTAATATCCCCGGAAGTGGCGCATTGCATAGGTTTCCCGATACCCACTACATCCACTTTATGCCAACTCGCGAAAAGATTCACATAATTGGAAAAATTAGTCAACAGGATATATTCCCCGAAATTCTCGAGCTTCTCACCGGTGTAGCGGGGTAACCAGTTATGTACAATTTCTTCCTTTGTTTTCATAAATTCATCCTTCCTTTGTTCAATTCCCTATACAAACGTATGATAGCAGCTTAATCATATTCCATAATCATGATTTTGTAAATTTAGCAAATAGTTTTCGCCCATGATCAGCATTTACTACCCACGTCATCCATTCAAAATAAAAGAAGAAGAAGAAGGAAAGGAATTCATTTTTGATGAAGTGAGAAAACAATGGGTGAGACTGACTGAAGAAGAATGGGTGCGTCAGAATTTTATCCAGTATTTACTCCAGGTAAAAAAATATCCCCCTACTTATATTGCTATTGAAAGAAAAATCAAACTGGGGGAACTAACCAAACGATTCGATATTCTTGTATTCGATAAAGCAGCCAAACCCTGGATGATGATCGAATGCAAAGCCATGCAAAGACCACTCGATAAAACCGTGTTATGGCAGGCGCTTCATTACAACATTGCGCTGCCTGTCAAATATCTTGTCATTACGAACGGACAGCTGTGTTATGGATACGTGAAAGAAAGAACGGATTTTGCAGAGCTGCCCAGTTTGCCGGTTTATGATGAATAAAAATTCTGTTGATTTTCCTTACGGGAATATTCCTAACTCGGCATATGCTGTTCCGACTTTATTTATGGCAACAACATAAGCAGCTGTACGGATATCCGGAATACCTGGATTGCTGTTCCAGCAGTTCATGATCTCACGTGTCGCGGTAATCATTGTTTCTTCCAGTCCGCTGTTTACCAGGTCTACTTCTTCGGCGCCATGCATAATAAATTGCCTTTCCTTATCATGAACCGTCTTCCCGGTAAGTTCTTCCATTTGTCCGAGTATATGCGCATTCATGTTTTCAGTAAATCTTTTTTCCATTCTGCCATAACGGACATGGCTAAGGTTTTTGAGCCATTCGAAATAAGAAACCGTTACTCCACCTGCGTTCAGGTACATATCCGGAACCACAAGCACCCCCCTCCTGATGAATTCTTCATCTGCTTCCGGGGTAAGCGGACCATTAGCAGCTTCTCCAATGATCTTCGCTTTGATTCGTGGTGCGTTTTGTGCATTGATCACATTTTCCAATGCAGCTGGTATGAGTATATCGCATTCCAATTCCAGTGCATCAACGGATTTGGCAATATTTGTTGCGCCGGGGAAATTAAGAATCGAACCTGTTCTTTTCCTATGTTGAAAAACCTCTTCTTCATTTAATCCTTTCGGATTCATGATGGCTCCTTCATATTCTGCAAGCGCAATCACTTTTGCTCCGCCTTCACGGAAAAATTTAGCAGCATGATATCCTACATTCCCCAATCCCTGCACAATCACAGTCTTTCTTTCAATCCCGGTTTCCAGTCCAAGTTTCGACATCACATCGGTCATATTGCAGACTTCTCGGATGCCGAAAAATACACCCAGTCCCGTCGCTTCACGCCTGCCTCTTACACCACCCTGGCTCACCGGCTTTCCGGTGACGCATCCAAGAGCATCAATTTCACCGGGGCGCATGCTCAGGTAGGTATCGAGTATCCATGCCATTTCTCTTTCTCCGGTTCCATAATCAGGTGCAGGAACATCGGTTCCCGGCCCTATAAAATTTTTTTTGATCAGCTCGGATGTGTAGCGCCGCGTGATTTTTTCCAGCTCATAAGGTGTATATTTTCTCGGATCAATGGCAATGCCTCCTTTCGCCCCTCCGAAGGGAACATTTACAATAGCACATTTGAAGGTCATTAGTGCGGCCAGCGCCATCACTTCATCGAGGTTCACAGACAATGAAAAACGGATCCCTCCTTTGCACGGCGTTTTATGCTGCGAATGCTGCACCCTGTAAGCCTTGATCACCTCAATCTTATCCCCGATCTTAACGGGGAAGTGCATACGATAAACAGAATTGCATTGCTTAATCTGTTCAAGAATACCGGCATCCCAGTTGGTAAATTTGGCCGCCTTATCGAAACTCTTTTCCACCGCTTCAAAAAACTTATATTCATTTTGTACTGGCATAAAGATCTTTTTAGTATTTTAATTCGATAATTGACGATTCAGAAAACCAGGAAGATTTTTTTTAGGATGATCCCGTCATTTCAGCACTTCATGTATCTTTTCTGCCCTTTTCCAGTTTACCGATTTTCCTGTCCAGGGTAATAACATAGATAAGTAGTCCGAGCAGAATTGTAACCAATACAGCCACGACAACATAAATCTTTCCATTTGCGCGAAGCGCATCTGCCATTTCCGGTTTCTTGTTTGCCAGACTATCCTGCGCATGAACTGAAACGCTATACAGCATGACTGCAAAAGCCCCGGATAAATAATATAATTTTCTAAACATCAGTCAGTTTCTTTTCGTTCAGCAATTTTACTCGAATATGCAAGGTAGTTATCCATGTGCCCAGCAGGGTCCATCCCGGTATGGCCCCAAACCAGAATATGATCCGCATGCGGCTGTCTATATCTTTTGTATCCAATGCGGGGTTGCCCATTCCTCCGGGATGCAGGCTTTCCACCATACGAGGAATGATCCAGATCGTAGGAAACAACATCGCAAAAGCAAAAACATTATATACCGCGCTGATACGTGCCCGTTTGTCGAGGTCAGTCATTGAATTGCGCAATACGAAGTAGGCCAGGTAAATCAACAGGGCAATGGCTGCACCCAGCTGTTTGGGGTCGTTGCTCCAGAAGTCCCCCCAGGTATAGCGGGCCCAAATGGAGCCGGTAACCAATCCCATCAAGCCGAATACAATACCCGTTTTCGCATAGGCAACCGCGTATATATCCAGAATAGGATTATTGCTGCGCAGATACCTGACGGAATAAATCACAGAGACAATGAAAAAAATCATCATACTAAACCACATGGCCACGTGGAAATACAAATTGCGTATCGTTTCGTTTAAAATAGGTTTTACAGGAACATGACCTAAAAAACCGGCTGTGAAAGTATATAGCAGAAAAACTATACTTAATATTTTCCACCAATTTTGACGAAGCATAAGAAGGTCTTGATGACAGGTCGCCGAATGGAGTGCAGCATGGCAAGCAAAACATTCCAAGGCTGACCACCTGAATTTGGAGAGCAAAAATAGGGCAAAGCCGGTCAATTCATCAAGTATTTTAGAAAAAAAACTTACAACTGTTAGTTTTGAGAACAGGGAATATTACAACAGTCAGGAAAAACCATACCTGCCCTGAGTAAATCACACTTGGATTATATCTTAGCTATCGCCTTAATTCCCGCAACAGCAATTTGTAAACCCACACAAAATGTAAGAAAAGCCACAATACGATTAATAATCTTCTCGCCATTTGAACCGGTATAACGCAGAAGGGTTCCGGTATTCATATACAAAAAATACACTATGGCACACATGATAATGACAGAAAGCATTAAAGCCGCCGTATTGAGAAGATAGTTATTAAAATTATCGTTGGCGCTATGGGCACTGAGCGTGAAAAGCACGGCCATCGTGCCGGCACCGGTTGTAATGGGAAAAGTAATAGGAAAAAACAATTTTTCCTGAAGATCATCTTTGCCAGTTAGTTTACGAGTACCATCAGAATCATTCCCCGAAGGTTTGCCACCAGATAAAAATTCCCATCCCGTTTTACAGATCATAATACCACCAGCGACTTGAATTACAGGTATGGTTATTCCGAATAATTCCAAAATCCAATGCCCTGCAAACAGGGTTATGGTACAAAGAGAAAAAGCATAGAAAGTAATTCTCATTACGGCATTTCTCTTTTCCGGCTTGGTAAGATTTGTAAAATAATGGTTAACGATAAGTGCAGAACCAATGGGGTTTACAACGGGGAAAAGCGCTATTACACCGATGAATAACAAATGAATCAGGGAATGATAATAATCTGACATTAGAAACCTTGATTATTTAATTTTTGTTCGCCTGCTTTTGCTGTTACATAAAATTAAGGCATTCGATCAGGGTATGATATAGAAAATAAGAATAAGTATTAACATGTTTGTTCTAATCCTTCCACAAAAAAGGAAATAAAATTACAGCAAGCACGATGATCAGCACATCAAAAGCTGCCAGCAACAAAATAATGAATGTAAGTCCACTTTGAAATACGGAAGCGAATGCAATCCCGGACAATCGCATAAGCAGGAGTAATTGGGGAATAATCAGAGGGAAACCAAGTATTGCCATCAATGCCGCACTTTGCTGTGCACGTGCAGCAATAGCAGCCAAAAAAGTAAACACCAAACTCAGGCTCATTCCTCCAAAACAGGAAATAAAAATAAATTGCCAGGGATTTTCCAGCGGATTGCCCAACAAAAGCATGAACAGGATGATACTGATCAGGCTCATCCCGATCATCAGTATTCCATTAAAGATAAGTTTCGATAAAATAAAATCTACCGGGCCGGAAACAGAATAGAAATACAGCATTCTTCCCCTGCTTTCACCCAAAAAACTTTTAGCCACCGCATTTACGCAAACAAATAACTGGATCATCCAGAATAAGCCATTCCATATTCCGCTTTCCGGTTGTCCCATCGCCAGATATAAAACAAAAATGGTTGAGGCGATGTATAAAAGAATTCCATACAAAGTATATTGCTGACGAATCTCCAGCAATATTTCTTTTTTTAAAAGAGTGAATATATAAGTCAGGCTTTTCATTGCGCATTTAAACAAAGTATCGGAGAAATATTTTTAAAGTATGAAATGATATTTGCAGAAATTCACGATCCTGTTTTGATAAATAAACATTATTTTAACATTTCTCCTTTTTGATAGCAAACCCTGCATCTCGGTTCATAAATATCTTTATTTCCAAGCATCACCTGTTTGTCATCTGTCGTTTTCCTGTATGAATAATTCGCAATATTTCCACACCGTACACAAATGGCATGCAACTTGGTAATATAATCTGCCTTTGAAAGAAGGTTAGGAATTTGCCCGAAAGGTTTTGCTGTATAATCCATATCCAGCCCTGCGACAATCACCCTTATCCCACGCAATGCAAGCTGGTCGCAGACTTCAGGCAACTGGTTATCAAAGAACTGCGCTTCGTCGATGCCAACCACATCAGCATCTTTAGCCAGTTCAAGAATGAAGGATGAATGATCGATGGGTACAGATAAGACGGCATTTTCATCGTGTGATACAATATTTTGCTCATGGTAACGTATATCCACAGCAGGCTTGAATATTTCAATTTTCAGGTTTGCAATTTTAGCCCTTTTCAAACGCCGGATCAGTTCTTCCGTTTTCCCGGAAAACATCGACCCGCAAATGACCTCTATCCATCCGCGCCGTTCATTTTTAATATTAGGCTCAATAAACATGTACTTGAATCGGTTTGGTTAAAAATTTGCTTTAAATTTATACATCTGATAACCTGCCCTATCATACAGGAAAATAAATAATGGAACGCTTATCACATCTTATCGGCAAATTAAAGGAACAATTTGAACAAAATGTCGATCCTTTACAAATGTTGGTTACGGTAAAGCTTATTGAAGCAGAACTTACCGAAAAACAGCTGCCCGCTGGAGGCACACAACGCACAAAAGTAGCGGTTGTATTGCCTTCCTCCTCGTTTAAACTGGATCAGGCTGCCATGGATGCCATATCCTCAGAGCCCAAAAAAGAACCCGAAAGAAATCCTTCCATCGCAAAACAGAACCAACCCGATTGGGAATTGAATCCACTAACGGACATCCCCACCCTTTCTCACCAACCGATGGCCAAAGAAATAAATGATGTGATGGGCGCCAAAGGAGCTTCGCTTAATGATCAGCTCAAAGAAGATATTATCGAACTGGCCTCGACGCTGAAGGATATACCCGTCCGTGAATTGAAAAAAGCCATTGGCGTAAACGACAGGTACGTGTTCATCAATGAATTGTTCCGTGGCGATGAAGCGATGTATGAACGAAGCATAAAAACAATCAATAATTTCAGAATATTGCCTGAAGCTGAATACTGGATGGAAAGAGAACTAAAGATAAAACTGGGATGGGATGACAGCAGGGAAATCACCCGTCAGTTTTATCAGCTTGTAAAAAGAAGATTTTCCTGAATGAATTGAATAATTTTTTGACTCGCCCCTGTTTTTGCATGCACATAATCTCCTGATGCCCGGCAGCAAAACCTGTATTCTTCATCGCTGGCAAAAAGCCTGTTGAACACCCCCTCTGCTTCAAGTGCACTGTCAATCACGATACCTCCTCCGGATTCAACCAGCTCAATTGCTTCAAAATATTTTTCAATCACCGGTCCAAACACCACCGGCTTACTGTATACAGCAGCTTCCAGCACATTGTGCACCCCATCATCTCCGAACCCCCCTCCCACATAAGCGATGGTAGCGTATTTGTACAATCGTGACAGCATCCCAATATTATCGATGATCAGCACGTGGGGAACCGGTTTGTCGTTGTTCGCAGTCCGATGACCGTTGGTCAAAGTCATCGGCCACCGGCCATCAACCATCATTCTATCCAAAACAGAGAACCTGATGCTTTCATGAAAAAGATTTTCTATATCCTTCAAATGAATCTCGTCAATTTCGTGAGGAGCTATAATGAATTTAATATGGGGATGAGCGTTTGCATAATGGTCCAACTCTTCTTCATCCTCTCTCCAGGTACTCCCGGCAACAATCACTTTTTCATTGGTGCAGAATTTCTCGACGGAAGGTATGGAATCAAATTGTTCAGAAATTTCAACTACCCTGTCGAACCTTGTATCGCCAGTGAGGGTTACCTGGTTTGAAATACCGATACTGTGTAATAATTTCTGAGAATCTTCTGTCTGCACAAACAAATGCGTAAAGCAGCCCAGCATATAACGATGTAATCGCCCATACCATTTGAAGAAGGATTGATCGGGCCTGAAAATCCCGGATATCAGCAGGGTCGGGATATTTCTTTTTTTTAATGCATTTAAATAATAAAACCAGTAATCATATTTTACCCAAAGAACTATCCGGGGATGGATGGCATCGATAAAAAGCTTTGCATTTTTTTTTGAATCGAAAGGCAAATAAAAAACATAGTCGGCGCCCTGATAATTCTTTCTTATCTCGTACCCGGAAGGAGAAAAAAAAGTCAGCACTACTTTGTATGATGCATTATTTTTTTTGAATCTTTCTATCACCGGCCTGCCCTGTTCAAATTCTCCCAGAGAAGCGCAATGCATCCACAGCACCGGTTGCTGATCATCGAGAGCAATTTTTTTGATTTGCTGCAGGGTATTTTTTCTTCCTTTCACAAACAGGCGGGCTTTTGGATTCCACATGGACGCGATGCCGATAGCAGTCTGGTATATCCACAAAAATATAGTGTAAAAAAAAATACTCAACTTCGAGTGTTTACAAAGCAAATGTAAATCCTATGAGGATTGGATAAACCACAATTTTGCAGTAGGTTTGTGGCCGTTTAAAAAATGAATATGAGGCCCATTCAAATGGTTGACCTGAAGCAGCAGTACACTAAAATCAAAAATGAAATAAATACTGCGATGCAGGAAGTACTGGACACTGCAGCTTTCATCAATGGCAAACAGGTCACCGATTTTGCAAAAAATTTATCGCAATATCTTGACGTAAAACATGTTATTCCATGCGCTAACGGTACTGATGCTTTGCAGATAGCAATGATGGCATTGGATCTTCAACCAGGAGATGAAGTGATAACCCCCTCATTTACCTATATTGCCACAACAGAAGTGGTTGCCCTGCTCCGGCTAAAACCGGTATTCGCAGAAGTAGATCCAAAAACATTTTGCATTGATCCTGTTGATCTCGAAAAAAAAATCACTCCCAAAACAAAAGCAATCGTTCCCGTCCATTTATACGGACATTCGGCTCCGATGGAGTCCATTATGCAAATTGCGGCCAGGCATGGGCTTTATGTCATTGAAGATAATGCCCAGGCTATTGGAAGCAGCTATACTTTCAGCAATGGAACGAAGAAAAAAACAGGCGCTATCGGCACCATTGGCGCTACTTCTTTCTTCCCTTCTAAAAATCTGGGATGTTATGGAGATGGCGGGGCAATATTTACCGATGATGATGCGTTAGCGAACAAACTAAAAATGATTGCTAATCATGGCCAGAGCAAAAGATATTATCATGATCTGGTCGGGTGCAACAGCAGGCTGGATTCTCTTCAGGCTGCGGTTTTGAATGTCAAATTGAAAGATCTGGATCATTATATTGCTGCCCGGCGAAATGCCGCTGCATATTATGATCAAGCTTTTGCCAATCACCCGAAAATCACGACCCCTTATCAGGCGTCATATAGTCATCATGTTTTCCATCAATATACCCTGTTGCTCGAAGGAGTAAACCGGAACGGGTTGAATGAATACCTGGCATCAAAAAATATTCCTTCCATGATTTATTATCCGGTACCCGCGCACCGCCAGGGAATGTTTGCGGCCTTTCACAGTGCGTCGGAAAATTTGCCGGTTACAGATTGGCTGACAGAACGCGTGATTTCTTTGCCGATGCATACGGAACTGGATGAAGAACAATTACACTATATAAGTTCAAGTGTGTTGGAATTTGTGAACAGATAGAAACCTTAAACCTTATTTAAACGAATAAAACATGAAAATTGTCGTGGTTGGCACCGGCTATGTGGGATTAGTTACCGGTACCTGCTTTGCAGAAACAGGAAATGATGTGACCTGTGTAGATATTGATGTAGAGAAAGTAAAAAAATTATCGGACGGACAAATCACAATTTATGAGCCTGGTCTGAATAAACTTTTCCTTCGCAACCTCAAGGAGGAAAGACTGAAGTTCACGAATAATCTTGAAGAAGGGATACGGGAAGCAGCCATCATTTTCCTCGCCTTACCCACTCCTCCTGGTGACAACGGTTCTGCCGATCTCAAGTATGTATTGGGCGTGGCAGAAGAACTCGGAAGAATTATCAAAGATTATAAAGTCATTGTCGATAAAAGTACCGTCCCGGTGGGTACTACTGAAAAAGTGCGACTGGCAGTTCAAAAAAATTTCGATGGCGAATTTGATGTTGTTTCCAATCCTGAGTTCTTACGGGAAGGTGTAGCCGTAGATGACTTTATGAAGCCGGACAGGGTGATTATCGGCGCTTCATCCGAAAGGGCTAAAAAAGTAATGGAAGAATTGTATAATCCGTTTGTAAGGCAGGGCAACCCGATCATTTTCATGGATGAACGCTCTGCGGAACTGACCAAATATGCCGCCAATGCATTTCTTGCCACCAAGATCACGTTCATGAATGAAATAGCGCAATTATGTGAGCGCGTGGGAGCCGACGTGGATATGGTCCGCCGCGGACTGGGAAGTGACGAACGCATCGGGAAAAGATTTCTGTTTCCAGGCATCGGATATGGAGGAAGTTGTTTCCCGAAAGATGTGCAGGCACTTGTACATTCTTCCACTGAAGCAGCTTACGATTTCAAAATACTGAAGGCCGTGATGGATGTGAATGAAATCCAGAAACTGCATCTCGTTCCGAAAATAAAAAAATATTTTAACCATAACCTGAAAGGGAAACATTTTGCACTATGGGGACTTGCTTTCAAGCCCAATACCGATGATATCCGGGAAGCGCCCGCTTTATTTGTAATCCATGCGTTGCTAAGTGAAGGAGCTACCCTGTCGGTATTTGATCCGGAAGCCATGAACAACGTAAAAAATTTACTGGGAGACAAAGTATGTTATGGCGAAAATCAGTACGACGTATTAAAAGATGCGGACGCATTAATTATTGCTACGGAGTGGAATGAATTCCGCACGCCCAATTTCCTGAAAATAGTGACCACCCTGAAAAATAAGGTTATTTTCGATGGAAGAAACCTTTTCGACATCAATGCTATCAGGGAGCTTGGATTTTATTATGAAAGCATCGGTCGTGCTCCTGCCATTCCGGTTAACAACAATTATCATAAATAAATACATGAATAGACAACGCGTACTGATCACAGGTGCTGCTGGTTTTTTAGGATCACATTTGTGTGACCGCTTTGTTCAGGAAGGATATCATGTGATCGGTATGGATAATCTCATTACAGGAGACTTAAAAAATATCGAACATCTTCTTAAACTCGGGCAATTCGAGTTTTATCATCAGGATGTAACCAAATTCATTCACATACCCGGAGAACTGGCATATATTCTCCATTTTGCTTCTCCCGCCAGCCCTATCGATTATTTAAAAATTCCTATTCAGACTTTGAAAGTGGGTTCATTGGGGACACATCATTGCCTGGGATTGGCAAAAGCAAAAAATGCAAGGATCCTGGTGGCTTCCACATCAGAGATATATGGTGATCCGCTGGTTCATCCGCAAACAGAAGAATATTGGGGAAATGTGAATCCTGTTGGACCCCGCGGTGTGTATGATGAGGCCAAACGTTTTCAGGAAGCCATAACTATGGCATATCATAATTTCCATCATCTTGGAACGCGTATTGTGCGTATTTTCAACACGTATGGCCCGAGAATGCGTCTTAATGACGGTCGTGCATTGCCCGCATTTATTGGACAGGCACTTCGCGGTGAGGATTTAACTGTGTTCGGAGACGGAAGCCAGACCCGGTCATTCTGTTATGTAGATGATATGATTGATGGAATCTATCGTTTATTGATGAGTGATTATCATTTGCCGGTTAATATTGGTAACCCTTCTGAAATCAGTCTGAAGGAATTTGCGGAAGAAGTGATTGCACTGACTGGTACATCGCAAAAAATAGTATACCGGCCTTTACCGGAAGATGATCCCAAACAAAGACAGCCGGATATTACAAAAGCAAAAAAATTATTGAACTGGGAACCGAAAATTGGCAGAAAAGAAGGATTGAAAAGGACCTACGACTATTTTAAAGCGCTGCCCTCTGAAGAGTGGTACAAACAACCAAAAGAATTTAAGAGCAATCGATGATGGGAGGTCAATCTGACCTGGTCATTAAAAAATTACAGGAATAGCCAAATATATGTACGCGGAACTCGTAGCAAAAAAAAACAAATTAGCGGTTATTGGTCTGGGTTATGTAGGCCTCCCGATTGCCTTGGAATTTGCCAAAAAAGTATCTGTTATTGGCTTCGATATTAACAGCAAGCGGGTCAGTCTGATGAAACAGGGTATCGACCCGAACAAGGAAGTAGATGCTGAAGAATTTAATAACCGGGATATCGTTTTTACGGATGACCCGAATGTACTCAAAGAAGCCCGGTTTTTCATTGTAGCTGTACCTACCCCGATCGACAAATACAATGTTCCTGACCTAAAGCCTCTCCATAGTGCCTCGGAAATCATCGCAAAAGTTTTGAAGAAAGGCGACTATATTGTTTTTGAATCAACCACCTATCCCGGTTGCACTGAAGAAGATTGTCTTCCCGTCTTAGAAAAAATATCAGGACTGAAATTGGGAAAAGATTTTAAGCTGGGGTATTCGCCCGAGAGGATTAACCCGGGTGACAAAAAAAATACTTTGAGAACCGTCATAAAAGTTGTTTCGGGATCTGATAAAGAAGCAATGGATGAAATTGCCAAAATTTATGAACTGGTGGTAGATGCAGGGGTATACCGGGCGTCAAGCATAAAAGTTGCCGAAGCAAGCAAAATCATTGAAAATACCCAAAGAGATTTAAACATCGCGTTGATGAATGAATTATCCCTGATATTCGACCGGATCGGCATCAATACTTATGAAGTGCTGGAAGCTGCCGGTACAAAATGGAATTTTCTTCCATTCAAACCGGGATTAGTCGGCGGACATTGCATCGGAGTAGATCCCTATTATCTCACGCATAAAGCTGCTGCACTTGGATATGAATCAAAAGTGATCTCTGCATCACGCTATATCAATGACGATATGGCAAAATATGTGGCACGCAAAATCATCACGCATGTATTGCGCCTATCTGATAAACCAAAAGTACTTGTCAAAGGCGTAACGTTTAAGGAAAATGTGAGCGATATCCGGAACTCCAGGATCGTGGATGCAGTGAAAGAGTTGCTCGCTTACAGCATTCATGTCGATGTGGAGGATCCTTATGCTGAAAAAGAGGAAGTATATGAAGCATACGGACTGCAACTGGTGCAGGATGAAGCAACAGATTACGATGCAATTGTCATCACCGTACCGCACAAACCTTACCTCATGCTGGACGATCACTATTTTGTTTCCAAAACAAAAGAAAATGCCTTAATTGCCGACCTTAAAGGAATTTATAAAACAAAAATCACAAACAGGAAATACTGGAGTTTATAATGGCCGACTTTACTAAGAAAATAATGATTACGGGGGGGGCCGGATTTATCGGCTCGCATGTTGTCAGGTTGTTCGCTAATAAATATCCTGACTATTTAATTGTTAATCTTGATGCGCTGACTTATGCAGGAAATCTTGAAAACCTGAAAGATGTCGAGTCTTTTACAAATTATGTTTTTGAAAAAGGCGATATCACAGATGCCAAACACATTTCACGTTTGTTTGATCAATACCGGTTTGACGCAGTCATTCATCTGGCTGCAGAAAGTCACGTGGATCGTTCTATTCTTGATCCGCTGGCGTTTGTGAAAACAAATGTAATGGGAACCGTTACCCTGCTGAATATTTGCCTGGAATATTGGAAACCTGATTTCAGCAACAAGTTGTTCTATCATGTATCAACAGACGAAGTATATGGATCACTGGGTGAAAAAGGATTTTTCACAGAAGAAACGGCTTACGATCCGAGATCGCCCTACTCCGCCTCAAAAGCATCTGCTGATCATTTTGTAATGGCTTATCATCACACTTACGGGCTACCGGTGGTTCTGTCTAACTGTTCCAACAATTATGGCTCTCATCACTTCCCTGAAAAGCTGATCCCTCTCATCATCAATAATATCAAAAACAATAAACCACTCCCTGTATACGGAAAAGGAGAAAACGTTCGCGACTGGTTATGGGTCGACGATCATGCCCGTGCGATTGACGTTATATTTCAAAAAGGGAAAAAAGGAGAGAAATATAATATCGGGGGATTTAACGAATGGAAAAATATTGATATTGTACACCTGATTTGCAGAATCATGGACAAAAAACTTGGACGAAAAGAAGGTGAATCTGCAAAACTTATTACGTTTGTAAAAGACCGGCCCGGTCATGACATGCGATATGCCATTGATGCCACGAAACTCAACAGGGAACTGGGTTGGCGACCTTCTCTGCAATTCGAAGAAGGACTGGAAAAAACAATAGACTGGTATTTACAGAATGAAGAATGGGTAAAGCATGTCACATCGGGTGATTATCAGCATTACTACGAACAACAATATGAAAAAAGATAACCGGGGAAAGAAACCAATTAATATTACAGGACTCAAAGCCATGCTCAATTTCTCATCACTCATACCGGTTCTTTAGTTTTAAAATCAATATCAGATAATCAAGAATTATTAAAATGCCTTTCACTAAAACTGACTTTAACGGATTATACATTTTTGAACCACTCATATTCGAAGATGAGCGGGGGTATTTTTATGAGTCCTACAATGAAAGGATTTTTCAACAAAACAATATCAATATTAAATTCGTTCAGGACAACCAGTCATTTTCCGTATATGGGGTAGTCCGCGGGCTGCATTATCAACTCGAACCTTATGCACAGTCAAAACTCGTGAGGGTATTGAGTGGCAAAGTGCTGGATATTATTGTTGATATCAGGAAAGGCTCTCCGACTTATGGCATATGGGGAAGTTTTGAATTATCTGCGGACAATAAAAAACAACTCTTTATCCCGAAGGGATTTGCTCATGGGTTTTCCGTTTTAAGTGAAACGGCTGAAGTGGTATACAAATGCGACAGCTTTTACAACAAAGAAAGTGAAAGCGGAATCATTTATAATGATCCTTCCCTGAAGATAGACTGGAAAATCCCCGTTGATAGAATACGCATCTCTCCAAAAGACCTCCAGTTACCGGCTTTTAAGGACAGCAAAACCAATTTTGAATTCAATGGTTAGATCATAATATTGAAAATGTCTGAAATAAAGATTGCGATAACAGGTGCTAATGGTCAGCTTGGAAAAGAGTTGCGACTGCTTGCTGATGCTTATCCGCAGTTTGATTTTTTTTTCGTATCAAAAGAAGATCTTCCAATCGATGATGAAAAAAAAGTCAGTCTTTTTTTTCAAACCCTGAAGCCTGCCTATTGCATTAACTGTGCAGCATATACCGCAGTGGATAAGGCAGAAACAGATCAGCAGACTGCTTTTAAAATAAATGCGGAGGCAGTGGGCCTTGTCGCTTCAGCCTGTAAATCACAGCACACGAAGCTGATCCATATCTCAACAGATTATGTATTTGATGGCAATTCCTCGATAGCGTTGAAAGAAAACGAGGCAACGAAGCCTGTGAATGGTTATGGTGCTTCCAAACTCAGGGGAGAAGAACTGGCATTGCGAAATAACGAGGCCACGATTATTATCCGTACGGCCTGGCTGTATTCCGAATTTGGAAACAACTTTGTAAAAACAATGATCAGGCTGATGCGTGAGAAAGAATCCATTAACGTAGTCAATGATCAGATTGGCTCGCCAACGTATGCGGGCGATCTGGCAAATGCAATCATGCAGATAATCAGCAGTCGCAAATTTGTTCCGGGAATTTATCATTACAGTAATGAAGGAAGAATAAGCTGGTATGATTTCGCGGTTGCAATAAAAGAATTAATCCACAGCCATTGCAGGATCAATGCGATACCTTCTTCAGCCTATCCAACGGCTGCTAAAAGGCCCCGGTTCTCTTTATTGGATAAAACAAAAATCAAAAGTATTTATGGCATTGAAATCCCTGAATGGAAATCAAGCCTTATCAGATGCCTCAATCAGTTAAAAAAAAGCGAAGTGTAAAGTTTTCTGATAACTGGTTTCTTTAAATTATTTTGCAATCTTGTTACTTTTCAAGGGATCATGCTTAATCTCAATAACGGGTGTTCCGCTGTCAGCCTCAACCTGATCATTCTTTCCAAACAATAATTCTTCGTTCAGATCAAGCACATGGCGTTGCAGGGAATAAATTTCTTCAGTAAGTTTTCTTACTTTCTTAGTGCCGATCCAGTAACCTATGCAAAAAATGGGAATTAAGGCAAATATCACCTCCAGGAAATCTAGATGAAAGGCCCTGAGTAAATCAATTACAGCTTCCATAGTTTAATTTTTTATAGGATTGGATTATAAATCATTATAAAAATATAAGAAGTCGACCATAGTTACAACGTACTTGTACTGGACTTTAGTGTTCGTAGAATTACTAGAAAAACAAAAGCAATGATCAATAATCAAGGACTATTGTTCATTGCTTACTATTTGTTGCCCGATGAGGGCTCGAACCCCAACATTCAGAGCCAGAATCTGACGTACTACCATTATACTATCGGGCAATACAATAAAATACCTGTTTTGGCTTTATTTAGGCTGCAAATATAAATGAGGAAGCTCAAATTAAAGAGATAAAATAGGCAGAATAGACTATTATTAATATGTCGTTTTTTTACATGTAGGATTGCTTCGGAGGAAACTTTTAATGCATTGAATTCAAAAACCCCGGCGCAGTTTTTCCTTGATTTTTTGGATAAATTGGGAATTGCATAAATCCTCATCACAATTTATATTTATTTGTATTTCAATTCTTTATATAAAGGCAACTAATTGGTCTGCAAAGCCCGCCATGCACAGTATCAGGTGGGCCTGAGATTTTTCCGATTCCAAAATGATGCTAAACTATCACTAATTAAACCGAAAAACGGATATCATTTCAAAACACAATGCCCTATCAGGATTTCTTTTCCAGTAGTTGGAAGAACTGATCGAGCTGTGGAAGTATTACTATGCGTGTCCGACGATTGGCCGCGCGCCCTTCAGGTGTATCGTTTGTGGTCAGTGGATCATATTCGCTTCTGCCCGCTGCAGTAATATGTGCAGGCGGCAATCCATATTTATTTTGGAGAACCCGTACTACTGCAGTTGCTCGTTTTACACTCAGGTCCCAGTTGTCGAGGAGTGGAGGTCTCTTATACGGAACGTTGTCAGTATGACCTTCAACCATAAATTCTATATCGGGCTGATTTTTCAAAACCATTGCTACTTTGCCCAGAACTTCACTAGCTCTTTCCGTGATATCATATTTTCCGCTTTTGAATAAAAGCTTATCCGAAATATCAATAAACACCACTCCTTTGTCAACTTTAATATTGATATCCTTGTCATCCATGTTTCCTATCGCACCTTTCAGATTCATCACCAGTGCCATATTTAATGAATCTTTGTAGGCCATTTGTCTTTGCAAATCCTGGATGTAAATATCTTTTGCGCCGATGTTCTCCATTGATTTTTTTATGCTTTCTGCCTGCGAAGCCGAGATCACTGAAAGATCCTGTAGCTGCCTTAGTGCTACCGTATTGTTTTCCTTTAATAGAACTACCTGACTGTTCAGATCGTCGATCTGCCTCTGCATAGCTGTACGCTGCCTCGACATGGCATCTGTTGAATCATTACAAATTCTCAAAGCTGACTGAAGCTTGGAATATTCCCTGCTCAGGGAATCAAACCTGGCCTGAGCTGCTGTTTTCATAGCATTGAATTTTTTATTACTTACACAAGAGAACAAAAGAATACATGATAGCAATACTGCTACGATTGATTGTAGTTTCATAATAAATTGTTTTATGTTTTTAATACTGTCTGCTCTCATTCACCTGGAGACGGAAACTGATCTAACAGAAGATATTTTTAGGAAAAAACAGATAATTGCAACGACAAAGGTTAATTAATTTTGTCCATAAATCCGTTCAACTATAAAATTTTAACAGTAAAATGCGGCCATGTAACGGTTATGAGCAAATGAGGTTTACTAAGAACGTATACATTATTCTACCTGACCCAAGTGGTCTTTGAAAATCATGTAACTTTAGATCAATCAAGCCAATAACGGGATGAACACTTAAATTCGAATCTCCCAGTCGTTTGCTCTGCAAATCAAATTCCCATATGAAATGGAAACTTTTTTCTGTTATACTTCTTTTCACATTTCATTTTTCAGAAGGACAGTTTTCAACGTCAGGAAAGAATATACTCAAAACTTACAATAGCAGCTTACTCATTGCAAAAGATTCGATCAGTAAAAAGGATCGATTTTCCTGGAAATCTTTTATTGTACCAGGTGCTTTGATAACTTATGGAGTACTCGCTCCCAAAATCCAATTTACCTGGGACCTAAGTAAAAATTTGCAAAAATGGATCTGGGTAGACAATCCGCATTCTACCACTCATATCGACAATTACTTACAATTTGCTCCTGCCGCTGCGGTTTATGGACTGAATTTAATCGGGATCAAAGGAAAAAATAATCTTTTTGACGCTACAATGATTTACCTGCTGTCTAATATCATCATGAATACTACCGTATTTGCCGTTAAAAATATTTCGCATGAACAAAGGCCGGATGGATCAGATTATTACTCTTTCCCTTCAGGTCATACGGCCGAGGCATTCGCTTCAGCGGAATTTTTATTCCAGGAATATAAAGATAAATCTCCATGGTACGGCATCGGCGGATACGTCGTTGCCGCAACAGTAGGGTACTTAAGAATGTACAATAACAAGCACTGGTTTCATGATGTGGTAGCGGGCGCCGGATTCGGCATTGCTTCAACAAAACTTGCTTACTGGCTGTACCCGAAGATCAAAAAACTGTTTGTAAAAAATAAAAAAATGAATGCTCTCATTTTACCTTCCTATGGTAATCATATCTGGGGATTGTCAATTGCTATTTTGCATCCTTAAAACCTGCCTGAATCAAACAAATTTTTTTTTGATTAGCGAGCTGAGGCTATTGTTCTTTTAATTTTATCCTGGCAAGCCATTTGATGCAACTAAGGGTTTAAATATTACGGGATGAAAATTAATACAATCCTCCAGTTTCTGAACTGCTGAAAAAAATATCTTCTGCCATTAGATATTGGATCGCCAGACTATCCGGCTGCTTTGGTTTTATTTTACGCAAAAAAAGAACAAACTAAAACCTCCACCCGTATGAGAGATTTAAAGAGAAATTTTTGTACTTAGCCTGTGGGCCAGAATTATCCTGAAGTCCGGGCTTAATATTGAACAGGCCGAAAGATGACCCAAACTGTGAGTAAAAGTGGGTTCCGGCAAATTCAAAAAAAGAATTTATGCCCGCATCCCATCTTTTGAAATAAGCGCCATAATCTACAGTTGTGGAAGGAACTTCCTTGTTTGTGAAACTTACCCGGCTTACTTCAGATTCCTGTTTATAATTTCCATGCAGGGCATAGGCCAAATAAGGACCAAAACCAAGCAGGATGCGACTCCAGTTACTCGCTCCAGTCGAAAAAGAACACAATTGAAATACGAGATTTGCAGGGATCTTGATATATGAGAGATGTGTTCTTGTGAAAACGGTATCGGTTTGTTTGTGCCCGTTCAGATTGAGAAGCAGTTCGGGGCGAAAATAAATTTTTTGATCCTTTAGGGGGATATCAACGTTGATCCCTCCTGTAAAACGGAGGGTTGGTTCATCAGTAATATCCGCTCTATTAACATCATGGATAATAAAATGAGACAGGCTAAACCCGGCCTGCACGCCGAATTTTAGTTTTTCGTCCGTCTGTGGATTGGTCTGTTGCTGTGCACACAGATTATAAAAACCACATAATAGCCATCCCAAAACGAAAATTGTTTTTCTCATTCAAAAAAATTCATTCCTTATTTGGATAAATGGGGATTTTAGAAAAAAGGCAGAAAAGAGTAGATCATAAAATTAATCATTCTTCCAACGTTTTCAAAAATAGGTGGTGAAGGATAGTTAATAAAATTTTAAAAAATATATGAATTAGCAGTGAGGGTTGAAACTAGATTAAATTTACTGTACCAAGCCTGAGCTTATGAGAAAAGCAGTTGCCTTGTTTTTACTATTGCTGTTTATGTTGCAAACTGCGACTGCACAAAGAAGCTTTGAAATACTTCCTTCCTTCGGATATGTTCTTACTCCAACTATAAATTACCAGCAGTGTACAGGACATATCGACCCGGCCCTTAGTTTTTCCAGTTCTTTTATTTATCATCCCAATCCGACCTGGAGTTTTGAATTGATCTATTCAGGATCATATCCAACTTCTTATTTATATGATCCGGATGATGAACGCGTAGCAGTGTATACGCGCTCTACAATAGATATTGATCGGCTTCTTGCAGGTGTCAATTATTCTTTTTCGTTCAATGAAATTCATCCTCATATTGGAGTTTTACTTGGATTTACTTATACCGAAACTACTCAAACATATTTAACCTCAAGTCACACGGGTTTTTCCCTGGCTCCGCAGGCTGGTGTCGACTATTATTTTTCTTCTTTAATTGGAATCCGACTGAATACAGCGTTGATATTTACACCAAATGTTCCTAATAATTCTGCCTATTTTAATGTTGACAAAGAAGGAAATGGATTCCCGAGTTTTGCAATTGGCAATCCTTCCAGTGCCGGCATAACACAATGGAATTTCAGCCTGGGCATTATTATTCGGTTTATGAAAAGAAAAAAATAAAAAACTGAATATGTAAGGCCAGTGAATGGATAGTGGTACTCTTTCGCAGTAAAAATCAAATAGAACTATAACTCATTGACAGACCCAGGGCCAAACTTAAATTCGATTTTATTTATCCAAGACTTCTGCTAACTTATTTTTTAGTGCAACATCTCTCAAATCTTTTGCGATGATGATTCCATTTGGGTCAATTAAAAAATTGCAAGGGATTGCACTAATGCCATAAGTTTCCGCTACCGAATTTTTGCCGCCTTTTAAATCAGAAACCTGCTGCCAGGGCATTTTGTCTTCGTTAATTGCTTTTTTCCATTTGTTCAAATCATCATCCAGGGATACTGCCAGGACGGTAAAGTTTTTGTTTTTATACAAATTATATGCGCTAAGAACATTTGGATTCTCCGCACGGCAAGGGCCACACCAGCTTGCCCAAAAATCAAGCAACACATATTTACCCTTAAAGTCAGATAGCTTGATGGGAAGACCGCTTGTATCATTTTGTACAAAGTCAATAAACGGCTGACCAATCGCGCTTCTTTTTAACACCACCAATTTTTTTGCAATTCTGTTCCCGGCATTTGTTTGACGTGCATACGGAGACAATAATCTGTACAAAGAATCGACAGAATAAAAATCATCGGAATATCCCCGATCTTCTACCAGTGATAAGCTAACAATACTCGACGGATGAGAAAGAATAAATTCTTTTCTTTTCCTGCTAATTTCAGAAAGAATCTCACTTAGCTGATTTCCCCAGGCGGCTTCCGCTTTTTCATCCCTGTGCCCGGCTTTATAAGTACTGTCATCATACAAAGCGTCCCATTTATTCATCTCCCCGTCGACAGATTGGTAATAAAGTTCATATTCCTCCTGGGGTTTTGAACCGGTAACTCTTACATTGCCCATAGTATCTTTGTTTCCATTGATTTTAATCAGGGCATTTCCCGTATCTAAATAAAATCTTACGTATTGTGTTTTTGTAAATATAAAAACACGTTCCGGTTGGACCACAAATCCTTTCCATTCAAACTTTCCGTCTTTTACCTCAAGATTATAGGTCTGGGTCGAGTCTAATATCGGAATTGACAAGACAACTATTGAATCTTTCAATCCTACAATGTTTCCAACGATCCTGGTTGTATCCGACGCAAATACGTTTATTTGAATCAGGCAAATACTGATGATGGGTAAAACAAAATTTCGATTCATGAAAAGGAAATTTTTGCAGAAGTTACATCATTGCCAGGAGGAAAGATCAAAATATCATTTTTTAAAATACGAAACGGCTGAAATAAAAATCCAGCATGTTTCGTGTTTAGCCCGGTTGCCCGACGAGGATTCGAACCTCGAGATGATTTCTAATAGTTGCAACTAAGGTGTAACACAAAGTGTAAAACATTTTTGGCGACTTCACGAAACCCGAGTGCTTGGCATCATGCAATGTTTCTTTGATTACATTTGTACTCCTGATATATTAAGGCCTCTCGAGTAAACATAAACAGATTTTACACGTCCATGCGATGATCTTTCATCAGGGACGCCGATTCATATTTATTCCTGGGCTTGGCTTTCATCTTTGATTTGGTACGGCTTGTTTTATAATGAGCGTGCGCACTCGACTTTTTTAACTTTACAACTTTATTAGATTTGTAAGTGGTCCGGACTGCTATCGGTTTTTTGGAGGCAGCCGGTTTGTGCAATAGTTGTCTGGCACTGTCTAGTTTTGCATTTACAAAATCATCCATTTCTTTTTTCAGATCTTCGGAAGCCTTATCAACCACCGCATTCATATCTGTTTTGATATCTGGATTATTGATCGTTCCACCTAACCTTACAAATATATTCACTGATTCACCCAATTTTACCGGGATCCCCTTATCTGCAGCATCTGTTACCACTTTTTTTACAAAAACAGTTCCTTTATGACCTAGTTTAATTCGTGGAACTTTCAGGTTGATATCATATTGCAGGGTCTGATCGAAGCCATGCGATCCAAATATTTCCATATCGATATCACCCGAATGTGCAGGGAAGGTATTCAAAACTACTTTGCCGCCAGCAAAAGAGAAATCCGCATGAACATCTTTTAGTGAAATATCTTTTAATTCATTGATGTCAAGAGTTTGAGAGAGTTTATCGATCGGACCAAAATCCCTTAGCGATCCTTCTGTCAATACAATATTCCCATCACCATATAAACTCGGAAAGATAGGTTGCAGGTCTTGATCCAGACGACCGTTAACACTCATGTGCGCATTGAATTTGCCAGACATAAACCTGCCTACAGGCATGATTTTCTGAAGCGGGCTAAAGGCAGTAAATGTCTTCTGCATATCCACTTCGTTTACATCGTAAGTCAAAGCGATTTCCGGGTTTTCACTTCCTTCCTTTGTCGAATAGGTTCCATTGATTAGAAGTGACCCGTCCAGGGCGTTTCCTTTAACCTGGTTGAAATGCAGGGTCTCATCGGATACAACCATCGTACCTGCAAGATCATGCATATCCAGGTTGCCTTGATGGAATTCACCCACTTCTGTGTTGATGGTAAAGTTAATATTGGCAGGTACCTTCAATGCAGCGGGTGCAGTGGTCATTTCCTCCAATTTTGCACTATCCCTGACTGAGCCCAGCCATTCACTGAGATTGATTTCGTCGGCTTTCAGGTCAATTGAACCATGGAGCGGTTTATTATTCATCGCGAAGTCGAACACATTATAAAATGTTCCGGTAGCATTAAAGTGTGTCGAGAGATAACCACCTTTTAGCTCATCAATCTGTGTATTTTTTGGATTTAGTGTAAGCAGCAGATCAGTCAGCACCACGCCATCGGGATAATTCTTCGAAATATATAAAAAATCCTTGAGCGCAAATTCTCCGGTTGCTGTAAATTTATTCTTCTGCTTTTTATCTTCGACTGAAGTATTTCCTTTTGCACTGAAATCAGTTTTGAGTAAACCGCTCAATCTGGTACCGGGTTCCAATTTCATTAGTTTTGTAACATTTGCAAGATCCATTTTTCCGGAGAAAGACATATCAATATAGGGTTTGGATTTCGGATTTTTCATCAGAAAATGAAAATCCAGCGAGTCATTATCAATTTCAAGATGAGCCTTTCTTAAATTTACAACAGTATGATCCGCTACGCCATCAGGGTTGTCGACAATCATCGCTATATTTATGTTTTTGACTGGAATGGGTAGATCTGGATAATGGAAAAGACCATTCTTCACATCAAGATTCAGATGATAAGCCGGCGATTGTTTAGCATCGAACTTTCCCATTACAAAACCATTTAGCACAACCGATCCACTGGATTTAAGGCTTTCAAAATCGCGCTGATAAACCGGTGATAGCAGGGAGAGAACGTTTTTGAATTCGGTGGTAGGCGACTTGAAACTGATATCCATATCATAACTGCTATCGCTGATCCACCTGAAGTAAAAGTCTGATTGTAGTTTTAGGTCGTTAAAATAAATATTATCGGTACTGAAACTAATAGCATGCGTCCTGCGATTTATCTTCAGGGTAAGATCCATCCGGGTTTTGGCACTGAGCTCAAATGGAATCGAACCACCGCGAGTAAACTGGATGACATCAGCATTGATTTTTGTTTTCACAATAGAAAGCACACTGTTAAAATGACCCTTCCCTTCCTGTTCCAAACCAAAGGTCTCAATACGAATATTCCTGGTTTCATCTTCATAGTTCATATGTCCATTGTGAATTGTGCATTTTTTCAAATCCCATTTCAATGGTTTGTCAGATGATGTTCTAAGTGTTGAAGAATTTTCACTCTTCAGAATATCCCAATTGCGATGCCCATTTTTGAGAATCAATGCGTGTAATCCCAGGTCGTTAACGCTAATGGAATAAATACTCAAACTGTCACCCGAAATAAAATGAAGCGGGTTGCAGGCCAAACCAAATTTTTTGGCTGTAAGCAGAGTATCCCCATCAAATTCTCCTACACCGATAATTTGAAGATCATTAAGCTCGACAGATACATGCGGGAAATCGATCAGCCATGATATGTCAACCCCTGAGAAGTTGACATGCGCCATCAATTCCTTATCAAGTCGCTTTTTTACAAAATGACCAATGTTGCTTTTAAATATGTAAAAAGCTGTGCAGGTAACCGCAATACAGGCGAGCAGAATAAACGCAAGCGTTTTCAGGATTTTGTTTTTCATATTAGGATTGGATTAATAAAGCTGTGAAATGGTTCCCAGTCTTATGCTGCTATCACGCAAAATAACTGCCAGAATTTTTAGATCATTACCCTTTTATATATGATGCAATATTTGTAAGGGTAAGTCTTTCATAATAAGAAAATTAGCCGGGAAAAAATTTCACGTAATACATTTTTACCTGACAATCCTTATCTCGTAACTGAAATACCCGGGTCAGTTACCAAAAAATCAGAATGCATACCAAACAATCCAGTGGGTCTGGATTTGCAGCAAAAGCCGAAAATCGGACCTAGTGTAATGAGTGAAATTTTAGGGCAGGAAGGGGCGTGTCGTTAATGTCCCTTTGCAAAACCGCGCTATCGAAAGTACGGAACTCCATCAAGGTGAATTCCCTGCCTCGCGAGAAATCGAAATCAGTGCCGATGCGGAAAAATAGATTATAACGGTTATTGAGAAACGAAAAAAATGAATACCTTCCTTCGCGTAGTACAAGTAGCATCGATAATATGGAAAATTACTTTTTCACAGCTATTTATCTTGAATTGGTTACGTGCAAATCTATCGACAATTTATAAATATATGCCCACACAGTGGTTACTAGAATCATTTTGTTATATGGCATTCTCTGAAACGAGATAAATTCGCTAAAATTTACCGAACTCCTTTAATAAAATATACCAATTGGTTTTTTTGAGCATAGAGTATTTAGCCATTATTTTCCAAAAGGAATCCTAACACACTCCTAAAACCGGCAGTATTTTTTGAAAGTCATTGACACGCATGAAATAAATCTTTCCCACATGGGAAAATGTGTGAAAAATTCATTTCAAACAACTACATATTTGCGAGGAGAGAAAATCAAGTAATAAAAAATTCTGATTTCAAAGAGTGTAAAACAAACGGTAAAACAAATGGTAAAACTTGCGATAAGAAAATAATGAAATCTTAATTTTTTAAAAATACAAAACCCGCTGAATGATAAAATCAAGCGGGCTGAGTTGTTTGGCCTGGTTGCCCGATGAGGATTCGAACCTCAAAATGATTCTCAAATAGTTATGAGCGAAGTGTAACACAAAGTGTAAAACAATTTAGCTACCCTATCCTGGTAAACGGAATTTAAAAATGCAGTCGATATGATTCAGTAAAAATGTTTTAAATGGTGTCTAAGTTCTCTGTCTTACTAAGAAACAAAATTGTAAACCTACTTCACCACAATTTTGATTGTTGCGGCCAACTTTTGTCCATATGACCGATGAATTCCATCTGCAAACTGCAACGTCAGTCTGTGTTCTCCGGGCGGAAGTGTTACCTTTGTTTTGGTCTGGCCATCACCGAAATGAAGATGGTGATCATCTTTTGGAATGACCTCGCCAGTTGCCACTGAGTCGCCTGCATCAATGAGCAGGTGATGATGGCCTGCACCGGGTACCACGGTGCCCGCAGCTTCTACCTTCATGTCTTTCACTTCCATTACCACTTCGAATGGCGAATGGACAACGCTTCCATTTTTAAGGTTTTTAAAATACACTTTTGCCCCTTTGGGCACTGCCGGCAATGGTGCAATCATTTTAGCGGAATCGGCCCGATGCTTCGCACTTGTATCCGCGCTGGCCTTCCTTGTAGTGTCTTCAGAGGATGCGGTACTGCTGCTGTTGTTGCAGGCAAAAATGAAAAAAGTAAAAGTTAAACCGATAAGAATAAATTTGAATTTGCACATATGAAATATTTATGATTTAGCGATAAAATATTCCCATTGTAGAAGCACGAGCTTCAATCCACAAGCCGGTAATTTCTCGCTAACTTATCGTAACCGGATTAAGACAATATTAGAATGGTGTTAGAAAAATTGTCCTATTTTTTTTTATTGAAAAATGTGTAGTACGTGAGTACGAAGCAAAGGAGGTGAGGCTGGGATATGCTGCTATCGAGATTAGTTTTCATTGGAAGTTGAGTAGGGGATAATGTCCATAATTTGAATATGTGAAGAACTGAGTAACATATCACTCAAATGCCTCATTCCTGCAAAGGACAACACACTGCTTTCTCCCGGTGGATTGGCCAGAATTATATCCGCATTGATGAATTCGGCGTAAGACAATGTTGCTCTGACTAAGTTATGACCTTCGAGAGGAGCAAGCCTGACGAATAAAGGAACCTTTTCTTTTATTTTGTGGAAACATTCAATGAGTGCTCCCTCCTGGTTATTTTCAGAACTTTGATTTATAGGGAAAGCCACCAAATGAACTTTTGCATTGAACTTTTTCGAGATCCTTATTGCCAGATCTAATTTTCTTTCAGGAACCCGGTTGGTTATGGGCAGCACAATGTTTTTGATCTTGGTTGCCATCGCTCCGGGTTTAATGGTAAGCACAGGGCAGTTGGTCTTTTTGGCGATCCGTCCGGGAGAAATCTGTCTCGAAAAAGGTAAATAATGTTTATCTCCACGCCTGGCAATGATAATCAGATCAGGGCCAATTAACCGCGAAGACCGGATGATCCCCTTTTGCACTTTCATATTTTCATAAGAGCCTGTTTCAATCAGAAGGCCGGGCAATTGATCTTGTACAAGCAGTTTATATTCTTGGAGTTTTTTTTGAATTTCCGATTCGCTATGTATTTCTGCAGCTGTAGCTGCTATATTTCCGGAACTTAAGAAATGACTGAAAGCAAAAAGCGGTTTTCTTATGTGTACGAGGCTGATCACTCCGTCTTCACTGTCGATCAGATCCATTGCCTTCCTGAGCGCAATGTCAGAATTGACTGTAAAATCCAGCGGCACCAATATTTTCCTGAACAAGCCCATCATGATTCGTATAAATGATATTCTCTATTTCCCCTTAACTCTCAAAATAAACAGTCATCATTAGTAAAATATTAAAGTGGAATTAAAATTTTCCCCGGGATGAATAATTCTTGGAGATATCTATTAAATTGACAGAAATAAATATTGAAATTGATAAGTCGGGTGAAAAATGGTATAGGTCTTTTGATAATTGATCCAAACCATGAAAGGAAGAATATTAATTATTGAACAGGAGAAGAATCTTGCCGATAGGTTAAAAACGGACCTCTCTGAGCAGGGTTATTGTGTTGAAGCAGCATTCGATACAAAAATCGGGTTTCAGCTTTTTGCTTCAAAAACCTTCGATCTGATCGTTCTGGATGCAGACCTCCCAAAAACAATGGGCTCCGGACTATTTGCAGCCATCCGGAAAAAAAATGCCCTGATCCCGATTATCATCATCTATTCAACTATCAAAGCCGGGGAAAAACCGGAAGGGTATGATGCACCGTTCTGCGATTTCATCGCAAAGCCTTTTGGGTTGGAAGCATTGTCCTGCACAATAAACGCTTTGCTGGAACACAGATTACCTAAGCATACGAATTCTCAAAATATCTTAAGAGTTGCAGACCTGACCGTAAATCTCGATTCTGGGGTAGTGATCCGAGGCAGTAAAACGATCCTTTTGACAGCCAAAGAATTCAGGCTTATAGAATACCTCATAAAAAATAAAAACAGGCTTCTATCAAGGAAAGACCTCGCTATGAATGTCTGGAATATCGATTTTGACACGAAAACAAATGTGGTTGATGTATATATTAGTTATATAAGAAATAAGATCGACAGGGGTTTTGAAAAGAAATTGATCCGAACCCATATCGGTATGGGATACATGATAAGGGAAGAAAATTGAACGGCGCATGAACCCGGGTATCAGTTCGTGATGGTCCTGGATTGATTGCCTGCCGACGGCAATTGTATAACCAGAGTCGTTCCAAAATTAACTTTTGAAACTATATTTATTTGGCCTTTATGAAGTTTTACAATTTGCTGTGAAAGTGCCAGACCCAGGCCAAATCCTTCCACATTATTTTGATTTACTTCAACACGATAAAACGGTTGGAATATATTGTCAATCTCTCTCTGGTCAATCCCTTTTCCATCATCTTCAATCACGATCGAGATGATATTGGCGTGATAAAATAACTTTACCCTTGCCAAATGGTTATCGGAATATTTACATGCGTTTAACACAATGTTTTTAACAGCGGAAAAAAGCAGTTCTTCGTTTCCGAATACCAATAATTTTTCGACCTGTTCGGGTAACTGTTCGAATTCGAGGGTCACAAAATAGGATTTGTTCAATTTTGCAATTTCACCCGGAAGCGCTAATAATATTTCGTCGACGCGAACAAGATCTATGTCAATTCCCCCCGGGTCGCCTGATGCTCTCGCAAATTCCAGCAAGGTTTGGGTCAGTCTGCTGAGCTTCCTGACATCCTGGAGGATCGACTCCATGACCTTTCTGTACTCGTTGGCCTCACGGTCACGATTAAGCGATATTTCCAATTGACTTGACATGGAAGTTAGTGGGGTGGATAATTCATGAGAAGCATTGGCGATAAACCTGCGATGAATTTCAAAACTTTCTTTCAGGCGGTTCAATAACTGGTTCAAAGTTCCTGCCAGGTAATTCCATTCATCGTTTTCATTACCTGCCTTGATCCTCCGGGCAAGGTTCCGGACAGAAATTTCATTTACTTCGTCCGCTATTTTTCGCAATGGTGTCAGCAGCCTTTTTGAGAAGATATAGCCTCCCAATACTGCAATTAAAATCCCCCCAGCAAAACTTAATAATATGATATACTGAAGCTGCTTAAGTTTCTTTCTGCCCTCCATATCATTGGCCAGCGCCACGACAACTACACTGAAATTACCATTTGTATAATGACGTGCAATTCCTTCCCGGTCGCCTCTTCTGAAATATACATCAGTTCCAGAGCGGGCTTCGTCAAGGATTTTTTTATCGATTTTAATAAGATCACTGCTGTCATCACTGTACATGAATTTCATCCGGTTGGCCGGATCAAAAGCCTGTACCGATTTGTTTTGCATAGCCAGCACTGTGGATGCATCGATTTTGAGCACAAGCTGCTGATTGAATGTTCCTGACTGGCTAAGCAATTTGCCAGTTGTGATGGCCCAGTTGGTTAGCCTTGTCTTGATGTTATTCAGCCTGTTCGAATAGGAAAAATAATACACCGATCCGCAAACTAAAATCAGGATGCAGAGCACGATGGTTGCAAAGAGAATCGTTATACGAATTCTTACGGACATTCCAATTAATTCTCTTTAAGAATATAACCCATCCCCACATGGGTCTGTATCATTTTATCCGGGAAGTTTTTATCGATTTTACTTCTGAGATAACTGACATAGACATCGATCACATTGGTATTGACATTAAAATCCATGTCCCAGACATTCACTGCGATATCTGCCCGGGATACAACCCTGTTTTTATTCCTGAGCAGGTATTCCAGAAGTTGAAACTCTTTTGCGGTTAGATAAATCGTTTGCCCGTCACGTCTGACTTCTTTGCTGTCCAGATTCATTTCAAGACCCGACGCTTTGAGAATATTGCCAACGGGAAGATTTTCCATCAGGGTTCTCTTAAGCAGGGCTCGGATTTTCATTATTAATTCGCGGAATTCAAAAGGTTTGACCAAATAATCATCTGTTCCTGCATTGTATCCTTCTATTTTGTCGGTTAGAGTACTCATCGACGTTAGCATCATAATGGGTAAGCCAGGGTTCTTTATACGGACAAGCTTGCAGAGGTCGTATCCATTCATGCCGGGTAAATTAACATCAAGAATGATCAAATCATAAGAACGGGTTGCCAAAAGTTTTTCTGCCACTTTTCCGTCGTAGGCTACTTCCACATAATATCCGCATTCCATGAGGCCGGCTTGCAAAGTATCCGCGATTTTTATTTCGTCTTCAACAATTAAAATCTTTTTTTCTCCCATGACAAGCACATTAATAAAAAACAAATGTCAAACTGATTAACAAATCCTTTGCATTTAAATGCAAATTACGTGATCCGGCACATAGAATTTTTAACCGTGATTGTTAAAAGAATTTTATTGCCGGATTCTAATCTCATTCTAATGATATACTAATCCAGTCTGCGAATATTTACATGTACTTCTAAACCATTTTACATTGGCAAACTTATTTCACAAAATATTGATTCCTGTTGACTTTACTTTCAACACAGAGCTGGCCATTAAAAAGAGTATGCAGTTGGCAGAAGCAAACGAAGGGGCCGTCCTGCATTTAATGCATATTCTAAAATCTGCAAACAGAAAGGAAGCTTCATCCGGCACGAATCCAAAGCCTTTTTTCAACAATCGTGAAAGAAAAATGGAAGAAGATGCAGCGCTCAAATTAGAGGAGTGCGCAGAATATATCCGGGGAATCTGGCCCGGAATAGATGTATACACTCACATAGCTTTTGACAGTTCCGTTGAACAGGCCATTGTTAAAAGAGCAATGGAAATTAATCCCGACCTGATTGTAGTTGCCAAACATTCTTATCATAAATGGCTAGCTTCATTAAAAACAGTATCGCCGGTTGAAATCGCCAGGAAAACGCATTGCGCTGTGCTAACCATGAAACCGGGATCATTGCACAGGAAGATAAAATCAATAGTGATTCCTGTACGCTCATTCTTTCCGCGGCGTAAGCTGCAACTACTCCCCTCACTGGCAAACAGGAAAAAAGTTACTGTTTATTTTTTATCCATATTGAATGAATCAAACGGGTATGACGGATCATCCGCGTCCCACGCATTCATCGAGACATCAAAGCTTTTGCAGGACAGTGTGAATTGTCAATTGGAACACAAGCTGATTTCTGGTAACAGTATTGCAAAAGATATTTTTCAGTTTGCAGAACTTGTGGATGCTGACGTATTACTGGCGAATCCTGATGAAGCCAAAGTTTCATCAATTACGAACCTGGATATTTCTGATTTGATAAGGAGCAGTTCAAAATTGCAGATCCTGGCAGTAGATCCTGTGCCCGATTCTTAAAAATTAAAAATGAATCAATGCGTTCATTGGGACTCATCAAGGTTCACTATTGGGATAATGTTTCGTGGTTTTATTCACTCACGCACATGAAAATTATTTTCTTCATCTTCTGCCTGTTTGGTCTCAGCTCATTTGGCTTTACGCAGCAGCGCGATTCACTTAATTCGGAAAAAACTTTGCGTGAGAAGGTGCTCACTGATATTCAAATTGGTCTTGATAAAAAGACCAGGTCGATCGATTCAACAGTTTCACGACTGGATCTGAAAGTCGATTCGCTCGACAGATCGATCATGGAAACAAACAATGCGCGCGAAAAAGCGGACAAACTCCTGGAGCGGGTTCAGGCATTGGAAGATAAACAAAAAGCCCTTGAGCAAAATGAACTTGTGGTGTTCCAGGCAAATTACCAGTCAGCCATTGTCAATTTATTGTATATGGAAAGAGAGATAAAACCGGTTGTCCTCTTTAAATCATCCAAAGATTTTTTTGAAGAACTCGGAAACCTGACAAATCCAACCACCTATCCGGATTACAATGACTGGTATCTCAAGTTTCACGACTATATCGAGAAGAATAAAGATAAGGATGCTTCACTGGCTGTTCTTTCCAATATGATGCAAGTGGGTGAAACGGCTGCGAGCACCATCCCCTTGGGTGGACCAATAACCTCGCTGTTTTTCTTTGGCATGGACAATTATATCAAATCCCTGGGCAGGAAACAGAAAGATCTCAAAGATCAAAGTGAGAAAATGTTTTTGCTGGTCACCAAGCTCAGCCAGTTTGCTCATGATAAAGGGAATATTGAACAGGACTGGGAACTGATCACTAAGGAACTGAATGATCTGCATATGCGCTATCAGACCATCCTGGATCAAAGTCTGAAAACAATGGACATTCCTTCTTCAGAGTTCATGGAAAGATTTGCACATGAAAGTGATGCCGATAAAAGATATCAATACCTCACAACGATAAGGAAAAAAGCCGGAAACAGGGTGGCCGAGCGAAGGACCATTGCACCTAAGGACTGGAAAGAAGATATCTATTATTCACTGCTTGATGTTCAATCGCTAAAACTGAGATTCGGGAATATCACTTTCCGTTTACAGGAATATATTGACAAATACCAGGACCTGCTGAAAAACTATTCGAAAGATCCGTTCATGACCGAAAAGATTGCGGTGTTGGAAAAAAAACTGAATGAGTTGAAAGACATCTTTGATAATGCCTTTAGCCCTATGGATTATATCAATTCGACAACCAGGATGTATAAAGTGGGATAGGGCCCTGCAGTATAGATTGGCGTTAAAAATAAATTCTAACAAATAAATCTAATAGTATGCGTATCAAAAGTTTTCTACTTAATGTTTTCTTACCCCTACTCCTCGTTGCGTGTGTGAGCACAAAAAAGTTCAAGGATGTTCAGCAAAAGTATGATGCCTTAAACAAAACTAACGCTGCCTTACAAAATGATCTGAACTCCTGCAACAGCAAGGTGACCGATTGCAATACCCAAAGAAAGGCAGACGCAGATAAAATTGATAACCTTAATAAACAAATTGCTTTTCTCAAAGAAAACAATACACAGGCATTGAAACAACTTGAAGATCTTTCCGTGATCAGCAGCTCCCAGGCTGAGAGTATAAAAAAATCGCTGGAGAATATTGGGGCAAAAGATGCTTATATTCAAAGTCTGCAAACGGCACTCGCACGAAAAGATTCCCTTAATCTGGCGTTGGTACAAAACCTGAAAGGTGCAATAGGTAATATGGACGACAAAGACATCGATATCAAAGTTGATAAGGGAGTCGTTTACATCGATATTTCTGACAAACTGCTTTTCAAAAGCGGGAGTTATGATGTAACCGA
>DATJWE010000174.1:0-8082 GCA_035501475.1 Puia sp. | reverse complement strand
TGTTGCCCTATTAATTCATATAATTTCCGGATGCTGTTTTTTTCGAGGGGAGTGAGCACCCAGTTTAAATTGGCTCTTGGCATTCCAAAAGCATCTTTCTCTGTATCCAGATAAACACGTGAACTGGGGTTGGGTGATTGTTCTATCCGGGTGAACAGCTCATATTCGCCGAAAGCCATAGTGGAAGTTGAAAGCGTTTTGCCATCTTTGAATTCCTTCTTCATATCCTCCCACATCTTTATTGTCTTCTGTGCGTCGTCGGTGAACTTATCAATCATGGCGATATTGTCTTTTGCAATCAGTTTTGGAGTCAGGGAAGCGGTTCCGTTTAATATTTTAAATTCTTCCTGCTTTTTTTCATGCACTGCTAACTCGGCACGCATTTTCGTCACAAAGAAATCATTCATGTATAATTTAAGCGGGGCAGCCTTGGGCAAAACCAGATCAGCAGATTTCACTTCTAGATGATCCATAAAGTGGCGGCCTACAAGATCATTGTCATTTCCAAGTCCTTTGGGAGCAACGTTATTCGAGACAAGCAATAGCCTGGCATTCTGAATAGCACAACAGGCCATTACAAAATACTTTGCACGTACAATATGTTCTTTGCCTTCAAGATTCCTGACAAAGATTTCTTTAACTGCTGAGACATTTTCATTAACATCTATGTTTACCGCATTGGCATATGTATAAAGATGAATATTGTGCGCATGCACAATGGTATCCTTATATTTCGTTCCAAACCGGGTTGGGGGACTGAATTGCCAGATCTTATTCCATATCACATTTTCATTAAATGGAAGAGGAACCAGCGAAGAATCTTTCTTCTGCCAAAATTTTAAATCATATGGATAGGGGCCGATATCAACCAATTTATTCGCCCGGGGATAATACGTGTCGAGGTCTTCACGCTGAATGGGCCAGCCACTATTGGGGACCCATTCCCTTTTTTTGAAGTCAATGGAATCAAAAGTAGAACAATATCCCGCCCAATGCCCGGTAGTGCCACCAAAACAATGCAGACGTGAAGATTGCAAAGGAAAGTAACGCTGACCTGTTGTTTTGCCTTTGAATGAGTCCTGCATTTTTTCGTCCACTTCAAAACCTCCTCCTTCAAGCAATATGATTTTATAAGGAGTATTTATCCAATCAAGGGCCATACTGATTCCTGCGGCGCCTGAGCCGATAATGCAAACATCTCCTTCAATCAGGGAATGATTTTCCAAATGCCTTGCATCGATATACATATCGTAAGCGTTATTGTGCTAAAGAAAATAGTGCACACTGCCTCGCTTCAGTCAAAGAGAGAACCCAGCCTTTCACAGCAACTGTATTTCCGGTTCGAAAATCTTTTTCAATCTTCTGCTCCAATAAGGTCTGAACAAATAAAGTGTCGGATGTTTCAGGGATTTGTTTTCCGCTGGTGTCTGTTAAAAGAAGATTTGTCAACTCCTCCTCTGAAAATTCACTGTTCATTTTCTGCCGGTAAGAATTTCCTATATCTTTTACTGTTTTTGTATCACAAATATGTGATAAGAAAAGAGGATGAGCCAGGGTTTTGTCAAGGGCATGATTTCTGCTCCGGCAACTAACCGAAGTCAGGCTGACTGCTACTGCACCGAGACCGGAGAGCCAAATGAACTTTCGCCTTTTCATATGAAGTAATCGTTATAAAAGAAGGAGGAAAACAGCAAAAGATGAAAGAAAAATAAAAAAAAGAAATGACTTTGCAAAAACTAATTCAAATTCGTAAGACCAAATAATTTGAAGATCATCGTTTTTGCTTTCAGCGTATAAGCGTCATCGTTCCTTTTTTGGTTATAATTTTTCCGGTATACGTTGTTCCCTGCACTGTCCAAACAAAACCGCCTGTTGGCTGGGGCTTCCCGGCCATGGTACCATCCCAACCCTCACCCATATGCGAAGTGCTGAATACCAGCTGTCCCCATCGGTTATAGATATGAAAGTATTGAAGGGAAGAAATACCTACGCAAATGGGCCTGAATATATTGTTGATGTTCTTTCCCGGAGTGAATGCGTTCGGAACAAAAATATCCGGTAAAGTGTTAAAAACCTTTACTTCAACAGAAGCTTCACCATAACAGCCAACATCATCCGTAGCCTTTACAAAATACCTTATCGAATCAATGCCTGAAGGTAATACGGCAACCGGGTCTGAAATGTTTGGATCATTTAAACCCAAAACCGGAGACCATGAAAATAAATCACCGCTTCCATCACTGGATATCGCCTGCAATTGTAAAGGCTGATTGACCACTATGGCCGTATCATTTCCCGCGCTTACTTTCGGAGGAGCCTGGACAGTAATCGTCTGATAGGCGGAGTCTGTGCATCCATCCGTACCCGAATATGAATATAGCAAAGTATCTATTCCCGCACCGGCCTGCGGAGGACTAAATAATCCTTCTGCCGAAATTCCCCTGCCATAAAATGAGAATGATCCGGTCAGGCCCGTGAGCTCTGTTGCCTGATTAATATACAATGGGGAATCATAAGTACAGACTGTGGGTATCGGGCTGAATTCAACATGTGGACTTGGCTGTACAGTGATCTGCTGATCCATTTCATCTTCGCAGGAGATTCCTGAAAAGGAAAGCATCCGGATGGTGTAATTAGAAACACTGGCTGAAACAGGATTTGGATAATCGTGTGAATAAATCTTTCCGGGATAGGGAAAGGAATCCGTGTATGGCGCCAAAGAAGTATCACCCCAAAATATTTTCACCGTCACAATCGATCCAAAATCAACTGTGCTGCTATTGTTGATCTGAACAGGCTGGTTACTGCATAAAAAAGTCGGATTGATCACACTAAAAGCCGCCCTGGGGATTGCCCCGTTCACAGTAAATACTTTGGACGCACTGTCGATACAACCCCGACTATTGGTAACGGTCAGGCTCATCCGATAATTGGCCGCGGCGCTATAACGGTGAGTCGGGTTTTGCGCTGAAGAATTGTCTGGATTGGATGGCTGTGCATTGGGATCACCAAAATTCCATTCATAAGAAAAAGGCAAAGTGGTGCTGTCATTGGTATAACTGCTGTCATAAAAATGACCGATGGCATCAGTGAGACAGATCTTTGGAGTAATGAAATTAACTTTTGGATCAGGATAAACTTTTACAACCACACTGTCAATAGAAGTACAGCCGGGTTTATTGTTGAATGAAGTTCTTACATAGTAGGTGTACAATTGAGAACGGCTGGAATCATTTGAAAGATGCAAGAGAGGTGACGACAAGGAAGGGTCATTCAGTCCTGTTGATGGAGACCATAAATAAGTATAGGAAGGGTTGGACGGGCCCCCCAATTGAACCGTGTCGTAAGGGCAAAAGTTCACATTATTTCCTGCAAACGAGGGCGGCATTTCGGTATAAATAATCACATTTTTTATCGAATGATTGTCGGTGTAACCGCCCGTACTCGCTGTAAAGCCAAGATATCCTGCAAAATTGAATTGCTGGAATGCCGACAAATACAATGAATCATTTACATATACCGCGATATTCCCGCTATCATAGGTGATTTTTGCATGGTTGTAATTTGCCGAGCGAATAAATGAAATCTTCCCGTCCGAATTATCTCTTGTCGGTTGATTACGACACTCGCCATATATCAAATTGTTTGGATTTGAGTTATCGTTGTACCCTATTCCCCACCTGATTTCAATCTTGGGCATATCAAAGTGAACGGTGGCCGGATTATAGTTGATACAATTATTCCAGGTATCAAAACAAACTTTCAAACCGTTGGCTGAATTCGGAATGCCGAGGCCGCCACCATTGACAAAACCAACCGGAGGTACATCCAGGAAACAGAAGGCAATTCCGTCAGCACCTGTTCCGTCATACATACGGAAATCGAATTCTGCAACCCATTTGTTACAAAAAGAAAGATTAATGGGCTGGTTATAGAATACTGCTCCGCTGGAATTTAAAACAGCAGGACAAATGAGCAATTCGGAATCGGATGTGCCTATTACGTTCGTAACCTGCGCCGCTCCCTGTAGGTTCCATCCAGTCGTATTCATGGGTGTGCCCTTCAGTTGCGCAAACACATAATTCTGGCAAACAACAGTTTGATGAGCACAAATGATCAGGAAAAATAAAAGCAGGTATGAGAAATAACGGTTCAGGGATTGCAATTACTTGTACTGTTTAAGAACGGAATCAGTCTGTAAATGTACTCAGTAATTTAGAAGAAGTCAAGCCCCGAGAAACTTAAAAAGTCACGAAAAGGGTTGATTCAGAACAAACCAATTCTCGGTTATGAAAATATTTTAACTCATCCTGCAATATTTTTAGACAAAATCTCCTGCGGTTGTATATTATTGTTAGGATTAGAATTTGACAAGCTTCATTGTTTTAAATGAATCCTTTCCTATTACCTGTAAAATATAAATCCCTGAAGACAGTGCAGGCCCACCGATCATTACTGATTGCCCTGTCTGAACACTGCTAATAGTTTGTTCTACATTACCCTGAAGGTTGATGAGACGAAGATTTACTGTCTGATTATCTCCCGCTGATTTTATATTTACCTGGAATGACGCATTGCTTGGATTTGGTGTCGCTGTTATTACCCACCCGGTAATATCTTCCGTCTGGGTTTTTTCAAGCACCTGAATAATGGAATCCGCCGCATAACTTTCACTGTTCAAAATATATTTTGCGAGGAGTCCTTTTCCATTTGGATCAAGGCAATATCCAGCAGCGAAAAGCCTGTTTCCGTTTAGAATCATGCTTGCGATAATATCGTCACCGGGCGTAAAACTGGTAACTATTGTTCCCTGGCTACCAAAAGTTATATCTTTTGAACCGTTGGTATTATACCGTGAAATTGTAAAATCAAAGTTATTCTGAAGGTTAGTCATTCTTCCCGCTACCAAAATTTTCTGATCCTTCTGCAGTATTATGATTGCACCATCCACTGATACGGTTCCATTTTGCCCAAAGCTATTATCCAGAGTTCCATCCGGATTATATCTGTTGATAAATGAAGAGAAATTGCTAAAATCAGTACTTATGTCATAGTCAAAAAGAATTTTCCCATCTTTTTGAAATGCAACAGAACCGGAAAATGCTTCCACTCCGCCTGCGATTATTATTTTTCCATTCTGCCCGAATGTTGAATCCAAGGATCCATTTGGCTTGAAAAGTCCTAACGTGGCTACCAATTGGAAGTCTGTCGTATATCCGACTCCCGCAAAAAGAATTTCTCCATCGTCTCTGATTGCCAGCGCCTGATCGAAATCATAAGGTTCAAAATCGGTGATCATTGCTCCTCCGTTTCCAAAAGAAGCATCCGGAGTTCCATCGAGATTAAAACGCGCCATCAGCAAATCGCTACCTACATCATTGTAAATATATCCTGAAATAACAACCTTGTTATCTTTTTGAATTGCTATCGGGCCCACACTTTCATTCCCATCAAAAAAATCAACAATAGTCATTCCATTTGTGCCATATGTCTGGTCGATACTTCCATTCGTATAATAGCGAGACATTACAATTTCAGTCCCGCTAGCAGTATTCGTATATCCTGCATTAACGACCTTATTGTCTGATTGCATGGCAGCATAAAATCCACCTGAATTTGCAATTCCTTTTTGCCCATAAGATTTATCGACTGAACCATCCTGATTGAACCTTGAGAGAATATTTTGAATTGTGGCTCCGTCATAGGTTTGTCCATTTGTAACGAGTTTCTCATCGGTTTGGACGAAGACATTTGAGTACGTGATATCCTTTGCGGGATAATAACCGATAATATACCCCCCAGAGCCAAAATCAGTATTGAGAGTCCCGTTGGTATTGTATTGTACGAGTGTAAGATAATTCGCACCAGAAGAATTATACCCCCCCGAAAGGATCTTACCATTAGATTGAACTAACAGACAGTTCATGAAGTCATAGCCTCCGTCTATATTTGTTACCTGCCGTCCGGCATTACCAAAATTATTGTCTATTGCGCCCTGGCTGGTGAAACGGGCTAATGCTAAATCCGAAATTCCATTTACGTCATAAGTATAGCCGCCGGCAACGATCCCACCATTGGACTGAATAGCAATCGCTGCCAGGTAGTCTTGTGAATTTCCAAAATCTGTCGTCGTATATCCGCTACCGTTGAAAGAAACATCAAGTGATCCACTTGCCTGAAATCTCGCAATTTCAAAATGGCTGTTGTATGAGGCATCAACATAGTATCCCCCAACAACAATCATCCCATCTTTCTGAATAGCAGCCGACACCGCATTATCAGAGTTTCCAAAATCAGCGACAACTTCGCCGGTTCCATTAAAACTGGGATCCAGCGTCCCATCACTATTGTATTGGGCAATAGCAAAGTCACCATTCGAACCATTAAAGTAATTCCCAACCGCAATAATTTTCCCATTGGGGTTAAGAGCGAGTGCATTAATACTGCTAGTATTTCCAAAATTTGTGAATACGATTCCCTTTGTTCCGAAAGACATATCCGTAGTCCCATTGGGATTATACCGAATCAAAGCAAACTGGCTTACTCCATTCACAAAACTCTGACCTGCGGCAATAATTCTTCCATTGTTTTGAACAACCACTGCATAGGGGATATCGTCGTCGGAACCCAGATCCGTAATAATCACTCCTCCATTGCCAAAGCTTTTATCCAGTGAACCATTCGTGTTGAACCGAGCAAGGATAAAATCTTCATTGACTTTGCCATTTGATCCTGCCACAATAATTTTTCCATCCGGTTGTATCGCAGCTGTTGGCTGCTGGATATTAACATGATCCGAAAAACCATTGCTCCCATAACTTGAATCGATGCCACCCACTGCAAACATTCTAGTGATCATCACTTCCGCATTAAATTCTCCCACAACAAGTATTTTATTGTCAGGGGTCACAAAGGATTTACGGTTTGAAGCAAACATCGTATTTCCATTTCCGCTCAATGAAGTTCTGACAAAACCATTCTTTCCAAAACTTTTATCCAGCTTAATCGTATTCTGAGCAATAAGATCGTGCAAAAGAAAAAGAAAAACAATCACAAATATTGTATTTTTCATAAGGCAGTTTATTAATTGTTAATCGAATTAAATTTAATATCTAATCGTTTTGCAACATCCATTGCAATGATTTGATTTTTTATAACCCTGTTTACCTGTTTTCCCTGCATATCCATAATCTGCCATTTGGCTATTTTAATGATATCTTCTTTATTTCTTAATCCATCAGGAGTTAGTGTAAAAGGATTCACCAACTGATGCACAACCGTTTGGTTTTTTAAAAATATTTTGTAACCAAATCCATTCCCATTTAAAGGAATGATCTTTATCAGATATCCCGCAAAAATCACCTGTTCATTGCCGTTAGCAGGTCGACGGGTGTGCTGGGCATTTACTGAAAAAAATAATGCCAGCACGAATGTTGTAAAAAGTAGTATTCGTTTCATCATGATTGTTTTAGTATGGTTATATAAAATAAAGCAGTGGGAATTATTTTCATTTGCTTTACAGGAAATGAAATAATAAATACGTGACACATGTTCTTCAAATTTTTTATTTGCAAATACAAATCCCTACGCAGGAGATCTAATGCTAGATCAGGCATAGGAACAGCAACTCTACAGAATGGCCTACAAGGCGTGAAGGATAGAAAGTAAATTAACAGGCCAAAACTACCTATTGAGATATGTCTCATAAGTCAAGCAATTAGGAGTTGAAGGGGTAGATCAATAATGAAAATACCTTTTCATTATCATCTCAACATTCTTTATCAGTAGAATAAGGGAATATTTGTTAGAAAGGGGCAAAATCTATAAAGCAAAGATTCCAAATCAAGATAATAGATTTTTCACAAATATTAAAATAAGTGGAAACCATTATTATAAGAAACTATTGGTTATTTTCAATAGAACCCGACAGGGAAGGGAAACCCGGCCTAAAAAACAACCTTCTGTGCAAACGTGAGCCTGTTGTTCAGATATAAGGAGACAACTAATACTGAGTTTCTCCAATTATCATTTACAGGAAGTGAAATTATATTCTCGACCTTGGTGAAATAAATATTTTCGACA
>DATJWE010000173.1:0-14663 GCA_035501475.1 Puia sp. | reverse complement strand
TAAGTCAGCCTGTTTATATCGGTAAAATATTGTTGAATATCGGAATCGGGCAGCAACAGGTTAGTTTTGACTGCTTCAGACAAAGACCAGTGGAAATACCGGAGAATTTTTATCTGTTGAATAAAGTAAGTGAAAATAATCTTCGGAATATCCTCGTATATGATGGCTGGTGGCGCTTAATGCGCAACCTGGAAATAAAGGAAGAAAAGGATATTGTTGACTCAGGTTATTCGGACAAAATACCTCCGGTCATTTCATCTATGATTGGATGGCAAAAGAGAATTCCGCGTTCAATTCTGCAAACGGGTGTGCTCTCAAAATTCTGCATGATGCTGCATTATATTTGTAACTATTCCAAAATAGGCAAGTGATTCAGCTCTCCATCATCATCGTAAATTATAAAAGCGCCCGGTTAATACTGGATTGCCTGGAGACTGTGTACCGGGAAACAATGAATATTGCTTTTGAAATGATTATTGTGGATAACGATTCACGTGATGACAGCAAAGACATCATTTTATCCCGTTTTCCTAAAGTCCGGTGGGTATCTATGAGCTATAACGCGGGATTCGCACGTGCCAATAACGAAGGGATCCGCCAGTCATCCGGCGCGGTTATTTTATTGCTGAACCCGGATACGCTAATAGAAAATAACGGGATTGAGAAATGTTATGAATACTTCGTTCAATCTTCCTATGCAGCATGTGGAGTACAATTACTGAACCCTGACAGAACCCCACAGATTTCCGGTAATTACTTTGTGAAAGGAGGCCTCAACTATTTATTGCCACTGCCTTATTTGGGAAGATGTATTCGCTGGCTAGGAAGAAACCTCAATACGGCCATTCCCCATCTGGCAAATTCAGATTCGGTCATTGAAGTAGACTGGATCAATGGGGCTTTCCTGATGGCAAAACAAACTTCCATTGAAAAAGCAGGCCTGATGGACGAAGACTTTTTTTTATATGCCGAAGAAGCAGAATGGTGCAGCAGGTTAAAAAAATCAGGCAGGCTCTGTATCGTGGGCTTTGTCAAAATTATTCATCTGCAGGGAGAAACAGCGAATAAAATTTTCGAATCATCGGGCAAAGGATATTATAATTTATATAATAAGAAAGGACTGCAGATTATGTTATCCAATCTCGTAAGAATACGGAAGCAATTTGGAACAGGCTGGTTTTTATTTCATTTGTTCGTTGATCTGGCTGAGATTCCGATCTTTTTCGTCGGGATTATTTTGAGTACGTTATTCAAAGGGAAAAGATCAGCATATTCTTTTTCGCAATTTTCAGGGTACACCAAAAACATTTTTTCAATAGTCAGGCTAAGCCCTGCAATCATAAGGAACAAACCTCATTTTTACAAGGTCCTTTGATGCGGGTTAACCATGCTTCCGGTAATCCTGTTTCACATTCTTCAAAACCATTATTTTTGAAGACGAATAGATTTATATGCCCATACATTTTAATTACGGAATAGATCAAATGCATATCGGCCATGCGATTGATTTGGCTAAAGGAACCAGCAAAGGAATTCTTTCTCCCCGGGCTATCCAAAACATCCAGAATGGGGAACGGCATATCAGGAATATTATCGAAGCGAACAAAACAATATATGGAGTCAATACAGGATTTGGAATTCTGGCGAACACAAAAATTTCTGAAGAAGATACACGCGTACTTCAACACAAAATATTGCAGAGTCATAGCGTGGGAGTAGGCGAAGCCGTACCGGTCGATATTGCGCGGATCATGCTGATCACCAAAATTCATGCACTTGCCCGGGGATATTCCGGGATTCGGCTGGAAACACTCCAGCGGATGCTTTGGCACCTGGATAATAATCTCATTCCTGTTGTTCCGGAAAAGGGTTCCGTAGGAGCTTCCGGCGACCTGGCCCCACTGGCCCATTTGTTCCTTCCGCTGATCGGATTCGGCGAACTTTGGCATAACGGATCACGGTATAGGACAAACGAAGTACTGAAGAAATTTAATTTGTCTCCATTGCAACTCGGACCCAAGGAAGGGCTGGCGCTCATCAATGGCACTCAATTCATTCTTGCATATGCTGTGAAATCACTCAATCGAATGCACAATTGCCTCGAGGCTGCTGATATTATCGGTGCAATGAGCCTCGAAGCTTTGACGGGTACAAAAGCTCCATTTGATAAACGACTCCATGAATTGAGGCCTTTTGCCGGAAATCTACTTGTCGCCCAGCGGCTTCGTTTGCTTGTCGGGGATTCAGCTATCATGCAGAGTCATGTGGATTGTGGCCGTGTGCAGGACCCTTACTCACTTCGCTGCATGCCACAGGTACATGGAGCCAGCCGCAACGCCTGGCTTCATTTGAAGGAGCTAACTCTTACCGAACTAAATGCCGTTACAGATAATCCGATTATTTTGGATGAAGAAGATGCGATCAGCGGAGGTAATTTTCATGGTCAGCCATTGGCTTTGCCATTGGATTATGCCTGTATTGCTGCGGCGGAAATCGGGAATATTTCAGACAGGCGATGTTATTTATTGTTGGAAGGCAAATGGGGATTGCCCATGTTGCTGATGAATAACGTCGGATTGAACAGTGGATTCATGATTCCACAATACACGACTGCGGCGCTCGTTACTGAAAATAAAACGCTTTGTTTCCCTGCAAGCGCAGACAGTATTCCTACTTCATTGGGACAGGAAGATCATGTCAGCATGGGCAGCATTAGCGGAAGGAAACTTGACCAGGTGTTGGATAACCTGGAATATATTTTGGCCATTGAATTGATGAGCGCATGCCAGGCCATTGAATTCCGAAGACCTCTTAAGAGCAGCGAAATATTGGAGTTTGCACATGGCTATGTGCGGCAATTCACCAGTTTTGCCAATGAAGACCGGGTTTTTTCTGAAGATATCCTTCAGATAAAAAAAATTATCAGCGATTTTTCTTTTGTAAAAAAAGTCAATGAATTTGCAAAATCGAAGAATATGGATTTAAATGAGGGGTTTGAATTATTTAGTCTCTAACGTCTAGGTTTAAAAACAATGTGATGAGTACAGCTACATTTCATACATACGATCCTGTTAAATACAAGACGCCGACCGGACCGCAGCGAATTTGCAAAGGATGGATACAGGAAGCAGCATTACGGATGATGTTGAATAATCTGAATCCTGAAGTAGCTGAACGTCCCGATGAGTTGATTGTATATGGCGGGCGTGGAAAAGCAGCGAGAAATTTTCAGGCATTGAATGATATTATAGCTGCCTTAAAGGTTTTGGAGAATGATGAAACCCTGCTGATTCAGAGCGGAAAGCCGGTTGGAATTTTAAAAACGCATGAAAATGCGCCGCGCGTGCTCATCTCCAATTCGCAATTGGTTCCCAAATGGGCTGACTGGGAACATTTTGATGAACTGGAAAAAAAAGGTTTGATGATGTATGGTCAAATGACCGCCGGTTCATGGATATATATCGGGTCACAGGGAATTGTGCAGGGTACTTATGAAACTTATGCAGCTTTGGCTAACAAAGAATTTGGCGGATCACTCAAAGGGAGATTGAATGTGACCGCAGGATTGGGTGGGATGGGAGGGGCCCAGCCTTTAGCTATTACAATGAATGAAGGTGTAGCTCTTATTGCTGAAGTAGAAGAATGGCGAATTGATAAACGAATCGAAACAAAATATCTCGATATCAAATCCACGGACATCGACGAGGCGATTGATAAAGCGCTTGCCGCAAAAAAAAGCGGAACTGCTTTATCAATCGGGGTATTGTGCAATGCCGTTCACCTGCTTCAAAGGTTGGTTGATAGAAAAATAGTTCCGGATACACTGACAGATCAAACCTCAGCTCATGATCCCCTGATCGGATATTGGCCACATGAGATCTCCTATCAACAGGCTAAAATATTGCGTGATCAGAACCCTAAGCAATATATTGCCTATGCATATAATTCAATGTATCGTCATGTTGAGCTGATGCTTGAACTACAAAAAAAGGGATCGGTAACATTTGATTATGGTAATAATCTGCGTGCGAGAGCTCAGGAAAAAGGACTTAAAAACGCATTCGATTTTCCAGGCTTCGTTCCCGCATATATAAGACCGTTATTTTGTGAAGGGAAAGGGCCTTTCCGCTGGGCTGCTTTAAGCGGAGATCCGGCTGATATTGCGGTAACGGATGCTGTTATTGCAGAGATGTTTCCCGAAAATATATCACTGCAGCGCTGGTTGAAACTGGCCAAAGAAAGAATTGCTTTCCAGGGCCTTCCTGCACGTATCTGCTGGCTGGGACAGGGTGAAAGAGAAAAAGCCGGGCTGGCATTCAATGAACTGGTGAAATCAGGTAAGATCAAAGCGCCGATTGTTATCGGTCGTGATCATTTGGATACCGGATCAGTAGCCAGCCCTAACCGCGAGACAGAATCCATGATGGATGGAAGTGATGCTGTTGCTGATTGGCCCATATTAAATGCGCTGCTTAGCACAGCCGGCGGGGCGAGTTGGGTTAGCCTTCATCATGGCGGTGGAGTGGGGATGGGCTATAGCATTCATGCCGGAATGGTGATTGTTGCTGATGGAACCGATGAAGCTGCTGCGAGGATGAGCCGTGTATTACGAAATGATCCTGGTCTTGGTGTTATCAGGCATGCCGATGCAGGTTATGAAATAGCGAAAGCCACAGCCGCAGCATTTGATTTGGATATTAAAAAGCGATTGGAAAAATGAATATGAGGTCAGGCAATGGGTAATGAGGATCCTTATGTAGAGGAAAGGCTTGGGAACATGTTCAAATCCTTTATTTCAGAGTGGCTTCGGTATCCTATCATCGTATAAGGGTCACCGTTCCCTTGTACACCTGTTCTGATCCGTTAGTGAATATTATGGTTGCAAAATATACATAGGTACCAGGTTCGGCTTCTTGGCCATTAAAACTTCCATCCCATCCAAAGCTTGGATCATTAGGAGCAGCATTCAGTACCTGGAATATTTTCTGTCCCCAACGATTGAAAATCGAAAAATCTTTGATTACGCTGATTTCCCTGCTTCCAAGAATATAAAAAATATCATTATGCCCATCGTGGTTAGGGGTGAACGCATTTGGAATACTTACTTTGCCACCCGAAACGATTTTTATTTTCGTCTCACCACTCAGTACACAGCCAAACTGATTTTCCATTTGCATTTGCACGAGAGAAAATGCTGATACTGTAATAACAGGAGACAGGCAATTCGTACAACTAAGCGAATATCCGTCTCCGGGAAGCCAGTTTATGGAACCGGGATTACTCAAATTGGTATTGATATGAATTGGAAATGATGCATCTTTTATCACAGAGGTATCGCCTGGTTGCAGGGAAACCGTATCCTGTTGATAAAAGAAGGACGAAATATTATTACTATAATCTTTTTCAAGAAAGAGAGAATCTTCCGGGAATAGGATCGGGATCTGGCTCCCATCGTTATTGACCGCAGCAAAAATTTTCCCTGCAGTAATTCCTTTGAATATGTGTGCGAAAGAAATGCATTTTCCTGTATCCGTGTTGTTTGTTACAAATACCGGGTTTAATAAGTGTGCCCCCGAACTTAAGGGATCGGCATCAAAGAATGAAACTTCCAATCCTGTAGGAATTTTACCTCGTTTAAAATTATTGCAGATGGTGAAATTCGCGTGCAGGCTATCGTTATTGGCACATTGCATACTGTCAATCATGATAACATAATCATCCGCAGGTGGAACTTTGATAAGAACAGAAGAACTATCGATGCAACCAAGCTGACTCGTTGCCATCACTTTTTTTGTGATATCCTTATTCGCTATAAGTATAGGATTCGCACAATCGGTGCAACTCAAATCCTCGGAAGTACTCCAGAGAATGGAAGCGATAATACCGTGTTCTGCAGTTACACTTAATTGCAAAGTATCACCGGGTTCGAGAGTCGCCGTAGGTGGGGCAGCTGTAACTTTGAATTGAAAGTTATTGGCAACGGCAACATTATTCAGGTAATTCGACTCGACGAATTTTGTGTTGGGAAGAACCAGCGGATTGGTTGTACCGCTATCATTAAAAACTGCATAGAGCTGATTGAGACCCGTTTTACGGATATCGAGTGTGTAAACATAAGCCCGGCCATAACACTTTCCTTGTACAGTATCCCTGGTAAAAAAGGTTGTGTCTAATTTATTTGCATTTCCGCTACGCGGATCGGCATCATAAAATGTTATTGGTATGTTGGGCGGAATTGGCCCATAACCCAAATTGCTAACATCAAAGGTTACTTTGATTTTAGTTTGATCAAAACATTCAACATCTGCTAAATTCAGGTATCCGTCGGGGGTGGCATCATGCACTGTAAACATAAATTTTTCAGTAGTATCACTGCAACTTCCATTAAAAGCTATTAATCGAACTGAATAATTTCCCGGAGTAAGAAAAATATAGTTCAGATTAAAAGCAGTACTGACTACCTGCTCATTCATTCCTGTATCCTTACTCATAAGCCATTGGTATGCCGTTGCATTAACTGATCTGTTGGTAAATAAGATACTGTCAACATAGAATGGAGCTCTCGACGCAATCTCCCGTTTATCAGGATAAAATCTCGCCATTACGCCACAGTTCACAATTATATCATCAGAATAAGCAGCATAACAATCAGGATTTGTATTAAATACTTTTAAAGTAACCTTGAACTTACCTGTTTGTGTAAATGTTTGATTGTAACCCGGACTATTCGTTCCAACAACGACTCCATCCACACTCCATTGATAGTTGGTTCCTCCTGTGGAAGTACTGTTAAAAATTATATTGTCTCCAATTGCAGGGGACCAGTTGCTCCTGGTAAAACTGGCCAGAATATTTTCGCCGCAAGGAGGATCGCATTTAGATTGAGCAAGCAAACTGCTCCGAACAGTAGTTAGATTATTCCTCATCTTTCCAGCCTGACCTTCCGTGAATTCATTGGTGCAAGATCCACTATAGCTCATAAAATTGGAATTCAAATCCGGGACATCCATACTGAATCCGGAAACTGTATCTGTTGAACAGGAATTTTGAGGATTAGTGCAGGATCCACCCGGTACTGATTGCGGGGGCGTATCACAAATGCCATCGCCATCAACGGAGCAATCTGTGTTAGTGCAGCTCCCAATTACAAAAGTATGCAGGAGGCCAAGATAATGACCCATTTCATGAGCTAGCAAATAGCCAAACTCTGTCGTAACTATGCCGTCACGATAATCACCGCCCGAAGACAAACCTGCATATCCGCCTTCATGCAATCTCGTCCAGACACCGCAGGAAAAGCTGGTCAATATTTCAGATTTTATCCCCTGGACATACCAGATATTGCAATATTGTTTGGTATCCCACGAGACTAAATTCTTAAGCGCATCGTTTTCTATGTCCTGGTCAAAATCACTCAAAACAGATTCTGTTCTGGTAATTCCATTGGTGATGCCGCCATCAGGATCAATTTTAGCGAGACAGAAATTAATTCCGGTATTAGCTCCCGTGCCCCCGGCATACCTGCCCGCGTGTGCGAATGCATCATTGAGATCGTTGATGGAATCAATGATTTGCTGATCAGTAATGGCATATGGATTCTGACTGATGATATGGACAACTACAGGAATTGTGTAATTAAAAAACAAAGTTTGTGCAGACGGTTTTGATGATTCTCTAAATAATTTTTTCCCACCTTCCAAGATGTTTGGAGAAAAGAATTGATTTGATACAAGAAAATCAGACGAGGGATATTTTTCAATATCAGAGGAAGAAATAAATCCCTTAGCCGATAAACCCTGCCCTGTTAATACAGCGCTATACAGGCAAAGAATAAAGCAAATTTTCAATTTTGCCACAGATGAACAATAGCACGTCATGAAGATCAGGGGTGAACCGATTATTTTCTACAATGAATATTTGACTAAGATTTATTTGTCATACAAAAATTGAGCCTACATTCGATTAATTGGAAAAGAGCTTCCCGTTACCGGAATTGACTTTCTTGATAAGACAAAACCGGGAAAGAAATTCTTTAAAATCCAATATTTTTACAAATAAGTTTTGCAGAAACACCTTAAATTAATATTCAATGGCTTCTAGCTTGATAGTTAACATACAGCGCCTTATTAACATCAGAACAGAAAGCCATTTGCTACTTGGAAATGATTTGTCTGATCTGCCGCTCATGGAGGATGCTTATTTGCTTTTAGAGGACGATGAAATTGCTGGCTATGGAAAAATGCAGGAAATAAATCAAACTGAATTTAAATCCATATCGCGGATAGATGCCAATCACGCATCTATTCTTCCCTGCTGGTGCGACAGCCACACCCATCTTGTTTTTGCCGGCAGCCGGGAAAATGAATTTGTCGATAAAATAAAGGGACTTAGTTACGCAGAGATCAATGCGAAAGGCGGTGGCATTTTAAATTCTTCACGATTACTTAATGAGACATCCGAAGATGAGCTCTTCAATCAGGCCTGGAAGAGGATGGAAGAGGTCAGTCGGTTGGGAACCGGCGCCATTGAAATAAAAAGCGGGTATGGCTTAACGATAGATGGTGAGTTGAAAATGCTTCGGGTAATAAAAAAACTAAAGCAGAAATCAAAACTTTCCATTAAAGCCACTTTTCTCGGGGCCCATGCTTTCCCTTCGGCATATAAGGAAAACCATGAGGGATACATAGATCTGATCACTGATCAGATGTTACCCGTCATTGCCAGGGAAAAATTAGCCGATTATATTGATGTATTCTGTGAGAAAGGGTTTTTTAGTCTGGCGGAAACTGAAACAATTTGCAAAGCCGGGATGCGTTATGGGTTGAAACCTAGGCTGCATGTGAACCAGCTGAATAGTTTTGGGGGAATTGAAACCGGTATTCGCCTTAATGCTCTTTCATTAGATCATCTTGAAACCATGACGGATGATGATATCAACTGCCTTGCTTCCAGGTATCGGTTATTTGAGCCCGGTGATGGTCCGGTTTGTACTCTCTTACCATCCGCAGCTTTTTTTTTAGGGATGCCTTGTCCGCCTGTCAGGCAGCTGATCAATGCAGGCTGTCCCATTGCGCTGGCTTCGGATTACAATCCCGGATCGTCTCCCAGTGGAAATATGAATTTTGTCGTATCGCTGGGATGTATTCAGCTGAAGATGCTTCCAGAAGAGGCTATTAACGCTGCGACCCTTAACGGCGCTTATGCCATGGAGTTAGGAAATGAATTGGGCAGTATCACAAAAGGCAAAAAAGCCAATCTTATTTTTTTAAAACCAATTCCTTCCCTCGCTAGTCTGCCTTATTCATTTGGAACAAATCTGATTGATAAGGTAATGATTCGTGGGGAGTTCATTTGAAGAAGTTGACAGTGGACAGATAGTATAAAATTTTCTAGTAAAGACCCATCGCCAACCCACAACGAGTATCCACTTCCGGTTAACAGTCCACTGTCCACTGTCAACTAAGAATATCCGGCATAGAACTTGAAGCAATCAATCGCCAATGATCCTATCCAAGAAAAAAAATAAACGCGATTTCATCGATGTAGTCACGCATCGTAGTTCAGTATTGCCCATCACCGAAAAAAAAGCCGGCCTGGATTTCCTTGTTTCCTTCTTCTCATCCATAAGACCATCTTCTGAAAAGGGAAGGGGAGATGCAACAAAAAACATGGAAACCATCATCAGGGAATTGCATGCTCATCCTGTTTTACTTACCAACCTGCAACATGCTCTTCTATCGCAGCTTATCGATACAGATCTGTCATCGGCACTGACAGAAAGCGGGATCCCGCTGGCAAAAGGTTTCTGGCAGGAATTTTTTGGACGATCACGGCATAAGCTATTGCCACCCCTCCAGCGTGAAAATGATTTCTTATACGTGGTGAACCGGGTTTTCTTTCGAAAAAACGATTATCGTTGGGTGGAGGACATTCCTTATGAAATCTGGGTCATTTTTTTTGAAAACATAAGACTGTCATTTCACATCGAAGACTGGAGAATTTTCCATCAGCTCATGCAGTCTCTGAAAATTCTTGCGTTCCAGGTAGCTCAGTTGGGTCTGGAAAAGGAAGTAGTTGATTATATGGAGGAATCCCAACGGGAAAAGAGCCCCTTTATTCAGCAGAATTATCTCATTCATGATTTGGAAAAAATAATCAATGATGAGCAGGATGAACAAGCGATCAATGCCATTTCATCAGAATTGGCAAAAGTAATTCAGCAATGTTATTCCACCATTCAGTACATCAGGCAGAATCATTCTAAATATGGAACCAGTTTACATCAAACATACACGTTGGTTCTTCTTGAAAATAAATTAGACAGGATGACCATTCTGCTCGAAATTCTCGGTGCAGATCAATATTTCGACAATGCAAAATTTGTTTCCTTTTTTAAAATGCTTGTCAGAAATGAAAACAGAAAAAACAGTATCCGGGAATTTCTTTCGCAATGTCTTGGCTACCTGGCTTACCAGATCGTTGAACATAAAGGCTCAAAAGGCAATGCATATATCACTTCTTCTGCAGCCGAGTATCGGGCAATGCTCGTGAGCGCAATGAAGGGCGGTGGAATTATTTGTTTTGTTGCCATTATTAAAAGCCTGCTTTCCATAGCCGAGATGCCGCTGTTCTGGCATGGGTTCTGTTATAGCATCAATTACAGCGCAGGTTTTGTGATGATTGAGGAAACTCATTCCACACTGGCGACAAAACAGCCCGCATTTACCGCAAGCGCTGTGGCAAGCTCGTTAGATACCAGGCAAAATACGCATCAGCCGAATTTATATAACCTTGCGATTACCGTGGCTAAAGTATCCCGAAGCCAGATTGCTTCCTTTATTGGTAATCTTATCATCGTTTTCCCCGGAACTTTCATACTCGCCTGGTTATATTATTTGATTACTAAAAGCAAAATTGCAGAGGGTGATGCAGCGGTTGCTCTTCTTGAATCCCAACATCCCTGGCACAGTCTATCGCTGTTATATGCATGCAATACCGGCGTGTTTCTTTTTCTGAGTGGCATTATCGCAGGATATGTTCAAAATAAAATTCAATACGCACATATTGCTGAAAGATTAATAACCCATCCGCTGCTCAGGCTATCTTTTTCTGTTGAACGGTTGCAGCAGATTGCGCGGTATACCGAAAAACACGCGGGGCCGATAATAGGAAATATTTCCCTGGGGTTTATGCTCGGGATGACGGGCCCCCTGGGAAAAATATTCGGAATTCCTTTTGACATCCGTCATATTACCATTTCAGCGGGCAATATTGCTATCGCCGTGTATGGGTTAGGAATTACGAACCTTCAACTTTCTTACCTGTTCGTTATTTTACTGGGAGTGGCGGGAATAGGTTTTTTGAATTTTTTGGTCAGTTTTTCTCTCGCGTTTATCGTAGCCGTTAAATCAAGGGGTGTACACCTGAAAGATTATCCCGAATTCATCGGAATTTTATGGCGTTATTTCAAAAGAAAGCCGCTGGATTTTATCAGACCGGGTAAAGTGGCGGCTACAACCGAATAATTTTCTTTGCTTAAATTGTACCGCAATAGATTTATCCCCTAAAATTCGTATTATTCGTGTATGCATGAGATAATAGAATGTGTTCCTAATTTCAGCGAGGGCCGGAATCCTGATTTGATAAAACAAATTACCGATGAAATCGAATTGGTAGAGGGCGTACGACTGTTGAACGTAGATCCTGGTAAAGCGACCAACCGAACTGTCATAACTTTTGTAGGGAACCCGGAAGCTGTTGTGGAAGCTGCTTTTCGGGCAATTAAGAAAGCCGGGGAACTGATTGATATGAGCAGGCATAAAGGTGAACATCCTCGGATGGGAGCAACAGATGTTTGTCCATTGATTCCTGTCGCCAATATTACCATGGAAAAAACAGCAGAATGGGCAAAAAAATTGGGTCAGCGGGTCGGTCAGGAATTGCAAATACCTGTTTATTTATATGAAGCCGCCCAGCCCGATAAGACCCGGAGCAATTTATCGGTTATTCGTGCAGGTGAGTATGAAGGTTTTTTCGAGAAAATAAAACGACCTGAATGGAAGCCCGATTTCGGGCCTGGTGTTTTTGATTCCAAAAGAGGAGCTACCGTTATTGGCGCAAGAGATTTCCTGGTTGCTTATAATGTGAATCTGAATACCACTTCTGTCCGCCGGGCAAATGCCATTGCTTTTGACGTGCGGGAGGCCGGCCGGGTGAAAAAAGAAGGAAATAAAACAATTACTGTTCCGGGCACTTTGAAATCAGTCAAAGCGATTGGATGGTATATTGAAGAATATGGGATCGCCCAGATATCCATGAACCTGACGAATATCAATATAACGCCCATGCATATTGCTTTTGATGAGGTTTGTGCTAAGGCAAATGCACGTGGAATCCGGGTTACAGGAAGCGAACTCGTCGGGTTGATCCCGTTGAAAGCGATGCTTGATGCAGGAAAATATTTTTTAAAAAAGCAAAAAAGATCCACCGGCGTATCGGAAAAAGAACTGATCAGAATTGCGATTTTGTCAATGGGGTTGGATGAACTCGGACCTTTTAAGCCTGAAGAACGAATTATTGACTATATGCTTCGTGATAAAACAGAAAATAAGCTGGTAAGCATGAGCCTAAGTGATTTTGCTGATGAAACAGGGAGTGAAAGCCCTGCTCCTGGCGGCGGATCCATATCCGCCTATATCGGTGCGCTGGGCGCGGCCTTAGCGGCCATGGTGGCCAATCTTTCATCTCATAAAAAAGGCTGGGATGACAGGTGGGAAGAATTCAGCAGTTGGGCAGAGAAAGCTGAAAAGTACAAAACCGAATTGATTCATCTTGTTGATGCCGATACCCGGGCATTCAACAAAATTATGAGCGCTTTTAGTTTACCAAAAGCCAGCGATAAAGAAAAAACTGAAAGAGCAAAAGCGATTCAGGAGGCAACAAAACTTGCTATTGAAATACCTTTCAATGTTATGAAAACAGCTTCCGCAAGTATGGATGTTATCCGGGCGATGGCTGAAACAGGAAATCCCAATTCTGTTTCTGATGCAGGAGTAGCCGCTTTATGTGCCCGCAGCGCAGTAATGGGCGCTTTTTTGAATGTTCGCATCAACGCTGCCAGTCTTGAAGACAAAAAAATTGTTGATGAAATTATCCGGAAAGGAAAGGAAATTGAAATTAAAACCATTGATTTGGAAAAGGAAATCCTGAAAACAGTAAACGAAAAAATTGGGATATGAGCCCGCTTTTTTAAAAAGGAATTCCAATATTTACATAACCCAGCACTTTTTTCCATTGATCACAGTACATCACACTTAGTTCCAGGGGGCCGAGTGCGAAATTATAGGTGAAGGTGAGCGAATACCCGGATAAGAAATCGGGATTATGGAAGAAAAAACTTTCACTGATAAAATTATTAAATAACGCATTGGCTTTCCCGGTCAGGTAGATATTATTGAAAAGCTGGTAACGCAACCCGATTTGCATGGCAGCCACGCTGGGCGAATAATATGATCCTTCGCGCAGGCCCGCAAAAGTAATCTGGTTGTGAAAACTATTCACAAGCCCCCCGATGGAAAATTCATTCATAATATTCTTGTTGTAATTGAAATTAATCCCCGATTGCAGATTAACCAGAAATGTGCTGCGCCTGCCCAACGGCGTATATCCTTCCATGTTAAATGTTACTCTTTGATATGCGTTCGATGCGACCGTGGTATCCTCGTCGCCACTGGCCGAATGAATTTTGATATCCGGTGCCTGCGGAAAAACAAGGCCGGCTTCTGCATCTATTTTTAAACCTCTCCTCGGGTATACCGGACGGTCGAGCGAATTCTGCCTGATATAAAAATAGCTGGTCACAAAATCATTTGTCCCTTTAAATGCGACAGTAGAGGTAATTGACGGATTATATTGTATCCATTCAAATCTTGTTCCCGTACCAATAAGAAGATTTCTGTCTGCCGCGAATCCCAGTCGTACATCACCTCTAAAATAGCTCTGCGTATAGATCCCTGCTTCTTTCGATTGCGCATAGGTGGTGATATTAAACTGATCGAATTGGGTTCCCAATACCAAACTGAGTTTTCTTCCCCTGCTGAAATATTGCAGGTGTTCGGCTCTTGCCCTAAAATTTTCTCCAATATTCAATGTTACCAGGCTTCGTGAGTTGGGAGTGAAAAAATCCCGGGTAGTGAGATTTAATATAGCGCTAATGCCACTGAACTGATTATAGTGCAATGCTATTTTTGCGAATGTGAGCGGGTTTTCACTGACATCAAAAATAATTTTGCAACTGCTGTCAGGTAATGGTTGTAGCGAATAGACGATCCTGTTATAGTACCTGGTTCCTGCTGCCTGGCGTACCATTCCGGCAAGATCATCAGCAGAATAATTATGATTAGTAAGCAGGTTCAGGGTGTGCAGGAAAAAATCAGTGGTTGTATGGCTAAGACCATTTACCTGATAAGAGGAGATTTTTATTGAATGCACTACAGGCAATACCTCTTTTTTTGTTTCCCGGGGTCCATATATTGCATTAAGTGAATCGGCTAATTGCTTCAGTCGAGGATAAAGTTTTCTTCCCTCTTCTAATCCGGCTTCCAGGATTTCGTTTGTCTGCCCAAAACTGGCCATAGAATATTTTTCTAATTCGCCGGGAATAT
>DATJWE010000172.1:0-8439 GCA_035501475.1 Puia sp. | reverse complement strand
TTTTGCTATTATTTTATCCTGTTTTTACTTTCTCACAGCTTTCCTGGGAGAAAGCAGATTCCAGATTTGGCCCGCTTCCGTCCTCTCTGCATGTGTTCAGGACCAACAACACATTGGACAGCGCTCCATGTATCGCTTATTATGCATCGGTTGTTCTGAAAGACAAAAATCTTTTATTCAGCACCCAGGTATCTAACGGAAATCCGTATACGCCAGATCAATATTTTCAATCGGAGAAGCAACCATTGCTCATTGTGAATGCAGGCTTTTTTTCCCTCGAAACAGGGGAGAACCTAAGCGCGGTGATAAGAAACGGGAAACAGGTGGCTTATAATGTCAACTCATTGAAAGGAACAGGCGCGGATTCCATGCTTTATTATTATCCGACCAGAAGCGCCATAGGCATCAACAGGAAAAGACATGCCGACGTAGCCTGGATATTTGCTGATTCCCTCCGACGCCGGCCTTACGCTTTCGAGAAAGCCCCGGTGATTGCAAAAGGCGCAAGTCCCAATCCCACCGTTTTTGATTTGAAAGAAATCGAATGGCAATGGTGGGAAATGAGGACGGCAATAGGAGGTGGCCCGGTACTGATTCATGATGGCCAAATATGGATCACCAACAAAGAAGAGCAGATGTTCGTAGGGGAAGAAAATGAGAAACAACCCCGAACAGCCATGGGGTACACACGTGATGGTCGCTTAATCGTCCTCGTTATACAGGGCAGGTCTCCCGGAATCGCTGAGGGAGCCACGCTCATCCAGGAAGCGCAAATATTGAAAGACCTGGGCTGCTATGAAGCGCTGAATCTTGGAGGCGGAGGTAACAGTTGCATGCTCATTAACGGAAGGCAAACCATTGAACCATCAGATAAATCCGGACAACGGCCGATTCCCGCAGTGTTTATTGTCAGGTGGCAGGAAAAGTAACCCTGTAAAATGGCAGGTAGTCGATAGTCAGTAGTCTATATTGAATTTTGAGTAGCTTTCACATGACAGACTATTGACTATTGGTTGACGACTAATGACCATTTACCACTCATGGTTGACTCAATACTAGTTCTTCATCTCCCAAACCAATGCACTCGCACCCAGAATTGCAGCATCTGATTCTTTTAGGTGGCTGATAAGAATTTTTACTTTATTCTGAAATACCTGGATCAGGTTGGCTTCCATATGTTCGCGTGTGGGATTCAGGATAAGATCTCCTGCCTTAGTTAAGCCCCCAAACAGTACTACCGCTTCAGGACTGGAAAACATCACAAAATTCGCGAGGGCCATCCCCAGTATTTTCCCTGTATAATCAAAAATTTCCTTCGCCAGTTTATCTCCGGCGATTGCGGCTTCGTACACTTTTTTTGAATCTATTTCGTCTTTGGGAACATTTCTCAATAAACTTTTCTTCTTTGTCTTGCTCAGCAATTCTATTGCAGTCAGCATAACCCCTGTAGCCGAGGCATAACTTTCCAGCGAACCATGTTTTCCTGTTCCTTCGTGCAGACGTCCGTCGGGAATAATGATCGTGTGTCCGAGCTCGCCCGCAAATCCATCATGACCGAGGATGAGTTGACCATTGGACACGATTCCGCTTCCGACACCTGTACCCAAAGTAATCATGATAAAATCTTTCATCCCCTTGGCAGCGCCATACATCATTTCGCCGATGGCGGCGGCATTGGCATCATTGGTGAGAACGGAAGGCAATTGAAATTTGTCCTGAATCATCTTTGCCAATGGCACAATTCCTTTCCAGGGAAGATTGGGGGCATATTCAATTGTCCCCGTATAATAATTCCCGTTAGGAGCACCCACGCCAATACCCCTGATCCTTCCGGGGCCACCTACTTTTTCTATGAGCTCAACTAAATGCTCATGGAGTTCATCAATGAAAGTTGCAATCTGCTTGTGTTTCTTTGTTGAAATGCCGCCAGAGAACAGCACATTTCCGTTTCGATCCACAATACCGAACTTGGTTCCCGTTCCTCCGATATCAATACCCACGGCCAAAGGCTCCAATGAAACAGGTGCAGCAGCTTTTGACATGAATGTTCTGTTTGTTTAGTTGTTCAAAAAATTCAGTTCGCGACAGGCTCAGCGGATGAAGATCTTCCAATCTATAACTTATAAGCACAACCGAAAAGCAGTTAATGACCTCCGCCAATCTGCTCATCGAAATTAAGTCCTTGGGCTTTCAACACACTTTTCAACCTGATTGCCAATAAAGCAAGGGCTACAAAACAGCAGGCTGCAACAAGGTAGGAAATATGCATGTTATTTGTTGCGTCACCAATTGATCCCTGGAAAGGAGGAATAATGGCTCCGCCAAGAATCATCATGATCAGGAAAGCAGAACCCTGACTTGTGTATTTTCCCAGGCCCGCGACACCCAAAGAAAAAATACAGGGCCACATGATAGAACAGCAAAGACCTCCGGACATGAATGCATAGACCGAAACAATCCCTTTTGTGCAGACTCCGAAAATCATTGCAAATGTGGCCAGCAGGGCAAGCGTCAATAATGTTTTTACCGGTTTTTCCTGTCCGTAAAAGAAAGCGATGATAGCAACGGCAACACATCCTGCATAGGGAAGTAAATCAGTGATGTCGTTTCCATAAAGATGGTTAATAAAAAGAATAATGCTAAACGCAACGAACGGAACGATGATCGTGGCAATCCTTCGGTTGGTTTTTGATAACTCAAAGACACTGATCGCACCTGTCCATCTGCCGATCATCAGGCTTCCCCAATACACAGATATATATTTTGAGATCTGGCTGTCGAGCAAACCATGTTCAGTAATATATCCCGGCGTTTTTAACAGGGCTCCGAAATTATTGTCAATCGTCACTTCAACTCCGACATAAAGAAATATCCCGAGCATACCCAATATCAGCTGTTGATATTTCATCGCGCCCCATCCTTCACTGTTTTTTGATGCATTACCATAAGAAATAAATAAGATCCCAACAACGACCAATATACTGACGGCAGTCAGGGGCAGCTTGCCGATATCTGTCAATTGCCCGACAATGATGATAAGAATGATCAAAGCCGTCATCATAATCAGAGAAGTGGATGCTTTGCGCGAAGCTTCAAATTTTGCATCGTCTTTTCCTTCCGGCAATTTAGAAAATGTAAAAAACAGGGCCACGGCTGCAAATACCGCCGCAATGATCATCCAGAAATTATTGATATTGGTAACTGTGATGACCGCGTTCCCTTTCGAAGGTGTTCCAAATAAAAAAAGACTTACGATGATCGGTCCAAGTGTTGTTCCGAGTGAATTCACGCCGCCTGCAAGGTTCAACCGGTGCGATCCCGTCGACGGATCTCCTAATGCAATAGCGAATGGCTGAGCAGCCGTTTGCTGCAAAGAAAATCCCAGAGCAACTACAAAATAGGAACCCAGTATGGCTGGAAATGAATTGGCATTGGCCGCGGGAATAATTAACAACGCACCTGCAACAGAAATCCATAATCCATAAATAATTCCTTTTTTATATCCTATCTTATTTAAAATATCATAACCCACCAGGCTGGACAAGAGATAAAGAATGAGAGAACCTATGAAATATGCTCCATAAAATGCCGAACCAATCAATTGTGACTGGAATTGATTTAAACTGAAATGTGTTCTGCAAAAAGGAATAAAAATACTGTTCGAAGCGGCAATAAAGCCCCAAAAGAAAAACACAATGACCAGTGTTGCCAAAGCTCCACTGTTGGTTTGCTGTTTTGTTTGGGTCATATGCAATGGCTGAGTCATAAGCAGTAAGAAATTTAAATTAGGCTTTGAATGTAGCAAGTTTTTCCGAAGCGAAAAATTTTTTCATTGGTTCATCATCATTAAACCAAAAACCTTCCTAAATTGGAAGTCAATTGATTTGAGAAAATTGCTTTTATCAATCCGGATAAGAATCGAATGCCGATATATGCATTCTGATACCCGATTCCTTATAAGACCAGGACTCAACTAAACCGATATGCTTGTTCAATGGAAATAATACATGTATCAGCAGAATGTTATCCTGTAGCCAAGGCCGGGGGATTGGGAGATGTTGTAGGAGCTTTACCTAAATACCAAAACCTTTCGGGACATATTGCCAAGGTTGTCATTCCTATGTATCGCACCAAATTCTTAATGGAAAATGAATGGGAAGTGGTGCATAAAGGATACACCAACCTTGGAAACTGGTGGTTCATTTATACTGTCATTAAAGAAAAAACGAACAAGCTTGGTTTTGATCTCTATCTCGTTGATATCAACGGATTGCTTGACCGCGAAAAAATCTACGGCTATGATGACGACCCCCAACGATTTACTGCTTTTCAGATTGCAGTAGTTGATTGGATTTCAGCCTGGAATCATGAACCGGATATTATCCATGTTCACGATTATCATGCAGGACTGATTCCCTTTATGGTCAAATACTGTTACAGGTACCAGCATTTACAGGGTATTCCTACTGTACTCACGATTCACAATGCCGAATACCAGGGATGGATGGGATGGGATAAGAGTTATTTTATTCCGGCCTGGGATTCCTGGAAATCGGGTATGCTTGACTGGAAGAACACAATCAACCCACTTGCCAGCGGAGTGAAATGTGCCTGGAAGGTTACGACTGTGAGCTGGAGTTATCTCGAAGAATTGAGGCATGATGCAAATGGCCTGGAAGCATTGTTCGAATTCGAAAAGGGTAAAAGTGTCGGGATATTAAATGGCATTGATACCAAAGTATGGAATCCTGAGACAGACAAGTATCTCGATATCCATTTTACACTTAAAGACAGGCAGGAGGGTAAACTCAGGAATAAAAAAATCCTTTGTGAACGCTTTGGCCTTGATATAAACAAGCCCCTGGTTTCTTTTATCGGAAGACTGGTTGGGGAGAAGGGAGCAGATCTGCTACCCCAGGCAATCGGAGATTCTTTTTATTATATCGGCCGGAAAATGAATTTCCTGATACTGGGTAGTGGTTTTCCGGCCATTGAACGTCAGTTGGAAAATATGCTGGTATTGAGCAGGGGAGACTATAGTGTGTACATCGGTTATAATGAAAACCTGAGTCACCTGATTTATGCAGGAGCAGATTTCATACTGATGCCTTCGCGGGTAGAACCCTGCGGGTTGAATCAAATGTATGCCATGCGCTATGGAACCATTCCCATTGTCAGGAACACAGGCGGATTGAGAGATACGGTTATTGATTATGGTGATGAAAACGGATACGGCATTCGGTTCAATAATCCGGTGGTAGGAGATATCACACAGGCGATCTGGCGTTCTGTGGAATTATATCATCAGAAACAAAAAATGGACGAAATTCGCAGCCACATCATGCAACTTGATTTTAGTTGGGAAACAAGTGTTCAGCATTACCTGGATTTATATTCGGATTTGAAATAAAGAAAATGAAGAGAGACCGGAATGCAGACTGAGAACTTAATACTATTTCAGCAACAGAAACTCCCGCATCCATAGTGGAAATTAAAAACTTTACATCGCACAAATAAAACGCATGTTATGTCAAAAAAAATTTTATCTGTGATACTTGGTGGTGGTGCAGGAACCAGGCTATATCCGCTTACTGCCAGCCGTTCTAAACCAGCTGTTCCGATAGCTGGCAAATACAGGTTAGTTGATATTCCGATTTCCAATTGCCTGAATTCGGGGATCAACCGCATGTTTGTCCTAACTCAATTCAATTCCGCTTCGCTGAACAGGCATATCAAGAATACCTATCACTTTAGTGCATTTAGTTCTGCATTTGTGGACATTCTTGCTGCCGAGCAAACACCAGATAATCCTACCTGGTACCAGGGAACGGCTGATGCCGTACGTCAATGCCTTCGTCATCTCGGTCCGTTCGAGAGTGAGTATGTCCTGATCCTTTCCGGTGATCAGCTCTACCAGATGGATTTTATGGAAATGCTGAATAGCCATATTGACAAGAAAGCTGATATAACCGTTGCAACAATTCCTGTCGCAGAGCGCGAAGCGTCCGAATTCGGTATCATGAAAAAAGATGATAAAGGTTATATCACATCGTTCATTGAAAAGCCCAAAAGAGAAGTCCTGCCTCAATGGGTAAGCGATACAGGCAAGGCAATGCAATCCGTTGGAAGAAATTATCTGGCTTCAATGGGGATCTATATTTTTAACCGGCAGTTGCTGGCTGATTTACTCCAGAACGAATACGTAGAAGCAACTGATTTCGGTAAGGAAATTCTGCCTTCTTCCATTAGCAAATACAAAGTGTTAAGTTATCAGTATGAGGGATATTGGACCGATATCGGAAACATCTATTCTTTTTTTGAAGCCAACCTGGGACTGACAAAAGACATTCCCGATTTCAACCTCTTCGATAACAACAATGCTATCTATACCCGCGCACGCATGTTGCCACCTGCCAAAATCAGCGGTACGACACTGGAAAAAACGATCATCGCAGAAGGCTGTATCATCAATGCTTCAAGAATAGAGAACAGCGTGATTGGTATCCGCACCCGCATTGGCAGTGGAACGACCATTGTGAGCAGTTACCTGATGGGGATAGATTTTTATGAAACCATTGAAGAAATCGAAGAGGCCCGCTCACATGGAATGCCTACAGTAGGTATAGGAAATCGTTGCTATATCCGGAATGCGATCGTAGATAAGAATTGCAGGATTGGTGATGATGTGCGTATCAATGGTGGTCCACATCTTGAAAATACAGACCATTCACTCTATACCGTCAAGGATGGAATTGTAGTGTTGAAAAAAGGGGCGGTGTTGCCGAATGGGTTTGTGATTTGAGGATTAAATAATATATTTCCTACACCTTGAGCATTGAATATTTAATATTGAATGTTGAATATTTTTAATCGCGATGGATAACATTCAATAATCAACACTCAATATTCAATCATCGAGTAAAAACTTTCGACCGATATGAGTTCATCCGGGGTTACTGCGTCTCCTCTGCAAAGGATTGAAAAGCCGAGACTTTCTTTCTGGAATATTTTCAACATGAGCTTTGGCTTTTTTGGAATCCAGTTCGGATGGGATTTGCAGAGAGCGAATATGGGTCCCATTTATGAATACCTGAAAGCCACACCGGATCAGATTCCCCTGCTTTTTCTGGCCGCTCCATTAACTGGATTGGTCGTTCAGCCAATCATCGGCTATATGAGCGACCGTACCTGGCATCCCTGGTGGGGAAGAAGAAGACCTTATTTTTTTGTAGGTGCCGTGCTCAGCACTATTTGTCTTTTTTTAATGCCGAACAGTGGTTCTCTTTGGATGGCTGCCGGACTCCTATGGATACTCGATACATCCGGCAATATTGCTATGGAGCCTTTCCGGGCATTTGTTGCCGACAAACTTCCCGACAGCCAGCGTACAAGAGGATTTGCTATGCAGAGTTTTTTAATCGGGTTGGGTGGAAGTATTGCATCAGCCCTGCCTTGGATCATGTCGCATATCTTTCATATTTCAAATGTATCTGAAAACGGATCTATTCCCCATTCAGTAAAATTTGCTTTCTATACCGGGGGTTCCATTTTTCTAACCGCCGTGCTCTACACAATTTTTACTTCAAAAGAATATCCACCCGCTGATCTTGGATTCAAAGAAAAAGTAAGGGAAAGTAATAAAGGATTTGGTGCGGGAATCAGGGAAATCAACCACGCTATTTTCAATATGCCCCGTAGAATGAAACAGCTTGCTGTTGTGCAGTTTTTTACCTGGCCTGGCTTATTCCTGATGTGGTTTTATTACAATACTGCTGTTGCCAGAAATGTTTTTCATGCAACGGATACAGCCGACCCTGTGTACGTGAAAGGATTCGAATACGGAGGACTTACCTTAACCTGCTATAGCATAGTATCGTTTTTATTCGCTTTGATCCTTCCATCGATTGCTAAAAAAATGGGTCGAAAACAAACACACAGTATTTGCCTGCTCTGCGGAGCCATTGGGTTAATTTCCGTTGGATTTGTTACCCGGCCCTTCGAATTATTTTTGTGTATGATCGGTGTAGGGATCGCCTGGTCAAGTATTCTTTCAATGCCTTATGCTATGCTTGCAGGGGCGCTTCCGGAAGATAAAATCGGAGTGTATATGGGAATTTTTAATTTCTTCATCGTACTCCCTGAAATCATCGCTTCGCTTTTCTTTGGTTGGATCATGCAACATTTACTGAATAACAACCGCATGCTTGCAGTTCAGTTGGGCGGCGTGATGATGGTTCTTTCCGGATTAATTTGCTATCTGCTGGTAAGCGAAAAAAAGAATGAAAATACTGACGAAGCAGAAGTTGCTTTGTTGGAAATTGAGGACCAACGTTCTGTGTAATGTTATGAAAACTTTTATTGCTATTTTATTTTTCCTGTTTTTTATTTCTATAAGTGGATTTTCACAAGAACCATTGCATGTGTATCCGGTTCATTGGT
>DATJWE010000171.1:0-4208 GCA_035501475.1 Puia sp. | reverse complement strand
AACAAGCAGGATTTTCCTGAGCATAAAAGATATTTTTTTGAAATTACTGCAATTAATGTACCCCGACGGATAGGAAAGGGATTATTTTTCCGGATACTTAATATCTTTTTGATTTTTATTTCCCCAATTGCATCTGCATTTTCCTAACCCTGTCTTCCAACTGTTCTGAAGAAAGATTTTCTCTCATGCTGTCCACTTTCAATGGGAAACAGAATGGAGTTAATTGGGAAGGAAAGGTAATGACAATCCTGCCTTTCTGAATTCTTTCCAGCATATTGCGCAATCTTACCTCTTCCATCTGCTGCTCCATCACTTCATGATAGGCTTGCCGCAACAATAAATTGTGTGGATCATATTCGGAAAACACATTAAACAATAATGAAGCAGACGACTGAAGATGCCGCTGCTTTTTATATTCACCGGGATATCCCTGGAAAATCAATCCCCCGATCACCGCAATATCCCTGAATTTTCTCCTCGCCATTTCTGCACTGTTGACACTGCGGCGGATATCGTTTCCAAGATTTTGCAATGAAAATAAATCCTTCACATTGGTGTCATCCACAGGAATCGGCTGATCGCTGAGCAATTCAAATCCATAATCGTTCATCGCAAAAGAAAAAGTGATGGGCATGATGAGGCTGATGCGGTAGCTTAGCAAAGCAGCCATGGCTTCATGCACCAATCTCCCTTCAAAGGGATATACAAAAAGATGAAATCCGTCCTTCGCTTCGATCTGTTCGATCAATAATTCATCTTCTTTGGGAATATGAGACAATTGTTGTTGAAGCAGGAACAAAGGTTTCAACACTTCTATCTCAATATCCGATGAAAAAAGTTTCTGTTGCTCTCCTGTTCCCCGATTTTCGGAAACGAGTGGCCGAAGAGCTTCATTTAATTTCCTGCGCAACATCAATCCAAGATTAGCAGATAAAGGCATCCGCCCTCCCTGCCAACTCGGAACGATCGATTTTTTTGCATTCGATTTTCTAACAAGGGCCGTCATATCCTTGATCATGACGAATTCAAGATTTCTCCCGGCAAGTGTAAAGACTTCGCCGGGCTGCAAACGGGAAATAAAATATTCTTCGATGACGCCGATATACCCTCCGCTCATGAATTTTACTTTCATCATCGCTTCACTTACGATGGTTCCAATATGCAGGCGATGACGCATGGCGATACGACGACTGGTAATGCGGTACAGTCCGTTTATATTTTCAACTTTTCTGAATTCATCGTATTGCTGAAGGGCCACCCCGCCCTCAGAAATAAAATGAATGATCTCTTTCCACTCTTCTGTTGTAATCTCCCTGTAACAATAAGTGGATTGAATTTCCTTAAAAACTTCATCCTGATAAAAACCCTCTCCAATGGCCAGCGTGCAGAGATACTGAATGAGCACATCAAAGCATAAAACCATCGGTTCGCGGCTCTCGACAAAATTGAGATGCATCGCAGTTTTCAATGCCGCTGCTTCCACAAGCTCCAAAGAGTGGGTAGGAAGAAAATAAATTTTGCTTACCTGGCCCGGCTGATGACCGCTGCGGCCAGCTCTCTGCAGAAACCTGGCCACGCCTTTTGGAGATCCGACTTGTATAACGGTCTCGACAGGCCGAAAATCAACGCCCAGATCGAGGCTTGCCGTAGCAACAACTGCTTTCAGTTTGCCGCTATGCAGTGCTTCTTCCACCCAGATGCGCAGCTCCATATCCACCGATCCGTGATGAAGCGCAATGACTCCGGCAAAATCAGGATTGACATTGAGCAGTGCCTGGTACCATCGTTCACTCATTCCGCGGGTATTGATAAAAATCAGCGTCGTTCTGCTATTTTGAATGATGGGAACAACTTTGTCAATGAGTTTTAATCCGAGATGCCCGGACCAGGGATATTTTTCGATTTCATCAGGCAGTATGGATTCTATTTCGATGAGCTTGTTGATATTTGCCCTGACTTGAACACCCTTCTTCATTCCTTTTGCATAGAGCGATGAAAGAAGAACTTCTTCCGCCTGTTCCAGATTGCCAATAGTTGCAGAGATTCCCCAGACGGAAACACTTTTTTTCTCAGTTCTGTCAACTGTCAACGCCAATCTGTCAACTAAATTTACAATTCGCGATAAGGCCAGTTCTACCTGGACACCTCTTTTGCTACCCAGCAATTCATGCCATTCATCAACTGCAATGAATTGGAGTGATTGAAAAATTTCAGGATATCCTTTTTGTGCAAGCAGCAGATGCAGGCTCTCCGGAGTAATGATCAATACCTCGGGCATCTGCCTTTTCTGTTTCTGTCGTTCACTGAGTTCAGTGTCACCATTACGGATACCCACTTTCCAACTCATCTGCAATTCAGCAATCACTTCCTCCATGGCACGGCCAATATCCTTAGCCAGCGCGCGCAGGGGGCTGATCCATAATAACCGGAGATTATTTTTTTTCTTAGTCCTGAAATTTTCCGGATGATGGTTAATGAAATCAATCAATACGCCGAGGAAGACAGAGAAAGTTTTTCCGCATCCGGTAGGTGCATTTACCAGTCCGGATTTTCCATCAATAATATGCTGCCAGGTTTCTTCCTGAAAAACAAATGGCTTCAATCCTTTGTGTGTAAGCCATTGATGAATGACCTGGTATCCTATGGTAGTATGAAGCCGCAAATAATTTTCTTATCCGCAAAATAATTAAAAGAAGAGATGATTTGATTGAAGAGAAGGTGTAACACATTACAGCGTTTTCAGGTATTCAATGACTGCTTTTCTTTCCCTGTCAGTCAGTTTATCGCCGAAGCGATGTCCATAATTTCCATATCCGGGTAAGTCCGTATTATATACCGTGTTCCCTCCCGGAGCGTCCTGTGTTTGAAACTTCCATCCGACTTTAGAATAGTCATAGACCGGATTATCAAAATCCCTCGACCAATATTTCGGCCTGATTTTACTATTCAATACGGCTTCCAGCGTGGGTACGGAACCGTTATGAAGATATGGCGAAGTGATCCATATACCATCCAATGGCGGAGCAATATATCCATTGAAGGGTTCAAGCCTTGCAGGATGATCGCCCTGGGCAAACCAGCTGTTATTAAACCAATCCACAAACTGCGGACTCTGATAATTACTGGTGAATAATGCAGAATCAGTTTGAATAACAGACTCTGGAATGAGAAGATTCGGATAATCCGCATTCGTTCCATAGTTACCATGACATTTGGAACAATTCCTCAAGTAAATAATTCCTCCTTCCTTCGCCAGTTGCTTGTTGATGGGATATGGATATTTAGGCGGTTTAAGTGAATAGAGATAAGCAAGCACATCATTAAAATGGCTATCCACCTCCCTGGATTCAGCCGTATCATTTACGGTAAGTAAATTGGAAGCCATCAGGAACCTGCTGAAATCGCCACGGCCAAAACCCGTGTAGAACATGGCATTCTTTTTTTTCAGCAACCACCATGGCGGCACATCAGTGGGAATTACCTGATCAGGGATTTCCAGCCTCGGCGTGTCACTCCATTTAAACGTGTTCCTGTCGCGATGACTCACCAGTAATGCAGCCAGCCGATCCGCAGTGTTCACACCACGAACTTCTGTATGCAACTGATTTCCGATGCGCTTGACAACTTTCAAAAAAGGTTCAGCCGCTTCATATTTAAGGGGATCCAGGTTTTTCAGCAGTCGTTCAGCCGATGCTGCAATTTTGGGATCAAGTCTCTGATTATTCGTGAAATCAATTGTTGTATTCCCCAGACCAATGTATAATTTGCCATCAAACACCTGGGCATGACATTGCAGGCAATTGGGAGCAATTACAATTTCGCCATTCGCTGCTTTGACTGCAGTATATTCATAAGGAATCTCTTTATTCAATCCTTCACGTTGAAGATAATTTGCAGAGCTTTTTCCAAAACCGAGTTTAAAATAGCTTAGCGGGACACCGCTTTTAAGATAGTCGCCGGTGGTGAGATAAATATATCCCTGCTTCGCATCGCCGCTTCGCTGTTTACTCGCAGGAATAGGTACAGGATCTTCGCCGCTAAAATAATTTACAGCGCTTGTAAAAGACACGCAAATAGCGACAATGCCCGCGATCACCAAAAATTTCTTCATAGCGGAATATTTCTACATAAAATTAAGTCAAGAAGAGCAGAGAGCCTGAGGCCGTTGCCTCGGATTGAAATATTTTTTTGTGAAAATTTATTTTCCG
>DATJWE010000170.1:0-16659 GCA_035501475.1 Puia sp. | reverse complement strand
ATTCTGATTAATGTTTGTAATTTGGTCGAACTGCCAACTGATCTATTCGCATACGTTACTTGTTTCACAGGTCGGACCGTTGTCTTTCATGACCCCTTAACCAAACCTAACCAATATGAGTGATTTCATTCCGCATAAATTTGCCAGGGCGGGCACGATATTTTTCAGGACGTATTGCTTGTACCTCATTCTCTATTTTGTTGTTATCAGTGATTATGGCAATTATCCGGTGTTTTGGCGTGTAGCTGCGTTTCTTAGACGCATTTCAAATTACCTGAGCCTTCTTCTTAATAAAACCTTTTTCAATCAAAACTTCAAGGAAGTACACTTTGTAGACAGTTACTGGATGTACTCAAAATTACTGACACTTCTCGTCTGTGCTGTTATTATTGCTTCCATTTGGACTTTTGCCGATAAAGGAAAAGGATCCCGCAAACTTTTTATTTACATGCACACTTTTTCAAGATACTATCTGGCCTATGTGCTTTGGATATATGGTCTGATGAAAATTTTTGAAAGGCAGTTTGATGTTCACCAATGGGTATATCTTTTGCCAATAGGTTTCTACCGCCCGATACTGGCAATCTGGGCCGCAATCGCGGCATCCAAATCCTACCAGGTCTTTGGCGGAGTCGCGGAAATAGTAGCAGCATCATTACTGCTTTTCAGAAAATCAACAACCCTTGGGGCATTGCTTGCGCTGGGCCTCCTGGTGAATATTTTGATTCTGGACATAGGGTTTGATGTTCCTGTCAGAATAATCGTAATTCATCTGCTGCTATATAATCTTCTCATTCTTTGGCCTGACATAGTAAAACTTTTCCGGTTTTTTATTTTGAGGCAACCGGAAACATTGTCATTTATTCCACCGATTATTGAAAATAAAAAATTTCACAGGCCGGGTTATGTTTTGAAATTTATTATCATTGCAATTCCTGTTATTCTTGAAATAAAATTAAATATAGGCTTCTATCACAAGGAGAATCACCCCGCATATGAAAATCTCGTCGGGATTCATGAAATTGATAGCTCCTATAGATCACCTGCAGGGATCTCTGCAAAAATTAGTAATCCGAAACTTTGGAAGAAATTTACTATTGAAAGAGATGACTTCTTTTATGTATTGTACCCTAAAGATTCCATTTCAAGATATTTTATAAAGGCAGACACACTCAATAAAATATTAGCATTGACCTCCCTGGACAGTTCATCCAATGGTAAGCTTCATTACCAAAAACTAGATTCTGCACATTGGCTCTTCGAAGGAACTTACGATCGGGATTCCCTCCGTTTTATCACCAGACAGGACGATATCTATCAGCATCTGCTTTTCAAGAATTACGGCAAGGCCGTATGGTCCTGGAGTCAGTCTTCACCCCAGATCTTCGATGCCCGTTAAATAAGATTCTGAAAATGTGCAGCCGATGTACGACGACTGTCAATTAAAATCTGTCAACTGTTTGCTAAAAAAAACTGCAGGGCTAACTCATAGCCCATCAGTCCCAGTCCTGCGATTGTTCCTTTGCATTTAGCCGACACATGAGATATCTTCCTGAAATCCTCCCGCGCATATATATTACTGATATGAACTTCAATAACAGGAACTTTTATGGATGCCACTGCATCGCCGATAGCTACTGATGTATGCGTATATCCGCCGGGATTGAGTATGATACCATCACCCGAAAACCCTTTTTTTTGCAAGACGTTGATCAGTTCCCCCTCCACATTACTTTGAAAATATTCGAATTCAATCTGCGGGTATTTCTTTTCCAATTCTGAAAAAAATTGTTCAAACGTTTTACTCCCATATACTTCCGGCTCCCTGGTTCCAAGGAGATTCAAATTTGGCCCATTGATGATGGCAATTTTCATACTTTCAAAAAATGATTTGAACTATAAATATATTAAATAAGAAAGAAGGAAGATAAGGTTCGGGTCCGTCAGCTTTTTTATTTTTTAAACTTCTTTTCGAGTTCCTGGCCCCATTTCAATAAAAAAGGTTTCGGGACATCGGGCATATTTTTAGGCGGAATAAACTTAGATGAAGAACTGACCATATACAATACACTGTCCCCTTCCAGGTGCTGCTCTTTAAATGGAATATTGTTTTCGTAAAACCTGATCCTGTTGCTTGCCTGGTAAGTCCATTCGACCGGGATAACCTGATGAGAAGCTTTCAACTGTGCCAGCTCATAATTAATTTGCGTGGTCTTATAAAAATTGAATGGAAAGCAGCCAAAGCTGAGCAAAATATTAATGGCTACTACCACGTAGAAAAAAAATCTCAGTCTATTGACCCATTTGATATCCACAAATTCGGTAAGGAATGCTACTGTGACCGGGATCAGCCAAAGTTGCGGCACGTACCTAGCCCACCAGGCTTCCGAAATAATAAACACGGAAAACAACATCGTCAAAAGTAACAATGTGATATTTCTAAATAGCCTGCGGTCTCTTAAATCGATGGCAAGGACGATATAAAAAATAAGCGCCAGGATCACGGCCCCACTGAAAAATGGTCCCATTCCGGCCATAATCACAACATAAGGCTTGCATGCATTTTTTATATCTGTTTTATTGAAAGTAAAAGGCAGCTTAAGGGGCACAGGCGGATTGCTGTCCAGATACAATTTCATGTTATCGGTATGAGTAAACAGTGAAGTGAAAAACCTTCCAAACCTGCTTTTGGACTGAAAGCTTTTTGGATATTGCTTAGACGCCTCCAGTTGCAATATATCAAGGCCAGGATATATCGGATCATGATGATCAATTGTGTTCGTCACATAAGGATAATAACCAACAAATCCGATTCCCAATATTACTGCTGTGGCACAGGTAAAAAAAACTCTACGTGCTTCAATCTTTTTCTTATTCAAGAGCAGTATGGCGAGAAAAGCAAAGAGAAATACACCTGCAAACACAATTGCCGTGAATTTAATATTAACCATGATCACCAGCATGGAGGCAAGTAAAAAAAGATAGGCCCTGTTTGTGTCGATGAAGAGAAAACAGCAGATTAATAATAAACAAAGCAGCAGAGAAGCCAGTTGTCCATCTACATAGGTACTGATCAATTGGTACACTACCACGGGGTTCAGCGAAAACAATGCGCTGATAAAAAGTTTTTTCTTCAGCGAAAACCGGTTGAGCCTGTACAAAAATGCCAGCATCATAAAAAATGAGGCAACCAGCAGCATGAAGTTGGTTGCCTTCCCGGATTCAATTTTATTTGTCACTGCGTAAATGGCTGCCTGTGGGGCCTCCGTTCCTTTTCCATAATGATTGAGCCATAATGCCTGGCTGAAATCATAAGGCAGTTGCGTACGAAACGGGTTCCATCCTGTCTTGAACTGATAAGTTGCTTCCAGGTGGTACATTTGACCGTCGGAAGAAATGTCGTAAAAAGAAACCGCTATAAATATAGATATTACTGTTATGATCAACACAGCAAGGCCTGTATTTCTAAAAACAGTGATGCCTTGGTCTTTTAAAAAAAAACGGGCTGTCAGAAAATTCGCGAGTAGTGAGAGGGTCACTGCCAGCGGGAAATGCCAGAAAGAAAGTGTGAGGCCGGTTGAAAAGCTCATGGCCATCAGTACCAGCGTGAAAGAAATAATATTGATGAGGCCGAAACCAATTAATAAAAAACTGTAAGATTTTTTGAGATGATTTTCCATAATGCCGGATTGGTTCCCGCATTTTAAAAATACAGGATAATATCTGAAATCGGAAGTATTTCTGAATGGGAAAAATGAAGATATGGTTTTGAAAACCTTAAGAAAATACTTCTCACTCATTCTGTAAAATCCTGTAAACAGATTCAGGGGCCGCCGGTCTTGGTTTCCTGTCTCACAAAATCTTTATATTTTCATTTTTTGTTGAATCGCATCCCCCATTTCAAGATGAAGGGTTTTGGCACATCCGGTATATTTTTTGGCATTATAAATTTAGTACCGGAATTGACCATATATACGACGCTATCACCCTCCAGATGTTCTTCTTTGAATGGAATATTATTTTCATAGAACCGGACCCTGTTGCATCTGTGATAGGTCAACTCTACAGAAATGGTCTGTTTGGACGCTTTTAGTTGCGCGAGTTGGTAATTTATTTCGAATGCCTTGTAGAAATAATATGGGAAAACAACAAAAGTGAAAGAGATATTTATCGCAACAATTATATAGAAAAATGTTCTCATTCTATTTACCCAGTTTATATTTACCCACTCGGTAGAGAGCGCAATAATGAGCGGAATCAGCCAGACCTGTGGCGCAAGTCTGGCCCACCAGGCCTCCGAAATAAGGAATATTGAAATTACTATTGTAACCAACGTAAGCGACAGTATCCAGAATATCCTTCGATCCGATAATCTCCTGGCGAGAATGACAAAAAAAAGCAGCGATAACATGAAAGCTCCACTGAAAAATGGCCCCATTCCTGCCATCACAACGACACCAGGCTTGAGTGCATTAACAATATCCGTTTTATTGAAAGTAAAGGGTAGCTTCAAAGACACGTGCGGGTTCTTGTCTACCAGCAAATCAAGGTCGTCAGTATGCGAAAAAAAAGAAATAAAAAATTTGCCGAACCGGTTCCTAGATTGAAAATACGTTGGACATTGTTTGGCAAGCTCTTTTTGCAATACATCAGTACCCGGATAAATTGGATCATTATAAGAAATAGTGTTTGTTATATAGGGGAAATAGCCCACCAATCCGATTCCGATGATCGCCGACAAGGCACAGGTAATAAAGATTTTCCTTGCTTCGATCTTTCTTTTGTTTACTAGTAAAATCGCGATATATCCGAATGAAAAAACTGATGCGAAAACAATCCCGGTAAATTTGATATTGACTAAGATTACGAGTATAAAAGCCAGTAAAAGAAGAAAAAACCTGTTGGTATCAATAAACAGCAAACAATAAACAACAAGAAGGGAAAGCAGAAGAGAAGCCATTTGTCCGTCAACGCAGGTGCTGATCAATTGGAGCATGGTCACCGGGTTACACGCAAACAGTGCACTGAGAAATAATTTTTTCCTGAAAGAAAACCGGTTAAGCCTGTACAAAAAGGATAGGCACAACAGGAAGGATGCCGTAAACAGCATAAAGTTTGTGGCTTTCCCGGATTCAATCTTACCTGTCATGACATAGATCGCAGCCTGTGCGCCTTCATCGCCTTTACCGTAGTGATTGACCCATATAGACTGACTAAAAGATGGCAGTTGCGTCCGAATAGGATTCCATTTCGTCCCTAATTGATAAACAGCTTCGAGATGGTACAGCTGCCCATCACCGGAAACATCATAAAAAAATCTGGCAACGAGAATAGAAATGAACGTTATAGCCAGAAAACTGACCGTTGTCTTTATAAAAACAGGTTTGCTTTTTCCCTGAAAGAAAAAACGGCAGGCAAAAAAATTTATCAAAAGCGCTGACAATACAGCCAGAGGAAAATGCCAGGGGGTTAGCGTACCCCCTACCAAAAAGCTAATGGCCATCAGCATAAGCGTAAACGCAATGATGCTGATGAGGCCGAATGCGATTAAAAATAAATAATAAGACTTTCGGTAATATTCGCCTGCATTTTTAATCATAACATAGAAGTCCGGGGCTATTTTTTAAAAAGTACTTATAATATATGAAAACCGAATTACTCCAGGGAAGGAAAAAAATATGCATATTGAGGAAACAGAAGTAAATGGCTGATCAGGAAACGATTTATGAATAAAAAAATAATATTAGTATTATAACAGGTTACCTCCAATATATACAAAACCGCTTGAATTTTGGTATTTTATTTTTTGAGCTTCATCCTAACCTCATCACTCAACTTTAATATGAAAGGTTTCGGAATCTGGGGAATATTCTTTGGAAATATAAATTTAGTGCCGCAATTAGACATGAATACGACGCTGTCTCCCTCCAGGTGCTGCTGTTTGAATGGAATATTGTTTTCATAGAACCTGACCCTGTTACTTTCATCATAGGTAAACTCGACAGGGATGACGTCGCGAGAAGCTTTCAACTGAGCAAGCGTATAATCGATCTGGGCCGTACTATAAAAATTATACGGAATAGATACAAAACTGAATGAAATACTGATTACAGTAACCACATAGAAAAATGTTCTCAGCCAATTTATCCATTTGATATTTATAAATTCAGTTAGAACAGCTGGTATCAGCGGGATGAACCAAAACTGAGGCACATATCTTGCAAACCAAACTTCAGAAAGAATAAAAACTGAACATAGAAGTACCAGCAACAAAAGAGATATGTTTTTGAAAAGCTTCCGATCGGGTAGGTTCCTGGCGAGGATCACATAAAAAATAAGACCCAGAATCGTAAGACCACTGAAGAAAGGCCCCATTCCTGCCAGGGTTACCACAAAAGGCTTGCATGCATTCACGATATCTGTCTTATTAAACGTGAACGGGATTTTGAGCGGCACTTCAGGCTTCGGTGGATTTGGCCCGAAATAGAGGTGAAAATTTTTTGTGTGTGAGAAAAACGAAGTAAAAAATTTTCCCATCCTTCCCATATGATGAAAACTTCTGGGGTACATTTTAGAGGCTTCCAACTGTAGTACATCAGCACCGGGATAAATAGGGTCATTATGATCAATGGTATTTGTAACATATGGGAAATATCCTACCAGTCCTATTCCAAGGATAGTCGATGCGGCGCAGACAATAAAAACTTTCCTGGCCTCTGCAAATTTTTTGTTGATCACAAGAATCGTGAGGAACCCAAATGAAAAAATAGCGGCAAAAATAATTGTAGTGAATTTAATATTGAGCGTAATGACCAGCACAGACGCCAGAAAGAAAAGAAAAAACCTGTTTGTCTCAATGAAAAGAAAACAGCAAATCAGAAGCATGCAAAGTAATAGAGAGGCTACCTGGCCGTCCACGTAAGTGCATAGCAACTGATAAACCGTAACCGGGTTGAAGCTAAACAACGCGCTGATGAATAATTTTTTCTTCAGGGAGAAATGGTTAATTCTGAATAAAAAAGCCAAGCAAAGGAAAAATGATGCTACCCATAGCATGATGTTTGTTGCCTTCCCGGACTCAATCTTACCTGTTAAGGCATATATAGCTGCCTGCGGCGCTTCAGCGCCTTTCCCATAGTGATTAAGCCATAAAGCCTGGTTGAGGTCATAAGGCAAAAGCTTTCGAAAAGGATTCCACCCTGTTTTGTATTGGTAGAGGGCTTCCATATGGTACATCTGCCCGTCGGCAGAAATATCATAAAAATAAGCCGCTATCGGGATGGATATCGCTATTATGCCAAGGATGATCGCACTGGTCTGATTAAAAATCCTTAGCGGGTTCCCTTTCAGAAAAAACCTGGAGGCCAGAAAATTTACAAACAAGGCCAGCGCAATGGCCATCGGAAAATGCCAGAAAGAAAGTGTATGACCAGTTGAAAAACTGATCGCCATCAATACCAAAGTAAACGATATGATATTGACTAACCCGAAGGCAATTAAAAAGAAGTAATAAGACCTACGGAGGTAATTTTCCATACTGCCGGATTGTTTTTCAGGCTTTTTAAAAATACTGAATTAAATCTGAAATCAAGGTATTTAAACCGGAGAAAAACAAAGCGTCGGACAACCAGCAGCATATCCGATCAATTTCTTGGTTAGCGATTTTTTTTTGTTGCCCGGAGATTTATTCTGTTCTCAGACTTTCAGCAGGATTAGCCAGTGCAGCTTTAATTGCCTGGAAACTTATTGTCGCAAGAGCAATAATAAAAACAGCCAGACCGGCCCAGAGAAAGACCCAGACGCTGATGGTTATCCTGTAAGCAAAATCCTGCAACCATTTATTCATGGCCCACCAGGCAATCGGGGAGGCAATAACAAAAGCAATCAGCACGAGTTTTACAAAATCCCTGGAAAGAAGAGTCGTTACCTGTGAGATAGATGCACCCAGCACTTTGCGGATACTCATTTCTTTATTGCGCTGTTCAGCCATAAAAGCAGACAGAGCGAACAGGCCTAAACAGGCAATAACGATTGCTAAAACAGAAAAGCTGGTAAAGATGCTGGCCGTACGTCTTACATCATCGTACATGTCAGCAAAACTTTCGTCAAGGAAAGTGTAACGAATAGGTTGGTTTGGTGAAAAATTTTTCCATACGGATCCTATATAACCGATCACATTCTTTACATCAGCAGTATTTATTTTTACAGCAACGATAGAAGCGTTATAATCTCCCAATATAAAACAAAGTGGCAAAGCCGCCGATCTTAATGGCTGAATACATTTTTTGCTTCCAGAGATGGCGGACAGCAATCCTGAAATAATTTTTAAGCATAGATTAATTTCAGACGTTTGAATCCAATAGGATGTTACAGTTACTCCCGCTTCTTTTTTAATGTCCTCCTGTTCATAAGAGGATCGCCTGATAATTATAACTGACTACCGGGTTTTTGAAGTGTTGCATAGCTTGACAGTCAGCTGATCGCTATTACGATTTTTTCATATGAAGGTTTAATGATTGACAAAATTCGATTCTATCGATTTTTTGATTTCATGGAATATAGTCCTGGATTTAAATCTGGGACTATATTCCATGGGGTCAAAGCGTCAATAAATATTAAACAACCCCTACTGCAAATTCTTTATTCAAATCAAATTTGTTTTCTCATCAGCCAATCTGTTTGAGGATCATCACCCAGCATAAAAATATGTTCACTGAATCGCTCAAATCCCCACTTCAAATAAAATTGATAGGCATTGGCGTTATGCTCCCATACGCCCAGCCACACTACTTTTTTCTTTTTTTCTTTCGCAATGTCAATACATCGTTGCATCAGGGCCGACCCGATTCCTTTTCCAATTCCTTCCTGTTCCACATAAATTCTTCCGATTTCAATAGACGGTGTGTTTTTTAAGGCTTTCGGAATTTCAGTTTCCCTCAAACAGGCATAACCGGCAATAATGTCATTATAATAAGCGAGAAGAAAAATATGATCGGGGCGGCCCACCTCCGCCATCAGTTTTTCCCTATTGAATTGGACATTCATGAATTTATCCATATTCTCATGGGTATTGAATGGCCCAATGGCATCATAAAAAGTTTTCCTGCTCAGATCAGCAATCAGAGCAGCATCCCTTTGATCTGCAATTCGCAGCATTATTCTTTCTTTTATCATGCTATAATTCCTTTGATCAGAAAACCACAAAAATAATTTTTTAATTCAAGTGAAGCGAGTATCTTTGTCCATCATATTAGTAGACTTTTAAATATCTATGTATTACGCAGCTTCAATAAAGTATATTTTCTCCTGTTGTTGTAATAACAAGTGTTGTTGTTAATCAACCGTCTGCTATATCCTGCGCTTGTCATTTTTTCAAAAACGATTTAAATAAGTAATGGACCATCCGCTACAAGTACATATTCCCGGTTTACTCCACCAAATAGGTAGATTATCTATTCCGGATGCACTCCGCCTGCTTGCAGCACGATTTACCGACAAAATAACATTTTCCACAAGCTTCAGCGTGGAAGACCAGGTCATCACTCATGATATTCTGAACAACGACATTCCTGTCTCCATTTTCACGCTGGATACAGGAAGGCTGTTTGCAGAAACTTATTCTGTCTGGACAACAACAAACGAAAAATACATTACAAAAATCAAAGCCTATTATCCCGACCGCGATCTGCTGGAGGAATACCTGAATGAAAGAGGGCCCAATGCTTTCTATGAATCTGTTGTCAATCGCAAGGATTGCTGCTTTATCAGAAAAGTGGAGCCTTTAAAGAGAGCGCTGCAGGGGCAATTTGTATGGGTAACAGGATTAAGGGCAGAACATTCCGCAGATAGAAAGAATCTTCATTTACTCGAATGGGACGAAGGCAACCAGGTGATCAAATATAATCCTTTGCTCTACTGGACAACTGAAGAAGTCAGGAATTATATCTCGGTCAATGATATCCCTTACAATGCCCTGCACGATAAAGGATTTGTGAGCATTGGCTGCGCACCTTGCACGAGAGCGGTCAAGCCCGGAGAAGATTTCCGTGCAGGAAGATGGTGGTGGGAAGACAGCTCAAAAAAAGAATGCGGATTACATGTAACGGTCGAGAAATAAATTTTAAGTCAGTAACATGAACGAATATCAATTGGATTATTTAGATCAGCTGGAGTCGGAGTCGATTCATATTCTGCGTGAGGTAGCAGGCCAGTTTGAACACCCTGCCCTGCTTTTCAGCGGTGGCAAGGATTCCATCACGCTGGTTCATCTCGCACTAAAAGCATTCCGCCCCGGAAAATTCCCCTTTCCGCTGGTTCATATTGATACCGGTCACAATTTTCCTGAAGCCCTTTCCTTCCGTGATCAACTGGTTGAGCAGATAAATGAAAAATTGATCGTCAGAAAAGTGGAGGATACTATCAGAACTAAAAACCTGACTGAACCCAGGGGCAAATTTGCAAGCCGCAATGTTTTACAGACCTATACTTTACTCGATACCATTGAAGAATTCGAATTCGATGCCTGTATCGGCGGGGCAAGGCGTGATGAAGAAAAAGCAAGAGCCAAGGAAAGAATTTTTTCAGTGCGCGATGAATTTGGCCAGTGGGAGCCCAAAAAGCAAAGGCCTGAATTGTGGAATATTTATAATGGAAGAATTGTGAAAGGCGAAAACGTAAGAGTGTTCCCTATCAGCAACTGGACGGAACTGGATGTATGGAATTATATACGCCGCGAAAATATCGATCTGCCTTCCATCTATTTCGCACATGATCGGGATGTAATTGAACACGAGGGCCAACTCGTAGCAGTGTCTGATTTCATCAGGGTGGACACTGATGACAGAATAGTAAAAAAGAAAGTCAGGTACCGCACTGTCGGTGATATGACCTGTACTGCAGCAGTAGAGTCGCAGGCGACGACAATCCATGATATCATTAATGAAATTACAGCAACAAGAACCAGTGAGCGCGGAGAAACAAGAATAGATGATAAGATATCTGAAGCGGCTATGGAAGACCGTAAGAAAAACGGGTATTTCTAATTTTTAAATCAACCAACCGAGCGTTACAACTATGGATTTACTTCGTTTCATCACAGCAGGCAGCGTGGACGATGGCAAAAGTACATTGATCGGGAGATTATTGTATGATAGCAAAAGTATCCTGGCCGATCAGCTTGAAGCCTTGGAAAGGCAGAGCAAAAACAGGGAAGCAGGCGAAATAGATCTGGCCCTACTCACTGACGGGCTCCGTGCCGAGCGCGAACAGGGCATTACGATTGATGTGGCGTATAAATATTTCTCCACGCCAAAACGAAAATTTATTATCGCTGATGCCCCGGGGCATATCCAGTACACACGCAATATGGTCACCGGTGCGTCGAATGCCAATCTCATCATCATCCTGGTCGATGCGAGGAATGGTATCGTTGAACAAACCAAGCGGCATTCCATCATCGCCTCACTGTTGAATATTCCCCATGTTGTTGTCGCCGTAAATAAAATGGACCTGGTAGATTTTTCCCAGGATGTCTTCAACAATATTGTCATCGATTATGCGGAAATAGCAAAAGCCCTCGAACTGAAGGATATCACCTATATCCCGATCAGCGCATTGAGGGGTGATAATATTGTTGAAAAATCGTCTAACCTTGACTGGTATGAAGGCCCTGTGTTATTGGACTTCCTTGAAAATATTCCTATTGAAAAAGATATCAATCTCACGCATGCACGATTGCCGGTGCAATATGTTATTCGCCCGCAAACAGAAGATTTGCATGACTATCGCGGGTATGCAGGAAAAATTATCAGCGGCATTTACAAAAAAGGAGATGAAGTCATCATACTGCCTTCGGGTGCAAAATCAGTCATTAAAACAATTGAAATAGGTGGCAAAGAGGCGGAGATTGCATTTGCTCCTCAAAGTGTAGTGATTCATCTCGAAGATGATGTTGACATAAGCCGCGGTGATACCATCGCAAAAACTGAAAATCTCCCCAAAATAGATCAGGAACTGGACGTGTTGCTGTGCTGGATGGATTCAAAACCGCTGGCCCGGGGAAATAAATATTTTTTGCAGATCAATAGTCGTACCGTAAGAAGCGTAGTGAAAGAACTGGAATACAAACTGGATGTAAATATCCTTGAAAAAGATTATTCATTGCAACAAGCGGGCCTGAACGATATCGTGAAAGCCAGGATCAAAACATCGTCCCCTCTTGCTTACGATACTTACAAAGAACTAAGGGCAAATGGGGGGGCGATTTTGATAGATGAAACAAGCAACGTGACAGTTGGAGCATGCATGATTCAATAGCAAGGCAGATACTAAACTATAAAATTTTAAACATTAACATCAAACGCTGACTTCAAAACCAGAATGAACAAAAACTCAAATAAAGGCAAGATCATTTTTACAGGCACCGGACCTGGAGATCCCGAATTGCTTACAATAAAAGCAGCCCGCTATCTCCGGCAGGCTGATGTCGTCATTACGGATCGACTGGTAAGTGAAGTGATTTTAGAAAACTATGTAAAAAAAGAGGCGCTGATCCTGCACGCCGGAAAGCAATGCCGGAAAGGAGCTTCCACTCCTCAAGTCGTCATTAACGAATTACTTGTCGACTATGCCCTGCAGGGTAAGCTGGTCGTGCGGTTGAAAGGTGGAGATGTTTCTTTTTTTTCAAACCTGCTCGACGAACTGCAGGCAGTGTCAAAATATCATATCGACTACGAAATTATACCGGGCATCACAGCTGCATCCGGTGCAGCAGCCTATGCAGGTCTGCCGCTGACTGCAAGGGGCTACTCGAATGCCGTACGGTTTCTCACTTACTATAAAACCGATCTGCTGGACAATGCCTACTGGCAACAACTCGCCGAAACCAACGATACGCTGGCATTTTATATGTCGTCCGATACGGTGGATGCCTTGGTCGAAAAATTGTTGGAATATAAAATCCCTGCAGACAGGCATATCGCCGTAATTGAGCAGGCGACCACTCCCATGCAAAATGTGTATACATCTAACATATACGAGTATTCGAAAAAATACAGAATGAAAAACTATGTTTCTCCGACCCTGATTATTATTGGAAAAGTCGTAGCCCTGCAGGAACAATTTCAATGGCTGCCCAATAGTAACAGCGATGAATTTTATTTCAAACCCATTGAAAAAAATAAAAAACTGGAAGAAAGGGCCTGAGACCAGATCCCATGAGCAGACAGTAAACATTGAACCTTAAACCTTGAACCGAAAAGTCAAATAAAATAAAGAGAATGCTGACAGCACCCAAATTGAAAATGATTCAGGATCTGATCGCTACTTCGAGCAGAGAGGAGTTGATCTGGTTGAACGGCTATCTGGCCGGCATTGTAGCACAACCCCTGGAACAGGCAGGTAACGCTCCTGTCCAGCCTTCTGTCAATAAAATTACCATCGCTTACGGTACTGAAACAGGGAACTCAAAAAAATTAGCAAGTGATTTTGCGGCCAAGGCAAAAAAGCAAGGCATCAATGCCAAACTGGTAAGTCTTGATCAATATCGTTTATCCGATCTTCCAAAAGAAGAATATTTCTTTACAGTGATCAGCACACAGGGCGAGGGCGATCCTCCGGCAGCCGCAAAAAAATTCTATGATCATATTCATCAAAACGGATTCAGCCTTGATAAGCTAAAATTTGGCGTGCTTGCATTGGGTGACTCAGCCTATCCTCTGTTTTGTAAGGCCGGCGAAGATGTGGACGCCCAGTTGAACAAGTTGGGCGGTCAACGTGTGGTGACCCTGCAGAGATGCGATACCGATTATGAAACGGAGGCAGACACCTGGTTTTCCGAAGTGTTGAAAAAATTGAATAATGATTCTAAGGCCGGAACAACAGTGCCGCCAAAGCCTGTGGGAAAATCAACGGGTAAAAAAATTTATACCGGCAGGGTATTGACGAATACTAATCTCAATGACAAAGGCTCCGGCAAACAAACACATCATATAGAAATTGAAGCCGAGGATCTGGATTATCACCCCGGGGATTCAATCGGGATCGTTCCGGAAAATCCTTCGGCATTGGTCGAATCGATTATTGTGCTTACAGGTATAGACGCAAAAAGGCCTGTGACTTACCGAAATTCAGAGATCAGCTTGTTCGATCTTCTAAAAAAGAAGTTGAACATTGTTTACCTGCCGGAAAGGGTCGTAAAAAAATATGCTTCACTGGTAAAGCAGGAAATTCCCGAAACCAAGATCGGACTGTTCGACCTATTGAAAATTTACCCCGTGAAAGATGCCACGCAATTTGAGGAAGTACTCGAAACACTAGAGCCCATTTCGCCGAGATTATATTCTATCTCTTCCTCACCTGATGCCCATAGTGGCGAAGTTCATATTATTGTGGCAAGAGATACTTTCAAAATAAATGAAGAAGTGAAACATGGATTATGCTCTGATATTCTCTGTGCACTTTCCGACGAAGACAGGATTGATTTTTACATTCATAAGAACACTCAGTTCAAATTGCCTGCTGAAGATAAAGATATCATTATGATCGGGCCGGGAACAGGCATTGCACCTTTCCGTTCTTTCCTTGCAGAACGTGATGCCAGGGGAACCACCGGTAAAAACTGGTTATTCTTCGGCGATCAGCATTTTACCACGGACTTTTTATACCAGACCGAATTTCAAAACTGGATACAAACCGGTGTACTGACAAAAATGAATGTCGCTTTCTCCAGGGATCAAAAGGAAAAAGTTTATGTACAACACAAGATGATGAAATATGGAGCAGAATTTTTCGAATGGCTCGAAGCCGGCGCCCATGTTTACATCTGCGGGGCCAAGGATCCCATGAGCGCTGATGTGGAGAATACAATTCTCACAATCATCAAACAATTTGGTAACAAAAAAGAAACGGAGGCAATGGCATATCTTGACAGGCTGAAAGAAGAAGGCCGGTACATGAAAGATGTTTATTGATATAGTTTTTATGTAAGGGCACCAAACCATAATTTATTTATGAGCGAAAGTAATTTATCATCTGTTGAAAGGATCAAACAGGCAAGTCACGGACTTCGCGGAACTATCGAAAAAGGACTGGAAGATGAACTTACAGGTGCAATCAGTGAAGATGACCAGGCACTGTTGAAATTTCATGGCATGTACCAGCAGGATGACCGTGACCGTCGCGAAGAGCGGGCGGAAAAGAAACTGGAGCGTTTGTATTCTTTCATGATCCGTCTGCGTTTGTCCGGAGGTTTCATGAAGCCGGAGCAATGGATTGCCACACATCATATTGCAGGCGAAAATTCCACGGGAGTAATCAAGATCACAACCCGGCAGACGCTGCAACTGCATGGCCTGATCAAGTCAAAAATCAAACCTACGATCCGGGCTTTTAATGAAGCCAGGTTGAATTCCATAGCAACCTGTGGAGACATCAATAGGAATGTCATTTGCGCAGCCCACCCTATGCAGTCTCCCATACATGCCTACGTACATGCTTATGCGTCAAAAATAAATGAACTGCTCTTACCTAAGACAAGAGCATATTATGAAATATGGCTGGGCGAAGAACAGCTCCTCGATAAAAAAGATGAAGAAGATCCGTTATACCAGGATCGTTATCTGCCGAGAAAATTCAAGATTGCCATTGCCATTCCGCCGAATAATGATATTGATGTGTTCGGTAATGATATCGGTCTCATCGCCATTATCGAAAACAATCAGCTCAAAGGTTTCAATATTGCTGTTGGCGGTGGTTTATCTTCCACGCATGGCAATCCCCTCACCTATCCGAGGCTTGCTACAGTGATTGGTTTTGCGAATGAAGAAACTGTTCTAAAAGCCGTGTATGCCATAGTAACCATCCAGCGTGATTTCGGTAACAGAAGCGACCGCAAATTTGCCAGACTTAAGTATACCGTAGATCGTCACGGAATTAACTGGTTTAAAGAAGAGGTAGAAAGAAGGATCGGCCTTGCCCTCGAAAAACCAAGGTCCTATCATTTTTCGGAACGCAAAGACTATTATGGCTGGGAGAAAAACCAACAGGGCTTGTGGTATTACACTCCTTTTATTGAAAACGGAAGAATATTGGATGATGAAAAAATTCTGATGAAAACAGCCCTGCTTGAAATAGCCAAAACCGGCAAGACCAATTTTCGTTTTACATGTAACCAAAATCTCATCCTCGCTGATATCAGTGAACAGGACAGATCAGTTATTGAAAAAATTTTACGGAAATACAAAATCATTGAGCATACGGAAAAAGCTTCTGCAATCCGGAAAAATTCGATTGCCTGTGTTGCCCTGAACACCTGTCCGTTAGCGTTAGCCGAAGGTCAACGCTATCTGCCAACGCTGATAACTAAAATCGAACCCTTATTAAAAAAGTACGAGCTCGACAAGGAAGAAATAATTATCAGGATGACCGGCTGTGCTAATGGTTGCGGACGTTCCTATATCGCTGAAATAGGTTTTGTAGGCACTGCTTATGGTCTTTACAATTTGCATCTTGGAGGTGATCATGAGGGAGTCCGCCTCAACAAAATCTATAAGGAAAACCTGGACGAAAAAGCCATCCTGGCCACCCTGGATGAAGTATTCGCCCTCTATAAAAAGGAAAAAAAAGCTGCAGAGAATTTTGGCGATTTTACATTTCGAAAGT
>DATJWE010000169.1:0-6368 GCA_035501475.1 Puia sp. | reverse complement strand
CTGTATTGAGTAGGGGCATACAGGATCGAATCGTGGACTATCTGGACGTGAGGTAAATTCAATATACATATTAGATTTCCTTAAGCGGATTCAAGGTTCCTAACGGAGGGACTTTGCCTTCCCAATCATATGCTTCGTATTTTTTTTTGCCATCCTTTCTTGGTTTGGCCGTTCGAATGGTATCAGTAGGATGATAATACAAATCCTCAGATTTCATTTCATAAGCTAAAATTTGCTTATATCTTTCATCTGTAAGGCCAGGTGTAATTAATTCTTTTGCTAGTTTAAACGGTAAATACAATGCCATTCTAAATCCTCGTTGGCTGTCATTATGTATTTGTCTCATGACATTGTCTGGTGAAGGTTCCCTTGTTTCCAACCCAAACGTCCATCTTTCTTTTAACTCACCTGTTTTTTTATCCGGAAGAGTGACTTTGGTATACAAACCAGGAAGAAAGAATAGTTGACTATCCTTTGGGCGAATATAGTATGGCAACTTTTTGCCCCATCCTACTATTCCCCTATGTTCAAATGTTCCGGTCAGTGGAATTAGGCAAATATTATATCTGATCTTATACCAATAACTCTTTGGATCAAATATTTTTTCAGACATAATATTCAAATTGAAATTTCTGTCTTTTGCTATAGGCTCTTCTTTTTCATAATGCCGAATTATACCCCACTCCATAACTCTTAATCGAAGTTTTCCTTCTTCTTTATCATAAAATAGAATAGGTAATTTGGGAAAAGCCTGACCTTGAAGATGTTCGTATTCCGGCCATTCAACATTCAATTGTGGATCAGCGACAACTTCAGGAAAATATTGTCGCATTTCCTCCAATTGTGTTTTAAATGAAATATCGTAGCACATAGCTAGGTTGTTTCTAGTTCATCCAATTTAAAACGGATTTGATTTCGCCTCCACTTTAAAAGTATAAAAAGTTCTCCAAATGCGATATCAAGTGTTGGGTAAATTGTTTCGCTTGCCGGAATTCTCCAGGTAGTTCGTTGATTGACAAATCTTCTAATATTTTCTTTATACTTTCTATCGAGTCTTTTTTCTAACTCAGCTTTATTTAATATCAACGAAGAAAATATGATGAAGTTTGAATCTTTTTTTAGCATTTCTGATATCCTGGCTTTATGCTTTTCATTTTCCAAGTCAATGATCGCCGCATTTTTATCTCCTTTCAATGCACTTAAATGAATGTTTGCATGACTTAGGTCATCATAGTGGCTAAAAAGTAGCGAAGTTTTCTCCTTATCAATAAATGGATCAAATCCTCTTGGGTAGGTTTGCGAAACCAGGTAACTCTTACCCATTTTCCGAAAGGCATCTATAAACTTCGGAGTAAAACGTTCAAATGGATTAAACATTAATTCTTCACTTTTAAAATTTGATCAATTCTCGTGGTATAACAGGGAGAAAGCCTGGCTTGTTTTAATTTCCATTTCTTGCCATATCCTTGTGCCGCATACCTGATTAAATCCTTTCCATGCACTTTGTTTAATTTATCAAGAGTTTTGGATATGGTTTTTTCTTTTGGACTTTCCACAGCATCATAAATACTGTATTGAACTTGATCTTCGGGTATTAAGTCAAGGGCTAAAAACCCGCATTTGTGATAATTGTAGCCATCCAGATAAATTCTATCCAGGACCTTCAGAGCATATTTAATCAGCATAGCGGTATTATTCGTGCACACTGGAAGATCCGTTGTCATTGATCTCATATACTGCTTATCATCTCTTCTGAACGGGTTAGTCTGTACAAAGATATTTATAGTTTTAGCACAGGATTTTTGTCTTCTCAGCTTTTCCCCAACGTTGGCAGCATAGGAAGCAAGTGCTTCGCTTAATTCATGTTTTGTTTTTATTAGAATTCCAAATCCTCTTGCACAACAAATGTTCTTCTTAGCAGGAATAATAAACTCCCATTCAATTGAGGGAACTCCCCTTAACTCATTTAGTAACCGCTGACCGACTACGGTCATATTAACTCTTATCCACTCTTCCGGGGCATTGCGGAGCTCTAATGCTGTTTGAAATCCATTCTTCTTTAAGATCTTAGCATATTGAGCACCTATACCCCAAATATCACCAACCTCGGTTGAATCCATCATTTCATCAATGAGTTTATCATTGGCAGCCCAAAAACAGCCAACATCTTTCCTTTTCTTCTTTGCAAATTTGTTTGCCATTTTAGCCAGTGTTTTAGTTGGTGCAATACCAATAGTGACGGGAATGCCTATACGTTTATGGACGCTCATTTTTATTTTAAGAGCTAGTTCAAGCAAATCTATGTAGGGTAGATCGTGTAGGTCAAGGAATGCCTCGTCAATGGAATAAACTTCCAGCCTGGGTACAAATTCTATCAAAGTCTTCATTACACGGTCTGACAAATCTCCGTACAATGTGTAATTGGAAGAATAGACAGCGACATTATTTTTATTAAAAAAATCTTCAAACATGAATGCAGGTGTCCCCATCTTGATTCCCAACAGCTTTGCCTCCTCGCTTCGGGAAATAACACAGCCATCATTATTGGATAAAACAACAACGGGTTTCCCTTCCAGTTTTGGATTGAAAACCCGTTCGCAACTGCAATAGAAATTATTGCAATCAATCAAAGCATACATTTTCTTACGTCTTTGGTCTCCGTCATTATTGTGGTGACAACTCCCCAGACCTGCATATTCATCGCATCAGTAATCTCAATTTCACGATATTTTTTGTTGGCAGGAACCAGGAAACATTTATAGTCGTTTTTCTTTAAGAACTTAACTGTAAATTCTCCATTTACGACAGCCAAAACGATATCGCCGTTATTGGGAGTAAGGCTTCGATCGACAATAAGTTTTGCTCCCTGGGGTATGAATGCTCCTATCATACTATCTCCTATGCACTCAACAATAAAAGTTGACTGTGGATGCTTGATGAAAATATCGTTGAGGTCAAGTTTTTCCTCCATGTAGTCAAGTGCTGGTGATGGAAATCCTGCCTTTACCTTAATAGAAAAATAAGGTAGTTCCAATGTTTGCATAAAGTCAGGTTAAACGGTACGATGAATCGCTTCGGATATGGACAACAACAATTGCCTGTCTATAGCAAGTCCAGGATTTTCAGGTACAAAGTTCCCGTTATCTTCATCATAAACCATTTTAAAGAAAATAGTTCCTTTTGGATAGCAGAGTGTGACCAACATTGCTCCGGTGAAGTCAAGCCCTTCATCATTCCCATAAAACTCGGGGGCAACGATATAATAATACTTACATCCTTCAAGCGTATAATTTCTTTTGAAGACGCCTGTCGTGTAATCGACAATATTCTCTTCCGCCATGACTTAAAGTTTAAAAAGTTAAAAAAATAATTCGCCCTGTTTCGTCGTCACAGGTAAGTTCTGAAATTCAAGTCTTGCAACAATCTGGTAAGCCTTGTGGTTAACTTCTCTTTTAAGCAAAAGCATTCCATCCGCAATAAATCTACCGGAAAAACTCTTTTGCTGATACTCAAGCCACGCACTTTCGTATTGCCAGGGCTTTAATTGTCGCGCAATGAGAAAAACCGGATCATCAATAAAATGCGGTTTGTTGTCATCATCTAGTTTGAGTAGCTTTTGCCAGGGCTTTATTTGTTTGACTAAATTTTTTACGGGTTCCTTGGTAGTGACATTAATGAAAATCGTGTGCGAAGGGTAGGAGCCAAAATCCTTTAGTTCAACTTTAAAAGGATGATAACCCATCGCAACTGTTTTTAAATTATTTAAGATCCTTTCTTCCATCATCTCCAATTGCTTAAATCTAACAAGAGCCAGATGCGGCTTTCCCCAACGGGCATTTTCTGCCTGGAACTTGCTAAAGAATTCATCTTTGGCTTCCATAATCTTTTTTTTAAGCTCGTAGTGAGGATTAAGCACAACGAGGTATTCATTTTGTCGATACTTAGGATTCTGCACGAAAAACGATTTTTGGACTGCTATGCTGCTCATTTAATTTTGTTTTAATCTTGAAAGTATTTTGTAATTATTTCACCAATGCCTTTTGCTAAAGGAGTCCTGCCTGCCAGGAGATCTATATAATCGTCATCTTCAGTGACGTCAAGGCCCACTGTTCGTTCTTTAGCAAAGCCAATTTCACAGGGGTAATAGACGTCACCCTCCGAATCATAAATTTTATGAATGGTCATAGGAATCGTTTTGTCCTCAGGGAAAGTGGTGGTGAAGAGTTCTGAGGACCTGCTTTCAACCTGGTAGTCGATATCAGTTGAGAGGGATTCGATAAGTGTTCCCATGAATCAATATTTTTAGCAAAATACTAAATAATTTAGTAATTGCAAATTTATTTTTTTGGCCTGTGTATCATATAATTTGATCTCGAATGATAAAAATCGGATTGCCATATTAAAAAAGAACCGCTCCGGAAAAGCATTAAAGAGCTTCCAAATACTTGTTTAAAACGAGAACAAACTTGCAAAACAGAGCATTATCAGAAGACCTAACCAATGCTACCCTGATTGGTATAGATGGTGGTAAATCATCAGGCTCTGGATTTTTTTAATGTAAAAGGTTTTGATTTTCTAGTAAGGGCAAAACACGTGTTATTTGAAGATGACTGTAAGCTCTCCCAAAATTTAAAGACATACGATTAGAGAATTTGATTGACTAAACAAAGCGGTTGTCTGCTCAAAAAAACGATTCATTAAGGGTTTTCTTTACAATCGAAAATCGCAAAATAATTATACCTTAATTCTTCTTGGCTCAGCAGCTCGCCTTCATAAATGAAGTAACTTGAAAGATAGATAAACCATATAAACCTATGGCTGCATTAAGCTCTATTGGCCAAATCGATCTGAGTCCAAAACCTGGAAAATCCTATTTCAATATTGTGCGGGAATGGCGCGAAGAATTTATCTATTTTCTTATGACCGACCGCTTCCATGATGATGAACTGCGCAAGCCTGTCAATCAGCCCAATCGTTCTGTTGGTATTCAGACGCCTGATAATTTCTACGGTGGGAAGATCAACGGCATCACCAGGAACCTCGATTATATTGCCGGCCTTGGGTGCACTGCCATCTGGCTCTCCCCTGTATTCGAGAATAATGCCGGCGCTTACCATGGCTACAATATAAACAACTACTTAAACATCGATCCGAATTTCGGCACGCTGGACGACCTGGTAAATCTTGTCGAAGCAGCTCATAATTATAAAAAAAAAGGTGTGCCATTTCCCATTCGGATCATCCTTGATGTTGTCATCAATCATTCTGGCGATAACTGGTTTTATAAAGATGAGGACAAACCGGGCGTCAATCCATATACTTATTACGATGATATCCAATTTGACTTTGGCGACTGGCGAAAACCCGATCGTCCAATCCCTACTGAACTCAGGAACTCGGATCTCTACCACAGAAAGGGCACCATTGCAGATCCGGGTGGTTACGACACTTATCCCGAGAATCAGCATGGTGATCTTTCAGGGTTGAAAGACTATTACAATGATGACGATGATGCAGGATCGGAGTTGATTAATATTCTCATCAAAGCACATTGTTACTGGATCCGTGAAGCGGATGTAGACGGATTTCGTGTGGACGCTGTAAAGCATATGGGGCCTTTAGCCTGTTCTCGATTTTGTTCCAATATCCGCGAGTATGCCTATGCGTTAGGAAAGCGTGAATTTTTTCTGTTTGGCGAGGTTGCGACAACTAGCGATGACATCTACAACGAGTATATCGGCCAGAATACCTCGGTCGCCGATGGTGACAATGACGTTTTTATCGGGCTGAATTCCCTGCTGGATTTTCGTCTGGCAGAAGGTGATGGCATTAATGCCTCCCTGCGTGCAGTTATTAAAGGCAATGCATCACCACAAACCTTATTTAACCGGCTGCAGGCGCAGCAGAACCGCGCCCTCAACCGGGGAGAAATAGGTAGATATCTGGTTAGTTTTATTGACAACCACGACACCTTTTGGCAACCCGATGGAAGATTTGGTGCTACCGCCTCCGATGCCCAGGTCATTGCTGGAATCGGTTTTCTTCTTTGTGCATTGGGTACGCCTTGCATTTACTATGGAACTGAGCAGGGGTTTTCCGGATCAGGTAGCGATAATAATGTACGCGAAGCGATGTTCGACAAAAATACTCCCGGTAAAAACCTATTGAACACAAATTGTACTATCTATCAGGAAATATCGAAAATTGCTGCGGTCATGCGTTCCTGCGAACCCCTAAGGTTCGGGAGAATGTATTATCGCGAAATTTCTGGCAATGGAATGGATTTTGGGCTTCCTTACGGGAACGAATATACGCTGGCTCTTTCCCGCCTGCTTTATGGACGGGAAGTACTGGTTGCCTATAATGTA
>DATJWE010000168.1:0-18827 GCA_035501475.1 Puia sp. | reverse complement strand
TTTGTGCTCATAGCTGAGCATTCAATATGCCACCCGGGAAAACCCTCTCCCCAGGGACTTGCCCAGCGCATAATATGTTCTTCGGGAGCTGCTTTCCATAGTGCAAAGTCCTGCCAGTTGCGTTTTTCTTCCTGGTTTTCCAGATGACGTGTTGTTTCCAGCAAATCATCAAGCTTTCTTCCGCTCAGTTTTCCGTATGGATATTTTTCTGCATACTTTTTTATATCAAAATATACTGAGCCATTGACTTCATAAGCGTATCCCAATGATATCAGTTTCCGTATCATTTCTATCTGCTCGATGATATGCCCTGTGGCCGTGGGTTCAATATTCGGATCGAGGTTATTGAACTTTCTCATTGCCCAATGAAAAAGGTTGGTATATTTTTGAACCATTTCCATGGGCTCGAGTTTTTCAATAACAGCTTTTTTTGAAATTTTATCTTCAGCTTCTCTCCCTTCTTCTTCGAAATGCCCGGCATCCGTGATATTCCGCACATACCGGACTTTATATCCGAGAAATAAAAGATATCGATAGACGACGTCGAAAGTAATGAAGGGACGCGCATGACCCAGATGGCTTTCACCACTCACCGTGGGTCCGCAAACATACATACCCACATGACCAGGAACGACAGGTGTGAATACTTCTTTTTGTCTTGAATAGGAATTATGCACTTTTAATGAACTCATCAGCGCAAAAATATATTATCCGCGCATAACCACAATAGAATATGAGATGGTTAAGATATAGTGACAAAAAAAGACTCGTTGGGGGATACGAAGATATTTTTGTTGAAAGACATTTTGCACCGACGGCCCAATATTAACTGCACATTTCCTTTTCTACGCTTATTGGGCCCCTGCGGGGCCTGGTTTTCATGCCCCATTTATTTACGTCACTATGTCTTTAGGGAATTATATTTTGAGTTATAGGAAAGATATCTAAATGGGAAGGTACACAAATATAGGCCCCGTAGGGGCCGCACACCGGTAGCATGTAATTAAATTTCAGGGTTGCCCCCCAGGGGCAAAATGTGTTTCTGAAATATTTTGCGTTGTAGATTGTCCGGATTTTTTAAAAAACCCACTAGGGCAATTGCAGATCTGCCATTACGGGATGATGATCTGAATATGGAAGAGGAAATTTAGCGCACTGCAAGACGTTAAACTTTTTATCGCACAGGATATAATCGATACGAAGTGTGGGAGAGAGATGAATATAGGTTCTTCCAATACCAAATCCTTTTTGAAGAAATGCATCCTGCCGGTTGCCCCGGATTCGAAAATAAGTGTATGAATTCGGGACATCATTGAAATCACCGCAAATAATTGCAGGATTTGGGCTATTGTCCAATTCACGGCGAACAATATCCGCTTGTTTTCCCCGCAGGCCAACAGCTCTTTTTAATTTTTTAACGATGGATTTGGATGCTTCAAGCATACTGTCTTCTACATTTTTAATGATTTCAATATCATGAAAATCTTTATTTCTGAATAAAACCGATTGCAGGTGGGTGGTAAACACTCTCACGGTTTTTCCCTGTATATCCAGGTCGGCGGCGATGATACTCTCGATCCCGGATTTGTACTCATTGCTATATTTGATTTGCAGTGTATCCCGGATTGGGTATCGCGAAAAGATAATGACGCCTGATTCAAACCTTCCGCTGCTGCTTCGATGGTCGCGCGAAAAAAAATAATAAGGATAATTTAATTGCTGTTGAATGTACCGGATATTCGAAAAAGTATCCCTGGGATTGTGCTGCTCAAAAAACTCCTGGAAGCACAGCACATCCGCATTTTGTTCCCGGATAAATTCAAACATTTTAGACCGATGCCCCAGGGTTCCTGATTTTTTTGTGATAAACTCATCCCAGTACCTGATATTCCAGGTCATTATGCGAATTGAACCGGGAGTTTTTTCTGCAAAATGGGCGCTCGCAAAGTGAATGGCAAAAAAGGCATGAATATTTTGTAAACCGATAATCAGCGCAAACAAAGAGATCAGGGCGAGTTTTCTTGAATAAAAAAATAACCAGAATATGAAGAAACCAGCGACGAGCAAGAGCAGCAGGGGAAAAAACAGGCCAAGGATTGAGATGAACCACCATTTGTCGGGATGAAGAAAAGAATTTGCGCAGGCGAGTAAAAAAAGGATAACAACGACAATATTCGCAATGATAACGAATCGCTTCGTGAATTTCCTGAGTAATGCCATAGCAGGGCTGTAAATTACAAATCTTCTTCCTCTGCAGCCCTTTTCAGGATTTCTTTTTCTTCATTGGTTAGGAAACGATATCCCTGCTGATTGATCTTGTCGAGGATATCATCAATTTTTTTCTGGGTGATATGGGGAATTTTTTTATAAGGCTGGGTTCCTGATGAGTTATAGAACAATTCGTCTTTTGGGGCCCTGCTTTTCTTTTTTTTGTTTGGGTTAAAGAGATCATTGAACCAATCAAAAAAATTATTCATCCACAGGCCCCAGTCACGACCCCGGCGCATCTGGTAAATGAAGAGGAAGCCCATCGCCGCGCCACTGACATTGGCAATATAAATACCGGAGCTGCCTGTTGATATGCTGGAAAAATTGATGACCAGGTAAACCAGCGTCAGCACCCACAAGGGAATGCCTCCGTTGATCATCGGGAAGATGCGATAATTGGATGCAAGCGTAGTAGTAGCTACAGCCAAAGCCATAATAGCCGGATTGGCTCCGGAAAAAGAAGCCGAGCCGATTTGTTCGCGCAATCCCGGGAAAAGATTGTATGAAAGAATATAAAATACTCCGCCGGCAATCCCCCCATATATATAAATCGGAACTAATTTCCTGTTTCCTGTGAGGTCCTGTAAAATATATCCGAAGCTCCATAGCCAGAACATATTCGAAATAAACCTGAATACAAACTGGTCGGAGAACATAAAAGTCAGCAGGGTCCAGGGGCGGCTTATTAATTTTTCTAACTGTGCGGGGAGAGCAAACCAACTGAACACATTACTGTAATAGGCTTCCGGCCTTTGCTCAGTGACCAGGTATATAACATAGATGAATTTAAGAATGACAAACAAAATGGCATTGAGGATGATCAGTTGAATTAATGCATTACCATCCTGCCCCAGGTTCATCCGTTTGCGATAATTATCTTCTTTTACATTCATAGAACGGGAATAAGCCATTAAGTTAGAAACGGAAGTTCACACAAGTTAGTGTCTAAAATTAACAGTAATTACGGTAAATGGTTTAATAAAAATTTCTTCGATCAGTTTTTCTCCAATACAACACGATAAGGATACCAACAACGGCTCCTCCAAGATGTGCCCAGTGAGCAACGTTATCGCCGGCAGTACTACGGAAGCCGGCAAACAATTCTATACCGGCATAAATCAGAACAAACCATTTCGCCTTAATAGGAATCGGAATCGGCAGCATGATGAGCGTACTGTTTGGAAACAGGTAGCCGAAAGCCGCAAGGCAACCGAATACAGCACCGGATGCACCGAGGGTTGCCTCGTTAAGCCTTCCGTGCAAATTGACAATATAAGTTTGCTGTGTTTCCGGATCGAGCAAATTAAATTCTGCAATCAGTTTTGCATTCTGATAATAAAGAATGGCGAGGTGAGCAATTGCCGCACCTAATCCGCAAAGAATATAAAAAATCAGGAATCTTTTTGAACCCCAGAAATTTTCAAGAACTGCACCAAACATCCACAACGCATACATATTAAAAAGTAGATGGAAGATACTGCTGGGGTCATGCATGAACATGTATGTGATGAGCTGATGTGGTTTGAAGAGCGGGGAATGAACATCATGCAGAGCAAATAAATCCTCCATCGAAAAGGTATTTGAATTGCCAATAGTTATCTGAGCCAGCCATACCAATACATTTACGATGATTAAATTCTTAATAACCGGGGGGATCATCCGGAAACCTCCGGGCCGAAACTCTGCCATATTGTTTATTTAATTAGAAGGTGCAATTTAAGATTTACAATCATTAATAATGTACAAAAATGGGATGAATGACGAGTTGGCCAAAGAACAGGGAATCTAATTGTTTGCTTCTATATTCCAGTTAGGGTACTCTTTATAAAGGATTTCTTTTTACGAGCTTAGCCACATTTTCAATATGATGGGTATGCGGAAACATGTCTACGGGCTGCATTTTTTCAACCATATATTTTTCATCAAGCAGATTGAGATCCCTTGCCTGTGTAGCTGGATTGCAACTGACATATACCAGGTTGTCGGATTCCATGTCAAGAATCTTCCTGACTAATTTATCATGCAGGCCTGCCCTGGGAGGATCAACAATAATTACATCGGGTAGCCCATGCTGCAGAAAAAATTGATCATTGCAAACATCAATCACATCACCGGCGAAAAAGCCGGCATGTCCGATCTTATTCAGCGCTGCATTTTCCTTTGCATCTTCAATGGCTTCAGCAATCCAATCCACCCCGATTATTTTTTTAGCCTGTGGACTAAGGAAGATACCGATACTTCCTGTTCCGCAGTACAGATCGTACAGGGTTTCAGTACCTGTTAATCCGGCAAATTCGCGTGTTACCTGGTAAAGCCGTTCGCCCTGCCTGGTATTGGTTTGAAAAAACGATTTGGGACCGATCTTAAATTGAAAATTTTCCAGTTTTTCAATAATATGTCCTTTCCCATAATATACCTGCGGGAAAAGATCATGCAGGCTGTCATTTTTTTTCGTGTTGATCGTATAAAGCAGGGTCGAAATTGAAGGGAAATTTTGAATGATATGGTCGAGAAGGGATTTGATTTTTTCCTGATCATCATAACCTAAAACGATATTCACCATGATTTCTCCCGTGGTACAGATGCGGACCTGCATGGTTCTCAGGAAACCCTCATGCTGCAGGATATCATAAAAGGACATATTATTTTCAATTCCCCATTTCTTAACTGCATGACGCAACTGGTTGGTCGGTTCGGCCTGGAGATAACAGGTTTCGATATCTACCACTTTATCAAATATGGATTTGGCGTGGAATCCGGCTGCATTTTCTCTTGAGGATATCATTGGATTCCTGATTTCCGCCGGCAGCAGAAAACGCCTATTGGAAAATGTATATTCAATTTTATTCCGGTACCGGGTGTTTTCCTTTGCCCCGAGTATGGGCTGGATGGGAGGTAGCTTGATTTTCCCTATTCGCTGCAGCGTGTCTTCAACCTGCTTTTGCTTATAATAAAGCTGCTTTTCATAGGGAAGCATTTGCCATTGGCAACCTCCGCAAACACCGAAATGCGAACAGAATGGCTCCACCCTGTCCGGTGAGTATTGCAGAAAGGAATCAATGTATCCCTCTGCCCAATCTTTTTTATTCCTGGTCAGTTTTATATTGACGATATCGCCCGGGATCGCATTCTCTATGAATACCACTTTACCATCCACCCTGGCAAGGGACTTTCCTTCCGCAGCATAGTCCGTCACCAGAATTTTTTCCAATACGATATTTTTATTTTTTGAACGCACGCCGCAAAAGTAAAGAACCATGAGGTGAAAAAATATTCTTGATTATTTTCCCTGAAATAAGAACTCAGGGGCCAATGACGTTATTTGTGAGAGGACGGATTTTAAAAAAATCTGCTTAATCATGGTTCTAAACCTTAATTTAGCGGCAGAGCTACCCGTAACATGAAAAGAAAAGTATTTTTTTTACCCGTTTTATTGTTATTTGTCATTAGTACCTGTGCACAAGAAGCATATAACATTAAGCTTACCTTGAAGCCGTATGCGAATAGCAAAGTTTACCTTGGATATTATTATGGCAAGTTGAAAGCCGTTGCTGATTCCGCCATGCTGGATGGCAATAGCACAGGAATTTTTAAGGGGAAGGAAAAATTACCTGGCGGAGTCTATTTTATCGTGTCTCCCAAAAAAGAAATTCTGTTTGAAGTATTGATTGATAAAGAACAAAATTTTTCCATTGCAGCCGACACGGCAGATATGCCCAATGGGATTAAGTACACCGGCTCCTCCGAAAATACATTGTTCCTCGCATACAGCCTGTTCATGGCAAAAAAGGGTAAGGCAATTGGTGATGCCCAGGCATCAATCCACAACGCAAAAACCAGGCAGGATTCCACTGCGATTATTGACCAGATCAAACAAATGAATCAGGAAGTACGGAATTATCGGGCGGATATCGAACAAAAATATCCTTCCTCACTGCTCACGACTTTATTGATTCTTTTAAAAGAGCCGACCGTTCCGCCTGCAGATAAACAGCCCGGTGGAAAATATGACAGTGTCTTTGCTTATCGTTATTATAAAGCTCACTATTGGGATGGAGTTTCGCTAACAGATGACCGGATCATACGTACGCCTGTTTTTGAACCCAAATTGGATAAATATTTCAAGGACCTGGTTCCACCGGAAGTGGATTCGATTGAAAGGGAAGTCGACATGATGCTCCTGTTTTCAAGGACCAATAAAGAAATGTTCAAATATCTGCTGGTTCATTTTGTGCAGAAATATGTCAATCCCGAATACATGGGCCAGGATGCTGTGTTTGTCCATCTCTTTGAAAAATATATCAATACCGGCCAGGCAGATTTCTTTACGGAAAAATATAGAAAATTTATCAATGACCGGGCCTATAGTCTGATGGCAAATTTGATTGGTCAGCCGGCAGCCAACCTCATACTGACGGATACACTTGGCAAATCGCAGTCATTGTATGAGGTAGAATCCCCCTATATCGTGGTCTGTTTTTGGGATCCCACCTGCAGTCACTGCCAGGAAACAGTTCCCAAAGTGGATTCGATTTTCCATGCAAAATGGAAGAATGAAGGGGTAAAAGTTTTTGGAGTGATGGTGGATGGAGGAAAAGATGCCTGGCTCAAGTTCATTCGCGCTCACAATTTGAAAGACTGGATACACGTTTATCAGACGCAGGCACAACATGATGCTGAAACCGCTTCCGAAAAACCGGGCTATAAGCAGTTGTATGATGTATATCAAACACCTACTTTATTTTTATTGGATAAAGACAAAAGGATAATTGCAAAAAAACTTACCTACCAACAATTCGATGAAGTGCTCAACCTGAAACTCAAGAATGCCAAATCCAATTGATATGAAGTATCTTCTTTCCAGGCTTCTTATTTATTCTTTTTTTATATGCTGTTTCCCGGTCAGTGGTTTCTCGCAAACTTTGTTTACTTACGGCGATCAACCGGTCAGTAAAGAGGATTTTTTAAAAGCATACAGAAAAAATAATACAACAGGAAAGCCTACTTCAAAATCATACAGGGAATATCTTGAATTGTATATCCGGTACAAACTGAAAGTTAAAGCAGCCTATGATCTCCGGTTGGATACTTTGCCCAATCAGGTTGTAGAGCTGCAGAATTTCAGGAACCAGATTGTTGACCAGTACATGAATGACCAAACCAGTCTGAATAAGCTGGTCAATGAAGCTTTTTTGCGAAGCCAGAAGGACATTCATCTTGCTTATATTTTTGTATCAGTTCCCAAAAATGGCAATCCGGCTGATTCTGTCAATGCCTACCAGAAAATAATGGAAGCCTATGCAGAGCTGAAACTCGGAAAAAATTTCGGGACAATTGCTGCTGAATATTCCGAGGATCCGTTTGCAAAGAATACCCAGGGCGATATTGGATATATCACTGTTTTTACACTGCCCTACGAACTGGAAACCCTTGCTTACAACACTCCATCCGGAAAATTCTCTAAACCTTTCCACGGCAAGGGGGGATATTTTATTTTTAAGAATCTGGGTGAAAGAAAAGCCCTGGGTAAAATCAAAGTATCTCAGATATTGATGATATTTCCACACAATGCAACAGATGCAGTAAAGGCCGACGTAAAAAAAAGGGCGGACTCAATTTACCATGCATTGTTGAACGGATCTGATTTTGCTGAACTCGCAAAAAAATTCAGTGGTGATAATCTTTCTTATCAGAATGGTGGAATCTTGGGAGAATTTGGAATCGGCAAGTTTGAACCGGCTTTTGAAAATGCTGCCTTCGCTTTATCAAAAGATGGTGAAATCAGTCAACCTGTTCTCACTTCATTCGGATATCATATTATCAAACGCATATACCGGAAACCAATTCCTGTAACCAGGGATAAGAAAACCATGGATGCTGTAAAACAACAGGTGATGAGTGATTCAAGGATTGAGTCATCAAGACAAGAAATGCTCCAGCACATATTGAAGGTTATACAATTTAAAGCGGCTCCGATCGATCTCAATCACTTATTTGTTTATACCGACAGCAGTCTGTTAAACAAACATCTGCCGGTGTTCAGCGATGTAGATAATAAAACCGTTCTCTTCAGCTTTGCTAAAAAAAATATTCTTGTAAAAGACTGGGTGGATTATCGAAAGGGGATGAGGAATTTTTCCCAGGCTGTCAATGCAAAATCCAATAGCGAATTGCTGGACCTGTATAAGCAAACTGTTTCTTTTGACTATTACCGTAACCATCTTGAAGATTATAATAAGGATTTTGCTTACCAGTTAAATGAATTCAGGGATGGAAATCTTTTGTTTGAAATCATGCAGCGCAAAGTCTGGGATAAAGCTTCGACAGATAGCGTTGGACTGAAAAATTATTATGAATCCCATAAAAATAATTACTGGTGGCAACCCAGCGCGAACGCAATTATTTTTACCTGCAGTGATGAACATACTGCTCATCTGATAAGCAGTCAGCTGCCGGCCAATCCGCTACGCTGGAGGCGACTGGTGGACAGCACAAACGGACTCGCTCAGGCCGATTCGGGAAGGTTTGAATTCAGCCAGCTTCCGCCTCCTGAATCGAATCACTGGCAGGAGGGACAATTTACTTCCCTGGCCAAAAACCAGGCTGATAATGCCGTGACGACAGCTTATATTATTCATGTATTTAATGATAAAATGCCGCGTGGATTTACAGAGGCAAGAGGGCTCGTAATTAATGACTATCAAACCTACATTGAAGACGAATGGATAAGTGAATTGAAAAAGAAATATCCGGTGAAAGTCAACGAAGCCGTTTTCAAGACCCTCCCTTTGAAATGAAATTTAGGCGAGTGTCATCTCGACTGTCATCTCATCTATGAGATCAAGAATAGCGGCATCTTCTGCAATATCAAATTTGCGGGCCAGTAGTTTGTCCGTTTTTGCCAGTAGTTCAAAATCTTCGACAGTTAGAGTTTTAGGGTTACTTCCTCCTTTCGACCAATCGATATAATAAAAATTGTTGTTGATTACGCTGTTCTTAAACTGAGAATTCATGATAATGGTTGGAATCAGGAATTCATCAGGCCCCCAGGTAAAGTAAGCAAACTTTCTCAACCTTCTGTTTTCTTCAATAAAATTCACCACGTATCTGGCGCAGGCTGGAGTCAATGTCATGCACATGGCTCTTGGACCTCCATACAGCATGTAGGGCAATGGAAATTTTCTTCTGGGTAAGATAGCATTCACCATAAACTGAACCCTGTACCTTCCTTTAAAATCGAAATTGGTGAAGTGATATTTTTTGATTCTGTCAATCGCGTGGTTCCACCATTCTCCCTGCTCTTCAAAACAGATAAAATTTTTTTCCTGGTTATTTTTTAAAAAAGAGTAGATCGCACTTATTGGCTTGATTGGATAATCCTGGCCGCTCATAAGACTGATAAAATCATAATGACGACCTGAGTTCAGCACCTCTTTCATTGAAGTCACAATCGCTTTGACGAAACTGAAAGAAGCCCATCTGACCTTTATTCTGTTTTTAATGAAGTATACTCTCTTCAGATTTTCCAGGTATTTAAACTCTGATTTATCTGATTTTTTATCGAGATGGATGTAAAAATCAAACCCTTCGTGCTCAAATTTTTTTATGAGCCGCTCAACTTGCAACGGATCCTTATGTGCCATTATTAAACAGGCAATCCTCATAGAATAAGCTGAAAAAGAATTTTAGCAAAAAAAATGCCACTTGGTACTGGCAATAGAGAAGGATACAGGACTGGTACGTAACGACAAATTTAATGCCGAAACACCAGATTTCCAACAGTTAACAAGTGATTAATAAACAAGAATCGCAGGTCAGGCTACGGCTTAATAAAAGATTTTTAATGATATCATAACCCCAATCGCATCCCCGCTTTGAGTTCTATCCATGATGAGTAGCCGGAATTTTCAAAGCCCGACCGTGTAAATCCGTTATACTGCACTATTATTTCCGTCGGACCAAGCTTTACGCCAAGTCCAAGATCACCGGAGAAACTGGTATAGTTGACAATACTGTTCTTAATCAGTCCCGCCCCTGCATCAACATTAATAAAGAGAATTTTCCCGACAAGAAGATAGTGCCTCAGTCCTCCTTTTATGGGAACATAAGAAGTGTTTCCATAGTGATTGCTTGATGGCGTAATGAAAGAGCTGTACCCGATGGTCCCGGTGAGGAACGTTCTTCCTGTTCCAATACCAACCCCTCCTTCCACTCCTGCTCCATAGTTGTAATTGCTTTTAAAATAGTTATCTACGGGGATGCCATATATCACATGGCCAAAAAGAAAAACCAGTTTTTGCGAATATGCTTTACCGTTAAAGAAAGCAACAATAAGAATCACCCACACAAAAACAATAACCTTATTCATAACTTTTCGTATAAGGCCCGGAGTTTATCCCGGCTCATGATTTTTTCCCAGTCCTTACCCAAAGCGTTTTCCCATAGAGGTTTCATACCGAGTGAAACATTGATCATTGTATTGAATTGGTCGTCTGTCAATCCTTTTGTAATGTGTTGGGGGATATCGATTTTATTTTTCTCAACCATTTTTTTGAATTCCCGCACGCCATCCGGATAGTAGTCTTCGAGCTTATCAAAAACAATACAGTTTCCGATGCCGTGTTTGGTTCCCAGTAAATAACCCAGTCCATAGCTTACCGCATGAGCAATTCCTACCTGCGAATATGCAATACTCATGCCGCCGGCATAGGAGGCCATCATCAGTTGGTCATCACTCTCATCATCCCATCGTTTCTTATGTAAAAAAACCTGCTGACAAAGCTGTAATGCCTTTTCTCCATAGGATTTGCTGAATTCATTCAGATATGTTCCGTGTAAACTCTCGATGCAATGAATATAACAATCCATGCCGGTATAAAACCGCTGATTGACCGGAGCGTTTGTGGTCAGTTCAGGATCAAGAACGATCTGATCGAAGGGCGTAAAATCGGAGTTCATTCCTAATTTTTTGGTCGGGCCAGTCAATACTGTAGTTCTCGATACTTCTGCTCCGGTTCCGCTCAACGTAGGAATACCTGCTTTATAAACTCCGGGGTTTTTTACGAGATCCCAACCCTGGTAATCTGCCGATGAACCATGGTTACCCATCATCAGGGATACAGCTTTTGCCAGGTCCATAGTCGATCCGCCTCCGATGCCAATAATTCCGCTGATTTCGCTAAAACTTGCTTTCAACTGGCCAGCAATCTGGTCAACATATGAAGTTTTGGGTTCATGGGTTACATCAGCAAAAAGGAGTTGATCATTTCCACGGATAGGCAGTCGATTCAACAGGGGTTTGTTCCTGAAAAAATGGTCAACCAGGAAAATCATGGGTGCATCTTTTTTCCGCTGTGGTTCTAGGATTTCATTAAGTTGATTAAAACTTCCGCGCCCGAAAACCACATAGCTCACCATTTTAAAATTTCTAAACTGCATGTCTAAATTTTTGCGTTCAAGCTGCGAAGGTAAGCAATCGTTGTCTGTGACGATGATCCGCAGAAGAATGGTATTCATTTATTGACTCAGGGATGAAGTTTTAATTAATTTTTGAAACAAAACAGGTAATCACGCATCCTTTCACCCATCTCGTTCGTAGCTTTTATGTGATGGGTTTTTCGGGCAATGTCTTCTCCTTTTAAAACAGGTACTTTTTTTGATATGGTTTTTGTCCGGGGAATCCTTGTTAATAGTTTACCTGAAATAAAAAAATAAGTTAACTTAGAAAGACTGCGAAGCTTATGAGGCGCCGGGTTCAGATATTGGTTTATCTAGTAGTTTTCTTCAGCAATAAATTTGGAGCGGCTCAGAACGTACTTTATTCTCCTTACATTAATGATGCATTCAACGTAATTGGGAAATCAGACAATTATTACTGGATTGAAAAAAAAGAAACAAAAAGAAAAGGGAAAAAGCATGCAGATGTGCTGACCCGAAGCTTTGAAGTTTATAATACAAGAATGAACCTGGTGAATATTGTTTCGCCTCCTGAGTCTTCCCAAACTCTATTAAAAGAATATTTCCTGGGAAATCCCGACTATTTTGATCAGCTTCTTTTTGTACCTGAATACAGGACAACTGCTGTTTTTCTAAACAGATTTACGCCGGATGGAAATCTTCTTGATGCAGATACCATGATTCTCAGATTGCCTTTTAGTGAGGACGGCAACAGTTTTCTGCTTGTCAGATCTGAGGACAAAAACAAAGTGCTGCTTCTTTGTTTTGAAAGCATGCCAGGTGTGGGAATGAGAATGCATGCCGTTTTATTTGACAGGAAATGGAGGCAGCTTTCTTATGTTATATATAATCATCGCAATATCGTGCAACCTCTTATCCAGGATGATTTCACCAGTTTCCCAATTGAATATTTCAATAATACTCCTGTACAACTCGCGAACAATGGACAATGGCTGATGGCCACTCCTTCACGGATAGACAATAATTTTTTACTGTACCATTTTAATGGAAAGGACACAAATTACATTTGCACAGAGATCAAACTTCCGGCCTCTTCCAATTGGGAAGATGTATCATTGTCTGTCGATAACGACAATGGAGAGGTCTATGGAGGAGTGTTGTCTAATTTTCATTTCTCCGCTCTTAAAAATGTAGAGGTTATTCACTATTCACTGAATACCCATCGATTCGATTTTGATTCATCCTACCGTTTCAATACCCTGATGGCGTACAGGATTATCAATGAAAATCTTACTCACGAGAGTTTCATTATGGTCCCCGGGGCCGGTTTTATGCTTCTCAAAGAATATGGCCGGCCTTACTCAACTGACTTCGAAGACAACAACGAGTATATCGATCCGGGAGGATTGCGTTCAGTATTTACTGATAATGCAATCGTCAATACAAACGCACCTTTGATGATTAACAAGGATGGATATACGCGATACGATAAATTGAGTGGTCCCCGCGGATTGTACAACCGGGGAGATCTGTCCCTGTTTTATTTTCCTGCTCACAATGCAGATAGTTGTTGGAGCGGCATTATTGATAAGGAACAAACCACGGAATTTAATTCCCCTTATCTGTCCTATCTCGTGGTGCCTGTGAATCAAAAAATATTTTTTTTATATAATAGCTTTTTCAGGAGTAGTGATGAAGAACAATATGGAAATACAACCATCCTCGATTATCGGGGTAATTTGCTCATTGAGGAAGGATTGGTGTATTGGAAATTAAGTAACACGTTGAATTTTCAGCAATCCCATCAGATTTCAAATAATGAAGTCGCAATTCCTTATGAGAACCTCAAAAGAAAAGGATTTGCGATTATCCGTTTCTGAACTTACTGACATTATTATTTGGCTAACCAGGCAGATTTCAAATTCCAGACTTTTATATCATCAAATAAATTACTTCCGCCTTCTGAATAGAGACTAATTCCGTTATTGGATTCTTCAGAAAAAATCTGCATGGTCATTACCGTACAGCCATCGTTTGCAAATACTTCAACGACACTGTGATCGAAAAAAATGTGCAAATGCAAATTGTTATTTTTTAATTCCATTCTTGTTGCATATCCGGTTAACTCGTCAAAATTTTTATTAAAAGAGGTATCATTTGCATTTTGTCTGTCCATGAATAAACTTTGCTCTTTCTCATCATACCCGATAACCAGTTTCTGATTTTTTCCTCTTGCCAGGTAAATCCCGGAAACTGTTTCCTTCGCCGGTTTCCAATTGACTTCAATCTCACATTGACGGCTGTGTACGGACAGGGAATTTTCCCCGCTGACTTTAAGATGGGATGCCTTCCACGGATTTTCCCGCAAAGAATAAATAGCCGAAACCGGCTTTTCGCACAATATCCATTCGCCATTTATTTTTTTTAAAGAAAGCTCCCTGGGTAATGCCATCATGCTTTTCCAGGGAAAGGTCGGGATATCATTCGCATATTTCCAGTTATTGGCCCATCCTAATAATATAGGAGGATGACCAGCAGGAAGATGATTGTAAGTTATGCCTGCATAATAATCCGGGCCGTAATCGGGACGGAAAATTTTTTTATCCGGATTTTCATTGACGAATTTGGTTCCATCAAATTCACCCACAAAATATTGCATTGTGATTTGTTGGGAATTCAGGAGCACCCATTTTTTTTCAGTTTTGGAGCCCTCAACCGGAACTTCTACCAGGCTCGGGCATTCCCAGATTTCACCCATATCTCCTGCGGGGCCAAAATCACTTTGCCAGGTCCAGTTGATAAGATTTGGCGAAGAATAGATTTGCACGATATGCTGCTGAGGAAGCACGACGGCCATAATCCATTTTTTCTGCGGTGCATACCAGAAAACACAGGGATCCCGAAAATCTTTTTTATGCTGATCAAGTACCGGGTTGTTTTTGTATTTAGTCCAGACATTTCCACCGTCAGAACTGAATGCGAGTTGTTGCGATTGAAGGTAATTGTCCGGGTTGTTTGCATCAGGAATAAAATGACCGGTATATATCGCTATCATCGGCTTTTCACCGGGTTCCGCAGGAAAGCCTGAACTATTGTAATCGTCCACTACTGCAGAACCTGAAAAAATCATTGTACCATTTCCCTCAGGAATGGCGACAGGAAGATTTTTCCAATGTATAAGATCAGCGCTTACAGCATGGCCCCAGCTCATATGTCCCCACCTGTTGCCGTAAGGATTATATTGGTAGAAGAGATGATATTGCCCTTTGTAATAGGTCAATCCATTAGGATCGTTGGTCCAGTTAACCGGAGGACTGAAATGAAATTGTGGTCGATATTTTTCTCTGTAAGCTGGCTCTTGCGCATGTACAGCGCAAAAAGCCAGGATAGAAATCGGGAGAAATAAGCGGGTCATGGAATGAATTTAGAAAATGAACCGAAGAATTATTCAGGCTACCAGTGCTGCTGCACCAAAGACTCCTGCACTATCGCCAAGCGTCGGCTTAATGATCGGGACCTGCACACTGTTATTAAAAATAAATTGTTTCAATGACAACAGGCCTTCTGAATAAATCTTATCAATATTTCCGACACCTCCACCAACAACAATCACATCGGGGTCAAGTAAGTTGGTGATCACCGAAACCGCTTTCCCAAAAAAATGACAAAGACGATCGATGGTTCTGGCGGCAGCTTCGTCCTTACCCTGGTGATAATTCGCAACGATTTCTTTCAATTTTATTTTCTTATTGGTAATTCCGCTGTAATATCTTTCAAGTGCCGGTCCTGAGATAACAGTTTCTACACAGCCTGTTTTCCCGCAATAACAGGGCCCACCCGATTCGTCCAGGAAATTATGCCCCCATTCACCACCGATGCCATGAAGCCCTGTCCATATTTTTCCATCCACCACAATGCCTCCTCCAACACCTGTTCCCATAATGATTCCAAAAACCATTTTTGCTTTGGGCGTTTTTTCTTTTACTGCACCCCAATGTGTTTCCGCGAGCGCAAAACAATTGGCATCATTTGCCAATACAACCGGCAATTGTAATTTCTCCTCCAGGTTTTTTTTCAATGGCATTCCATTCAGTGCTGTGCTGTTGCAGTTCTTCATTGTTTGCAGCATAGGATCCAGCACACCTGGTGTGCCAAAACCAATGCGGTCGGGTTTCAGTCCCGATTCTTTCTTCATTTGTTCCACAAGTTTGGCAATCTGGCTCACGATATGGTGATATCCCTGCGAAGCTTCGGTATCGATGCGCGTTCTTAGTATGAGTTTGGGATCGCCTGATGCGGGGAGAATAACTCCTTCGATTTTTGTGCCTCCAAGGTCGATTCCCCACAGTGGCTTTTTCATATACAAGTGTTATTAAGAAGTGAGTGGATTGAATTTCCTGATCCTGAATTGATCGTGAGATTTTGAAAGCAACAGCATTCCGGTTCCTGCTAACGAATATAAAACTTTTCTCAAAGCAATTTTGCAGCTCTTGCCAGGTCTTCCTGCGTGTCAATTTCAATACCCATATATTCGGTGAGAACCATTTTCAGGGGAATCCCGTTTTCGAGATAACGAAGGCATTCTATTTTTTCAGCAGCTTCCAGGGGAGTCATGGGCCAGTTGGTGAAATCGATCAGTGCCTGTTTTCGGAAAGCATATACACCAATATGTTCATAATAGTTTATCGGATGAGTAGCGTTTCGGGGATAAGGAATTTTACTTCGGCTGAAAAACAAGGCGTTCATGTTTTTATCAACCACCACTTTGACATAATTAGGATCGACGATAAATTTTTCTTCTTTTAATTTTTGCATCAGCGATGCAACCTGCACATGCTGCCCTTCTTCGCCATCAAAAACATGAAGCAGTTTTTCAAGCGGCGATTTCTGTACAAAGGGTTCATCACCCTGCACATTAACGACGATTTCGACTTCAATATCGGCAACAGCTTCGGCAATCCTGTCGCTCCCGCTTTCATGTTCCTTCACGCTCATTTTAACTTTACCACCGTGTGAACTGATCTCTTCAAAAATAATCGGGCTGTCGGTGACGACCATCACCTGGTCGAATAACCCTGTCGCTACCGTATTATCATACGTATGACGGATAACCGATTTATTACCCAGCAGCTGCATCAGTTTCGCAGGGAAGCGCGTGGCAGCATATCGGGCAGGTATCATGGCAATAGATCTCATAAACACGAATTACACGAATTAACACGAATTACACAAATTAACACGAAGTACACGAATGGAGCGAAATATACAAATTATAGGAAATTCAAATTGCATCAAATGGTATATTTAAATTTCAAAAAAAATCACCACAGCTTGTCCCGCTCATGGTTGATAGTTACAAAGGATCAAAGAATCACCGGTTATATGAAACTGTGTCTATGTGCCTGTGTGGTGAAAATTTCGAACTGAGACATTGCCTTCGAATCGAAAAAATTCATCCAATTCACCTAAATTCGTGTAATTCGTGTTAATTTGTGTAATCCGTGTTATAACGAATAGCCTGCCATCCGGTTCTCCATTTTTCAAAATCATTTTTTTCATGCAAGCCAGCGAACTGCTCAATATGTATCATGTGGACGCCAACACCTGGGACGAAATGTATTGCGATACCATGGTTCGCGAGCAATATCAGGGGGTGGTTGAATTTATGCAGGGGTTAAGCATCGACGAGCTGAACAGAAAGGAGGAGATGGCCAGAAGTCTTTTCATGAGCCAGGGAATTACATTTACTGTATACAGCAGCGGGGAGGGCATTGAAAAAATATTTCCATTCGATATCATCCCGCGAATCATTACGGCCGGGGAATGGGATTATATCGAAAAAGGGATCAAACAAAGGATAAGAGCCCTCAATCTTTTCCTAAAAGATATTTATAGCGATCAGTTTATTTTGAAAGATGAGATCATTCCTACTGACATCATTTACAGTTGCCCCCAGTATTTACGAGAAATGCATGGTTTTCCTGTGCCTCATGATATTTATGTGCACATATCAGGAATAGATCTCATTCGCAATAATGATGGAACTTTCTATATCCTGGAAGATAATCTTCGTACACCAAGCGGCGTGAGTTATATGCTCGAGAACCGTGAAATAACAAAAAGAATATTTCCCGATCTCCTTCCGAAGAACAACGTGCGAACGGTCACTGAATATCCGAATATACTTCACAAAAACCTGGTGATGCTTTCACCACGTAATATCAGCCACCCAACCATTGTTGTATTGACGCCTGGTATTTATAATTCTGCTTATTTCGAACATACTACCCTTGCCCGGTTAATGGGAGTGGAACTTGTGGAAGGGCGCGATCTTGTTGTAGACGGCCACCGGGTTTACATGAAAACAACTTCAGGGCTTCAGCAGGTCGATGTCATTTACCGACGCGTGGACGATGAATTCCTGGACCCCCTTGTCTTTAATCCCAACAGCATGTTGGGAGTGGCGGGCATCATGAGTGCATATCGTAAAGGAAATGTGGCCATCGTGAATGCAGTAGGGAATGGCGTTGCAGATGATAAAGCCATTTACAGCTATGTCCCCGCGATGATCAGATACTACCTGAACCAGGAACCTATTCTTCAAAACGTTCCGACATATCAGTTAAGCGATCCGGATGTGAGAGATCATGTTTTCAGGAACATGAATAAAATGGTGATCAAAAAAACCAACGAAAGTGGTGGTTATGGAATGCTGATGGGTCATATTTCAGGTGAGGAAGAAATATCCAGGTATAAAGCGGAAATCCTGAAGGACCCGCGAAAATATATTGCACAACCAATCATCAGCTTATCTTCTTCACCTTGTTATATGAATGGAAGGCTGCAACCGAGAAGAATTGATCTGCGGCCTTATGCACTCTGTGGTCCTGAAGGGATTCAAATTGTACCCGGCGGACTAACACGAGTGGCTTTGCGGGAAGGATCTCTGGTAGTAAATTCATCGCAGGGTGGAGGAAGCAAGGATACCTGGGTGTTAGCAGTCTGAATGCAATTTTTTTGAAAAGACAAACACCGGGGAAAATTATTTGCAAATTTTATTTGGTAAAGGCATTATAATAAAACCTTAAATCAAAAGCCTTCATGCTGAGCCGGGTCGCGGATAGTTTGTACTGGATGAGCCG
>DATJWE010000167.1:0-22703 GCA_035501475.1 Puia sp. | reverse complement strand
ATAAATCACCCCTGCCCCTAAAGGGGATTTATTGGCTATTGCTTATTTTTACTTTTTACAATTATCACAACTTTTATTTTAATCCCCCTTTAGGGGTTGTGGGTTGGGTATGAAAATTATTCCATTATCAGAAGGCGCTTTCACGGTAGATAAAACCAAATTATTTATTCCTTTTATTGTTGGAGAAGATCAGCTCCAACAACGAAATGCAGGAAGTTTGCTGGTAGAAATCCAGCCATTTGCAGTCGTCACTTCAGAAGATGTTTTATTGATGGATACGGGTCTTGGATTTAATAAAAATGGTCATTTACAGATTCACCAGAATCTCGTGGATGCGGGTATTGACCCATCGCAGGTAACAAAAGTACTGATCAGTCATTTGCATAAAGATCATTCAGGGGGAATCAGCCGGTTGAATAAAACGACAGGCATCAGGGAACCCTCGTTTCCGAATGCAACTTATTATATCCAGGAAAAAGAACTGGAATACGCATTTTCCAAGGGCCTTCCCTCATATATAACCGAAGAACTCGGGGGGATAAAAAATTTTAAAAACCTGGTCTTATTAAATGGAAGCGGAGTGATCGATGGCTATATCCGTTATGAATTGACAGGGGCGCATTGTCCTTATCACCAGGTATTCTGGATAGTTGATGGAGGGGAAACTATTTTTTTCGGGGCGGATGTAGCGCCACAGCTCCAACAAATGAAGAACCGTTTCGTGGCAAAATATGATTATGACGGGAAGAAATGCATGGAATTAAGACAGCAATGGTGGAGGAAGGGAGAAAAAGAAAACTGGACTTTTCTTTTCTACCATGATATTAAAACTCCCGTGTGGAAATTTTAAATAAATGGCCTCATTTTTTCTTTTTCAAAGACGGTTGAAGAACTTCCGATTTTCCGTCGATAGCTTCTGTATTATTCAATCCTAATATATCTGCAATCAGCGGGTATACATTGACGTTTTCAAAGCCTTCAATTTTTTTGTGCTTTTTGAATGCAGGCCCCCAGGCATAAAACACAGCGTGCATCTCGGTTATCCCGGGATCATATCCATGCTCGGCCACAGGTACTCGGCGATGAAGGATATTAAAAACTTTTGGAGCGTGGGGAACAAGCAGAATATCTCCGATCCGGTTGTATCTGTCATCACTTTTGCTGTAATGCCAGCGATCAGGTGTATTGGCCGCCAGGTATACATCAAAGTCGACAGCTTCTTTTTTCAATGCATCATAAGTCGGCCTGATGTCATTGGTATCCTTCGCATACAGGTGCAGCAGGGTCAGACTTGGTAAAACAAAAAATTTAGTTGTATCAACAGCGTGAGGCAGGGAGAGTGTAGAAACTGTATCAACGTTTATCATCCCGTGATCCGACAGGAAAATAAAGTTTACGTTCAAACCGAGTGAATCGATTGATTGTACCAGTTTGCCGACACTCTCATCTACAAAATGTACTGCATCGATAGCTTCTTTTGAATCAACTCCGAATCTGTGTTCCTGGTGATCGACTTCGGGAAAATAAAATGTGATAAAATGTGGCCGTTTATCTTCAGGTAGCTGAAGCCAGTTCTTCACTGTTTGAATTCTCTGGTTTATCGGGATCGCTTCATTATATATATAATAATATGTCGGACGAACTCCCTGTATCGCACTTTCAGAAGCTACCCAATAAAAACTGGCTGTAAGCATTTGCTGTTTTTCGGCCAACACCCACAAAGGTGTGCCTCCATACCAGGAACTGTCACCCACAGCTTTCTTATTGCTTATTGTGTACACTCTTTTTTTCCCTGCATCATAAAATGAGTTATCCACGATGCCATGATGAGCAGGATATAAACCAGTGACAATACTGTAGTGATTAGGAAATGTTAAAGAAGGAAAAGAAGCCTGCATATACGAAGCAGTGATGCCGCGCTTTCTTAGTTTTAAAAGATTAGTTGCATGGTACTTGTCAGCCAGATCGTATCTGAAACCATCAGCTGAAATCAAAATCACATACGGTTTTTTTTGTTGCTCTATACTGTTCACACGGCCCGGAATAATTTTTTGCGTAGTATCTTGTTTCTGCGGCGTCTCCTGCGCCCCGGCAGTTGCAATAAAAAAAATGCAGAATACAGTTAAAATAAATTTCGCTGAAGGGCTCATGAACGTTGTTTGAATGCTAAAAAAATTTCGTAAAGCGATGTAAGATAATAGAACTCGGGGTAAAGAGGATATTAAGTAATTGTATTATTCATTTGATTTTTTTAATGACTGATTTTTTTTGGGGTTGAATTAGTACATGCATTGTAATGACAATAAAAAGGCCCGCTCTTGAAAGAGCCGGCCGTTGCTAACCTATGAAAAACACCAGATTCAAATATCGTTATTCGATCATTTTCTAATTAAATTAATCGGTAAACGGGCAAAATATCGAGGTCTATGGCTTTAGCAGGGCACGTCGCTGCTGCATTTTCAACTGTCTTCGCTCGATTTCCTTTTGGACAAAATTGCCAAACTCTTTTTCTGATTTAAAGAACATGTTGACCTTGTCGGGGGATAATGCTTTGCCAAATTCTGTATTGTATTTTTTCCGGATATTCAATATATTTTCTTCCAACCTGATTTCATCCCAATGATCTTTGATGGCATCAAGACGGGTTTGCCGGATCTCTTCTGTATACTGATTGTAGATTGGCCAGAAACGCTGGGCTTCTTCTGTAGACAAATCCAGCTTTTTAGTCAGGTAAGCAATTTTTAATGCCTCCAGCCTGCTTCCATCCTGTGCCATGACGGCATGGGTGGACAGTAATATTATTCCATATAATAATAAAAATCTTTTCATCTTACGGATTAGTTCGCTGAGCCATCTTTTAAGTCTCCTTCTTCATTTAGATATTGTTGTAATTCACTGTCTGAAATATCTCCCAACATATCCTTGATATCATTGTCACTGAAATCAAGGGAAGCAGTATTGTTGTTTGCAGCTTGTGCAAGCGGGATATCCTGATCCTGCATATAATTCAATATTTCCTGGTCACTGATTTTTGATAAACCGGAACTGGGGTCATCAATCTGAACAGTAGTTTGCCTGTTGAATTTAATAATACCGAAAGTAAGAATGACGCCTGCGACCGCCGCGGCAACAGCATATCTCAACCACTGTCTCCTTTTTTTGAATGCAACAACTTTTGAAGGCTGATTTTTTTCTTCTGTTTTAAGTCTGAATAAAACATTTTCTACCAGCCCATCAAAATATCCAACAGGTACTGTATACGGTTGTTTATTTCGCAGGCTACTCATCATTGGAGAAAGATTCTCCAATTCATCGTTTACAAGTTCAACGGCTTTCATGCCGTGAATAAGGTTATCCGGAAGTTCTTCAAAAAAACCAGCGGGTGTTGAAAAAGGAGTTTTTTTATTTATCTGACTCAGTAAGGGAGAAAGAATAGATAATTCTTCTGCAGCGTCTTTAGCCTGTTCAGCTTTAAGCCTGATCAATAATTTTTCCGGAAAGGATTCAAAATAGTTTTCAGGAATACTAAAAACATTTTTCTTTTCCAGCTGCGAGATGAGGGGAGATAGGGTTTCCAGTTCGGTTTTTACCGATTGAACAGATTCGTTTTTGATGCGGGCCATCAGCCCGTCTGCAAACGTCTCGAAATAGCCGGAAGGCAGCTCAAAAAGCCTATTTTTTCGGTCAATTCCAGCAATTAACCGGCTGATTTCCAGTAACTCATTCGATATTTGATTGCTTTCCTGCATTTCCGTTTATCTGACCAATTTTGAGTGTCAAAGTTTAATGATTCAGAATATACTCTTCTATTTTTTTGACTGCATGATGATAGGAGGCTTTCAGGGCTCCTTCGGATGTTTCAAGCACCCTACTCATTTCTTCATAAGGCATCTCGTCATAATAGCGTAAATTGAATACAATTCGTTGTTTTTCAGGTAGTTGCTGAATGGCTACCTGGAGCTTCCATTCCAGCTTATTGGCGTCGAAATGTTTATCTGCTTTTATTTTATTACTCAGGCCGCTTTCCACTTCGCTGATGGACACAGACGCCCTTTTCTTCTGCTGTTCTAAAAAGCTAAGGCATTCATTCGTAGCAATTCTATATAACCACGTATATAATTGTGAATCTTCCCGGAAATTCTCCAGTCCGTTCCAGACTCTTATAAAGACATTCTGGAGCACGTCGTTGGCATCTTCGTGCTCAATTACCATTCTCCGGATATGCCAATACAGCCTTTCCTGGTATTTTTTAATGATGTCGGTAAATGCTTTCTCTTTTGTTTCAGGGTCACGAAACAGCTTGAGCAATTCAGTATCATGTGCAGTGACCGTCATAAGGTTAGCTTTTTGCCAGGGACCGGGATTTAGATTGGAAAAACAGGCTTGAGTTTAATAATTTATCAAGGAGCTTTGTCATTTTCTTGCCATTACTTTTTCTGCAGCAGCAACAATATGTTGAGCATCCAGGCCATATTTCTGCAGGAGTTGGGTGGGAGTTCCGCTCTCACCGAACGTATCATTTGTTCCAACATATTCAATGGGCACAGGTAAATTTTTTGCAGCGACCTGTGCAATACTATCGCCCAAACCCCCAATAATATTGTGCTCTTCTGCTGTTACCGCACATTTTGTTTTTGAAATGGATTTTACTACTGCCTCGGTATCGATTGGTTTGATGGTGTGAATATTGATTATTTCAACTGAAATACCTTTTTGCTGCAGCATTTTTCCAGCTTCAAGTGCAATCCAGACCAGGTGGCCGCAGGCAAAGATGGAGACATCATTTCCTTCGGAAAACAATTGTGCTTTTCCAATTTTGAAATCCATTTTGTCTGTAAAAATGGGCCAAACGGGTCGGCCGAAACGCAGGTACACCGGTCCTGTGTAATCCGCGATGGCCAGCGTTGCAGCTTTTGTCTGGCTGTAATCGCAGGGAACAATAACCATCATACCCGGCAACATTTTCATCAGGCCGATATCTTCCAGTATCTGATGTGTAGCGCCATCCTCCCCGAGGGTTAAGCCCGCATGCGAAGCGCAAATTTTTACGTTTTTGCCGGAGTAAGCAATCGATTGCCTGATCTGATCGTATACACGTCCTGTAGAGAAATTGGCAAAAGTTGTGGTGTACGGTATTTTTCCACCGATAGTCAATCCGGCTGCAATGCCCATCATATTCGCTTCGGAAATTCCGCATTGGAAAAAACGATCGGGAAATTCTTTCATGAATTGATTTAATTTCAATGATCCCGCGAGGTCGGCAGTTAAGGTAACAATATTTGTATTTTTTTTTGCAGCTTCCACAATGCCATCTCCGAAACCGCTTCTCGTATCTTTTTGTCCGCTTACCTGAATATCCTGTAACATGATTTCCTGTGGTTATTTAATTAATTTCAATAAATAGTCAAGATTGATTTTTGCAGATGCAAAGTAAAGCAAAAGAGATAAAATTAACAATCTGTGATGTCTGTGAGAACTATTTTACACAAGTGGGATGAGACGCAGATGGGTTCTGATTATTTATGATTTGAGCAGAGAAGATCAGAATAACTTGGGGGTCTCTTAGTTTAACTCCGAAAATTTTCCATTATAAAATTTCTCGTCCATTTTTAATTTTTGTTCCCATTTCCAGGCGGTTGACATCATATCTTCCAGTGTAAATTTCGGAATCCAGCCCAGTTGTTTTTTTGCCAGATCATTATTTGCATAAATCGCAATGACGTCGCCGGGACGTCTCGGGCCGATAGTATAATTTAATTTTATGCCGGTCACTTTTTCAAATGCTTTAATTGCTTCGAGTACAGTCACGCCCTTTCCTGTTCCAAGATTAAAGACCTCGCATTTTTTTGTATTTTTTTTGTTCAACAAATACAATATTCCCAGCGTATGTGCATGCGCGATATCACATACATGGACATAATCCCTTATACAGGACCCGTCGCGGGTCGGATAATCATCTCCATGAACCTGCATTTGAGACAATTTTCCGATGGCTGTTTGTGTAATGGCCGGCACAAGATTGGCAGGTTTGCCTATCGGCAACTCACCAATTAGGGAACTGGGATGAGCTCCCACCGGATTAAAATACCTTAACAGTATACATTTGGCCGAAGAAGCTTTTGAAAACTCATTGATGATTTGCTCGCCCATCTGCTTGGTGTATCCATAAGGGGATTCTGCGGGTTTGGGAAGAGTAGCCTCAGTTACCGGAATTTCATTTGGATTTCCATATACGGTACAGGACGAAGAAAAAACGAAATAAGGAATTTCAAATTCCTGGACACATTTCAGCAGGTTGATCAATGAAAGTAAATTATTTTCGAAATACATCAATGGCTGCTCTACGGATTCTCCCACTGCTTTGTACGCAGCGAAATGAATGATACCTGCTATATCGGGGTTTTCCTGGAAAATTGCAAAGCTGTCATCGAAATTGCAGAGGTCAACTTTGTAGTTTTTTATTTTTTTGCCGGTGATTTTTTCAACGCCCTCCAGGATTCTTGGATTAGACCGGCTGTTGTTATCAACAGAAATTACGTCAAACCCATTCTCAATGAGGTCTACTATAGTATGTGAACCAATATATCCGCATCCTCCTGTGACAAGAATTTTTTTCATGATCAGGGTAAGTTAATGATTAATCATATCGATAAGATATTGGCCATAACCACTTTTCAAAAGAGGCTGGGCAATCGCTTCCAACTGCTCTCTGGTGATGAATTTTTTCTTATAGGCAATCTCTTCTATGCAGGCAATTTTAATTCCCTGCCGTTCTTCAATGACCTGTACAAACAGGGAGGCCTGCATCAGTGAATTGAAAGTGCCTGTATCCAGCCAGGCCGTTCCACGATCCATGATCGACACTTTCAATTTCCCTCTTTTTAAATATTCCTTATTTACATCCGTAATTTCATATTCGCCCCTGGGGCTTGGCTTCAGATTTTCAGCAATACTGACCACTTCGTTATTATAAAAATACAAACCGGGCACAGCATAATTACTTTTTGGCTGTTTAGGTTTTTCCTCAATGGAGATGGCCATCATATTCCGATCGAATTCCACTACACCGTAACGCTCAGGATCACTCACGTGGTATGCATACACGATACCTCCCTCCGGATGGGTATTTTTTTCAAGTTGTTCTCCGAGCCCCGATCCATAAAAAATATTATCGCCCAGCACCAGGGCCACACTATCCTTCCCTATAAATCCCTTTCCGATTACAAACGCTTGTGCCAGACCGTTAGGCTTCGGTTGTTCAGCATAACTGAACTGCAGACCGAGCTGGCTGCCCGTACCAAATAATTTTTTAAAAAGAGGAAGATCGTGAGGAGTGGAGATAATCAGTATCTCTCTGATTCCGGCAAGCATCAGCGTAGACAGGGGATAATAGATCATTGGCTTGTCATACACAGGCATGATCTGTTTGCTGATGGCATACGTAATAGGATGAAGACGTGTGCCTGATCCTCCGGCGAGAATGATTCCTTTCATATCAGATTATATCGCGCGGCAAAGTAGTAAACATTGATCAATTAGAAAAAAGACAATGGGAAAGATACATCAGGATAAAACAGGTGCATTTTTGTTTTTCATTATATGGATTCATTGCCTGCATTCAATGATGAAAAGGAAGTAAAACGAAATACACTATAGCAGAGAATATTGCACTTACAGGAATTGTCAGTATCCAAGCCCAAAGTAGGTTAATCGTTACGCCCCAGCGGACGGCCGACAAACGTTTGGTTGCGCCTACACCCATGATTGATCCGGCAATTGTATGAGTAGTGCTCACAGGGATGCCCAATTTTTCAGTCAGAAATAAGGTGATTGCCCCCGCTGTTTCCGCACTGACTCCTTCCAGCGGAGTGACCTTTGTAATTCGCGTACCCATTGTTTTTACGATTTTCCATCCTCCGCTCATCGTTCCGAATGCAATAGCAGTAAAACTCGCCATGGGTACCCACATGTTTGCATTTATAAATTGCAAAAACGTCATGTCGTGGCCCTTCGTTTTTTCATAATAAATCATGGCGGCGCCGATAATGCCCATTACTTTTTGGGCGTCATTACCACCATGGCCGAGGCTGAACAGGGCAGAGGAGATCAATTGCAATCGCCTGAACCAGTTATCTGCTTTATACGGATGAGCTTTACGACTTATATTTACTATCGTGATGGTAATGACAAATCCGATCACCATTCCGATAACGGGAGCGAGAAAAATAAACAGAAAAGTAGGGATGACCTTAGCATAATTGATTACATCCGTCCCATTCCTGCTCAAAGCTCCTGCATGGGCAAGGGCTGCTCCCATAAATCCGCCTAACAAAGTGTGGGAAGAACTTGAAGGGATGCCAAACCACCAGGTGAGCAGGTTCCACGCAATGGCTCCGATCAAACCGGAAAAAATTACACCAAGCGTAATGAATTCTTTATTCACCGAACTTGCAATAGTATTCCCGATTCTGAATTCTCCAATCACATACCTGGATATAAAAAAAGCAGCAAAGTTGAAAACAGCAGCCCAAAGCACTGCCTGGAACGGAGTCAGCACTTTCGTGGAAACAATTGTAGCAATAGAATTGGCTGCATCATGAAAACCATTAATGAAATCGAAGATGAGCGCCAGAATGATGATGATAACGAGAAAAGCCATAACTAATGTGGAAATGTGGGAATGTGTAAATGTGGAAACAAGGAAATAAAACAGATGCTTTAGTTCATCCAATTTTTACATTTCCACATTATTAAGCGTATTTGATGATGATAGATTCAATAACATTGGCCGCGTCCTCACATTTATCAGTCACGATTTCCATAACCTGGTAAATTTCTCTTTTCTTGATCACTTCTTTAGCATCAGGTTCCGTCTCAAATAAGCGGTCGATGCTCATGTCAAAAATATCGTCGGCCTGGTTTTCAATGCTGTTTACTTTTACGAGGGCATCGGTGATTTTACGCATGTCCTTCATGTTGCGCAATTCTTTGACAGCTGCCCTGATCTGATCTGTTCCCTGTTCTATCAGGTCAGCCATTTTTTGTATGCCTGTATCGTTCGGATTGACCTTATAAAAATTAATTTTCTTGGCGGAAGAATAAATATAATCACAGATATCATCGAGTGCACTGGCCAGATAATGTATATCCTCACGATCGAATGGAGTGATAAAATTTCTTCCCAGCTCAGTAAAAATTTTGTGAGTCAGATCATCATTGATATGCTCCTGGTCTTCCGTCTTCGATATGAGGGCCGCTCTTTTGTCGATATCAGGCTCGGCGACGACATCTTTCATCAGCTTGCCCATGTTGGCAACTCCGTCGGCAACCTCCTCAAACAAAGAATAAAATATCCTGTCCTTCGGCATAAAAATTTTCATGATGGAATTGAGTGCCATGTAAGAAATTTGATCAAAAATAGAATTATTGTGAGTGGTTTGATAAAAAACTTTTAAATGTGCAGGTGCCTTGAATATTCATCCATTCATCATCATAGGAACATCCGTTTCATTTCGTTTCCAGTCGGTTGTATCTCTCCCGGGTATCCGCTGTATTATCCATTAACAGGATTTTAAATGTGAGCGACCTTTATAATTGTTGATTAGTAATTATCTTCGCCAATTATCTAAAGTGAAAAAGACCCGATTTATATTATTACTCCTTCTTATAGTTTTCGGATATAAAAGTTCATCCGGGGCGGCTTTTTTTTCAACCAATGCTGCAAATTCGATAAGGGCTGATGCCACCAGGTTATCAGAATCCAGGCTTGCATGCTCTTTTTCGACAAGTAATCAAATTGACCAATCGCCACTCAATGATTCCAAAGTAAAAGAAAAGCGGCATAAGAAAACACGCATCAGTAAAGAATTTACCACAGTTTTCTTAACTACCACGACGTCCTGTTTCTATTACGATAAACAATTTCGCGTTTATTCTCCTGGCCGGATTTTGCAAAAAAATCTCATCCATTTTTCTTTACGAGGTCCTCCGTGCCCGATAAGCTGATTTAATATCATCTTCTTTCTTATTTATTTCATTTACAAAAGAATTTTCCATGGTTGTTTTATACAGAAAAGCAGCCGCAGCATTATCATTTATGTTGGTGTTGTGGGCAAATTGTACAACTGCACAGCAAAAAAATAATTATTCTTTATCCGATTACATTGACTCGGCACAGCACCACCTACCGTTGCTGATGCAGAAAACGGCGCTTTTCGATGCAGCCAAAGCAGGTGTCACTGATGCCAGGCATGCTTATCTTCCCAGTGCATTTGTTGCTGACCAGGTAAATGCGGGAACGGATAACGCTTTGCCCGGATCTTATTTTTCATTCGGAATTATACCGTCATCTTCGGATGGAATCCGGAGTGAAAACGATTACCAGACCGCTTCAGGCAATATCGCGATTCTGCAAAGTAATTATGAGCTGATGAATTTTGGCTTGAAGAGAGCAAGGATCAGGAATGCAGAAAGCTTTGCAGACCTCAGTCAGGCTGATCTGAACAGGGAAATCTATTTGTTGAAATGGGATGTAGGGAAGTTATATTTTGATATTCTAAAAAATCAGCTTCAACTGGGCATTGATCAGCAAAATGTAGAGAGATACAACACAATTTATACAATCATCCATGCAATAACGGAGAGTGGAATCAAACCTGGTGCAGATTCATCCCTCGCCATTGCGGAATTATCTAAAAGCAGGATCAGTTACAATCAGACCATGGGCCATATCAGGCAATTGCAGCAGCAACTCGCTTATCTTACAGGGATTAACATAGATCGTATTACTATCGATACCGCTCAAACGAAGAATTATTTATCGGCATTAAATATTTTATCCGGAGGCGCTTACCTCGATACCCTTAACAACCCGCTGACTGATTATTATATAAAACAGAAAAATCTTCAATTGCAAACCGAAGACCTGGTAAAAAAAAGTTACCTGCCGAAAGTATTTCTTACCGGAGCGGGATGGGCCAGGGGGTCAAGTATTGATTATACAGGAGAATATAAAGCGTTGTCGGAAGGCCTGGGTTATCAGCGATACAATTATATGGTCGGCGTAAGTTTAGTGTATGATCTTGTCAACCCGGTTCACCGAAAAGACAAACTGGCGATCAGCCATTATAATACGGTTGCCAGCGACTATGATTTGCAACAACAGGTACTTTTATTAAAGAATGTATCCAACCAGGCCGATGAGGCTATTCGAACATCGGTGAAAAATCTATTTGAAATACCTATCCAGATCAAGGCTTCGCAGGATACTTATGATCAAAAAACGGCGCAGTACAAAGCAGGTATTATTAATCTCATTGATCTGACCAACGCTTCATTTGTGTTATACAGATCGCAGTCTGATTATGTGCAAACACTAAGCGACTGGCTGCTTGCCAACCTGGATAAAGCCGCTGCAACAGGAGATATCGATTTATTCATTCAATCCATCAAGAAATAATTATGGTAAGAACAGCTTTAAAAAGGCCTATCACGATATTGGTATTATTTATCGGTCTCCTGTTGTTTTCGATTATGGCCATCAGGACTATTCCGATAGATATTTTTCCGCGGCTGAATCTTCCTACCATTTATGTCATTGAACAATACGGCGGTATGTCGCCAAAACAAATGGAAGGTTTTTTTGCCACGCGCATGCAGGATCAGTTTCTCTATATTAATGGTGTAAAAAATATTGAGAGTAAAAATGTACAGGGGCTCTCACTAATCAGGCTCACTTTTTATGAGAATACAGATATGGCCGAAGCTTCTGCGCAGGTGGCGTTGCAGGTAAACAGGTCCTCTGCTTTTTTCCCGCCCGGAGCCCTGCCTCCGCAGGTCATTCGTTTTGATGCTTCCTCACTACCGGTGGGGGAACTGGTATTCAGCAGTAAAACGAGATCCCTGAAAGATATTTTTGATATTGCGCTAACCCGCATCAGGCCTTTGTTTGCGACGGTTCCGGGAATGTCATCCGCTCCTCCTTTCGGTTCAAATGCGAGAACCATTGTTATCAATGTGGATCCGCAAAAATTAAGAACATATAATCTCTCGCCGGATGAAGTAGTCGAAGCGGTGGTAAAAAATAATTCCATTACGCCTTCAGGAAACCTGCGAATTGACAGCACGATGTACGTGACTTCCATCAATTCGTTGGAAGACCGTGTGGAACAGTTTGATGATATACCGATCAAGAGTAATGGTAGCACCACTTTGTTTGTGAAGGATGTGGCAAAAGTTGCAGATGCCGCAGACATCACAGTTGATTATGCCCTGGTGAATGGAAAACGTTCAGTGTATATTCCGGTTGTAAAAACAGCAGATGCATCCACCCTGGATGTGGTGAACACGCTGAGATCAAAACTTCCGGAAATGAAATCTTTGCTACCGGATGATATTGACCTGACCTATGAGTTCGATCAATCCGTATTTGTCATCAATGCTGCAAAAAGTTTGATGACAGAAGGAATTTTAGGAGCCATACTAACCGGATTGATGGTGCTCTTGTTTTTGAGGGACTGGAGAAGCAGTCTCGTGGTCATCATTACTATTCCTGTTTCCGTATTGAGTGCCGTGCTGTTTTTGAAATTAGCCGGACAAACCATCAATATCATGACGCTGAGTGGTCTTGCTCTCGCTATAGGAATTCTTGTAGACCAGGCAACGGTTACGATTGAAAATATCCACCAGCATTTGGAAATGGGAAAATCTAAAAAGCAGGCGATCCTGGATGCCTGTTCAGAAATTTCATTCCCGCTGTTGCTGATTTTGCTTTGTATCCTGGCCGTATTCGCTCCATCATTTGTTATGAGCGGTGTGCCGAAAGCCATGTTTCTTCCATTATCCTTATCCATTGCATTTGCCATGATCGTTTCTTTTGTTGCTGCGCAGACCCTGGTGCCGGTTATTTCCAACTGGCTGTTAAAAGAAGAAATGTTTCAATATCATCATGACGAACCTCATGCACACGCAGGACTTGCTTTAAATAAAAAAGAAATTGGGGAAGTAGACAAACATAGTGACGAAGATAAAACTCATCCTGAAGAAAACAGGTTTTTCCAGAGAGTCAAAACGCACCTGGCAAGCCGGCTTCAGAAATGGATGCCGAGAAGGAAACTCATTGTGATTATTTACCTGATCATTGCTTTCAGCGGGGCAGGAGCCTGCTTTATGATTATCGGAAAGGATCTGCTGCCCAAAACCAATGTCGGCCAATTGCAATTGCGGATCAGGGAACCTGATGGGACAAGACTCGAAGTAACGGAAGCGGCAACAAAGAGAATATTGGATATCATCGACTCCACCGTAAACGGAAATGTGGCCATCAGTTCCGCGCATGTCGGAGTAATCCCAAGCAATTTCGGAACAAGCAATCTCTATATTTTTTCAAGCGGAACACATGAAGCATTGATCCAGGTAAACATCAATGAAAAATACAAGGTGCGAATTGAAGATTTGAAGGAACAATTGAGAAAAAATATTCTGACTGTGTATCCAGGCCTGCGTATTTCTTTTGAACCTATAGAGTTGACTGAAAAAATCATGGCGCAGGGTGCTTCCACTCCGATTGAAGTGCGAGTAGCAGGAAAAAACATGAGTGATATCGAGCAATACGCAACCGCATTGGAAAACAAACTAAAAAAAGTTTCTTATCTGCGCGACGTGCAGATTGCTGAACCGCTGAAGGTACCCACATTGAACATTGATGTCGATCGTCAGAAGCTGGCATTGATGGGACTTTCCATCGATGCAGTATCAAAAAGCATTACCGATGCCACATCTTCCAGTCGTTATACGAATAAAAATTTGTGGCTGGATGATAAAACCTCTTACACCTATCAAACCCAGGTCTATGCACCGGAATATATTATGAATTCTGTTGAACAGTTAAGATCTATTCCGCTGGTGGCCGGTCAGATGAGGCCGGTGCTGGCTGATATAGCCAATATATCGGTAGATACTTTACCCGGAGAGTATGACCGGAGCGGACCGCGACGATACATCACGGTCAGTGCCAATATTTATAAAAAAGATTTGGGAACGGCGACCAGTGCTGTACAGAAAGCAATTGATGAACTAGGGACTCCGCCTCCCGGATTGATTCCTGAAATCAAAGGCATGTCTTCCCTGCTAGTGGAAACGCTCAATTCACTACAAAACGGATTACTCGCGGCAATTGTTGTCATTCTGTTATTGCTTGCAGCCAATTACCAGTCATTCGGACTTTCGATTTCGGTTCTGGCTACAGTCCCCGCTGTATTGATGGGAGCCATGTTGATGTTGCTTGCCACCGGGGCCACTCTGAATCTGCAGTCCTATATGGGCATTATCATGTCGACAGGTGTTTCTGTTGCGAATGCAATATTGATTGTAACAAACGCGGAGCATTTGAGACTTGAATACAAGGATCCATTCAAGGCGGCTGTAACGGCGGCGAGTATACGCTTGCGGCCAATTTTGATGACAAGCATGGCTATGATTGCCGGAATGATTCCCATGGCCAGTGGACTTGGAGAAGCGGGTGATCAGTCTGCTCCGCTGGGTCGTGCTGTGATCGGCGGACTGGCGGCTTCTACTTTTGCTGCTTTGTTTATGGTGCCGCTTGTTTACGGATGGATCCAACAAAAAAAATCATTTGATTCGGTTTCTTTATTACCCGAAGATTCTTCTAAATAAAAAATCATGAAAAAGGAATTGATAGTAATTATTTCAACAGTTATGCTCTGGATAAGCTGCTCAGATAAAAAAGATTCTGACGATAACTCAACCGATTCTGCTGCGACAATACATTATCAATTGGCCAGGGCGGAAAAAGAAGGTGTGAACCAGCAAATCAAATTGCCTGCGCAACTGGCCGCATTTGAAGAAGTGAGCATTTTCCCTAAAGTGAATGGATACGTGAAAACCGTTTTTGTCGATATTGGTTCTCATGTGAGAAAAGGTGAAACATTAATGATTCTGGAAGCGCCTGAACTTGATCAGGCGGCTGCCCAGGCCAAAGAAAGATATGCAAGAGCTAAATCAGATTATATACTGGATAAGGAGAATTATGAAAGATTGAAAGAGGCATCACAAACTCCGGGAGCTATATCACCGATGGACCTGGCATCCGCAAAAACAAAAATGGATGCGGATAGTTCTTTAAGCAATGCTGAAAAAGCCAACTGGCAGATTCAGGAAACCATGATGGGGTATCTGACAGTAACAGCTCCTTTCGATGGCGTGATTACAGAAAGAAACGTGCATCCGGGAGCTCTGGTTAGTGCAGAAGCCAAAGACGTGAAACCCATGCTGGACTTGAAAGAAGTAGCGCATCTTCGACTGGAGGTCGATATACCAGAAGATATTGTCTCCACCTTGCATGACCGGGATTCTGTTTCATTTTATATTGATGCACTACCCGGAAAAAAATTCAATGGAGTAATCAGCAGAAATTCAATGAACATCAATAAGCAGTTCCGCACTGAAAGAGTTGAACTGGATGTATACAATAAGGAAGGTATACTTGCACCGGGCATGTACGTAGATGTGGTATTAAATGCGAAAAGCAGGCCTGGAGGACTTTCGGTTCCTCAGTCTGCAGTCGTTACTTCAACGGAAAGAAAATATGTGCTTGTGGTGAGGAATGGCAAAGCGCATAAAGTAGATGTCACAACGGGCAATCAGTCGTCGGGCAGGATTGAGATTTTCGGCCAGTTGGAATCAGGCGAAGACGTGATTGTTAATGCTAATGATGAAATCAAAGAAGGGACTGTAATCGAAAATATAAAATGAAGCAACAAAAAAATGATTTTAAAATCCCCGTAAGTTTTTCGATTATATGCGTAAGGAGTGATTTAAGAGAGCCGCGCAAGTGTTAAATTTTTAAGCATCATGGAGATGTTTATTTTCAAAGCAGGATACCGGTTTACAGTGGATCATTTTTTTTATGACGATACCATATACAAAAAGGATGTTTTGTGCTGATAGCGTTTAACTTTTTCCAGGTCTCCTGTTGGGATAAAATAGATTTCCTGTTTATGTTTTCTGATTTTACCATTTCGGCTTTCTTTTCGGTTGCCGATTCGTTTTCGGCGGATCTATCGATGAATTGAATAATGTTTGTATGGCTCATGCCGCATTCATTTAAAAGGTAGTGGAAAGAGATATGTTTTTACGTGTTGACCTTTTCTATTGACTACACTTTGAAGTCAATCGCGATCTATGGAAAGCAGGTTAGAAGTGGGAATAGATTGTATGAATTGAGGTAAAGTTAGTTCGGAATGGAGGGCTGAAAAAAATTCTCGCGATTAAAAATGTATTAAATCTTATTTGGTGTCATCCAATTCTTGATCGTAGTAGGAAAGATCGGACAATTTTAATTTCATTTTAATGAACGTTTGCTCTAAATCATAAACTGATCAATTAATTTAGGTAAGAGGATCAATGCAGAGTTTATTATGAGGGATATCAGGATTCTTTTGGTTGAGGATGAAAAGAAAATCGCAGAGTCTTTGTTCAAGGGTCTGACTGAGCAACGGTATCAGGTAGATATTGCCCATGATGGTTTAAAAGGAAGGCAATTATTTCAGGTCAATTCCTATGACCTTGTCATACTCGACATTAATTTACCAGCAATGAATGGATATGATTTGTGTTGTCATATTCGCAGCCATGATGAGAAAGTATTGGTAATCATGCTTACAGCATTGAGCTCATTGGATGATAGGCTGACGGGATTTAAAACAGGAGCCGATGACTATCTTGGAAAGCCATTTGATTTCAAGGAGCTTTTGGCGCGCATACATGCATTACTCAAAAGAGCGAATAAAAAAGAAGCTGAAGTAAATGTTTTGAGAATTGGAGATCTCGAAATGAACCTGGACAGCAAGGAAGTGGTAAGGGGCGGGAAAACTATTTCGCTGACAGCTAAAGAGTTTCAATTACTTGAATATTTCATCAGGAATAAAAACAAAGTATTATCAAGAGCCGATATCGCAGTAGAGGTCTGGGATATCGATTTTGATACAAGAACAAATGTGATTGATGTGTATATCAATTTTCTCCGGAAAAAAATTGACAAGGATTTTTCATACAAGCTTATTCATACGCATATCGGGTTGGGATATGTTTTAAAAGAAAATTATTGAAGTGAAGATCCGCCATAAGATAATGTTGTTGTTTACGCTGCAGGTAACGGCAATCATTTCTTTACTTGCATTTTCAGTGTATTATTTTTCTTCCTTAGAACGGCAGATAGTCTTTAATAAACGGTTGAAGAGCCGGGCCAATTATAGTGCACAATTATATTCTTTGTTGGGAGACAGTAGCAATTCGATCCTGAACCGAATCGATTCAACTTCAGCGATTGGATTATTGCCAAAAAGAAGCATTGCCATTTTCCCTGACAAAGGAAAAGTACTTCAACAGTTTGATGCCCAGGAAGTGGCTCCAATATCCGTAAGCAAAGACCTTTTGAACGAGGCATCAGCAAAGGGCGAATTATATTTCAAACTTGGAGAAAGAGATGCGGTAGCGATCAAATATAAAAACAATTCTAACGATTTTATCGTCATTGTGGCCGCCTATGATGAGGATGGGTTGCAGCGATTAAACGAGCTGATTAAGATTTTGCTGACTACCCTGCTTGAGGCGATATTGCTGACTGCTCTTGTCGGTTTTATTTTCTCGCACCGGTTATTGAAGCCTGTTTCCCAGATTATTCATGAAGTCAATGATATTTCTTCATATAACCTTTCTTACAGGATCAAAGCTGGCAATGGCAGAGATGAGTTGAGCCAGCTGGCCAATACTTTTAATGAACTATTGGAACGCCTGCAAAAATCATTTGAAATACAACGAAGATTTATTTCTAATGCTTCGCACGAATTATCCACTCCGCTCACTTCTATTTCAAGTCAGCTTGAAGTCACTTTGCAGAAGAAAAGAGATCTTTCTGAATATCAGAATGTGCTATTATCAATTAATGAAGACGTTTTGCAGATGCGGCAATTGACAAAGAGTCTGTTGGAAATAGCCAAAGCCGATTCACAGGGGAATATAGAATTGACTGAGGTAAGGGTGGATGAGATATTATTGAAGATAACTGCGGAGATTAAAAAAATCAATCGCGATTATGAAGTTGATCTTTTTTTCGGAGATTTTCCGGATGATGAAAAGGATTGTGTAGTTTTTGGGAATATTGAGTTATTACACAGTGCGATCAAGAACATTATTGAAAATGGCTGCAAGTATTCACCTGATAAGTTGTCGAAGGTGAATCTTTCTTATGCTAATCACCATGTGTACATCCGCGTTATGAATAGCGGGAATGTAATAGCATCAGAAGAGTTACAAAAAATTTTCCAGCCATTTTACCGCGGATTGAATGCAAAGGAGTACAAGGGTTTTGGATTAGGTCTTGCACTCGCAAAGGGAATAGCACGCCTGCACAAAGGATCTATTGACGTACAGTCAGATTTGTCGCACGGCACCATCTTTACCATCGATATCCCGTCTTATAAGAATTTTCAGGCAGGTAACTGATTTACTTTCTTTTTAATTTTCTTTTAATGCGCGTTTTATACCGGGGTGCTAATTTGAGAATGATAATGCGAAGCAAGTTTTTCATTCTTGAAAAGAAATTATTTAATAGAAATGGAAACACAGAAATTGACAAACGATCAGGAATATGAAAATATATTTCGAGAAATGAATTGCGGGATTTGCGGCGGACCAATGTATGCGACGGATCATGGCAATCATGAGATCACTTTTCACTGCGCTTCCGGAGACGCGCGATTTTGGGATTTTGAAAGAGGATCCCCTGAACAACTAAAGCGAAAATGCATTGGGAAAAATCGCGTTGTGAATTTTTTTTGAAAAAAGAACGAATCGCCAGGCGGGAAAAGCTTTTTTAATTGCTTTTTAATTTCCTTTTAATCACGCTTTAATTATGTGCATCTATTTTTGATAACGGTTTTTATAAGCAGTAATTGAAAAATTAGAAACCTTATCGCCGCCAGGTTCGCAAAGAGTGCATGTGTCTCGCCAGCGGTATGAAAATAAGAGAACCTTGCCTGCGCCATGTATCTTCTTTGCGTTCTTCGCGGCACCAATTCTTAGCTGATTGTTGATGGATGTTTACAAAAGAGATATTAAGCCTAACAAAATTAATACTTGAGAAAGGTGAATAAGCTATTCAATAATATGTTGGTTCGCGTTTATTCCAGTAATGAACTACGATCAATCACTCAACGGGCTGTTGAAATTGCCGGCAAACTGCAATGCAATATTTATGTGCTATTCATAATCAAGGAGGCGAAATTTTTCGGGCCCGGCAAACACCCTTTTTTCAGGCTTGGACAAAATAAGCCGGATCAGTTTGAGCAGGAAATAGAATTTTTAAATAATCAACAGGATGGTTACGAAGAGGCTTATCCTTCCCTTTTTTTTCAATATTCGATAAGAAAGGAGAAATCATTGAATGATACGATCAGCTATTGTCTTAAACAGGATATCGACCTTATTTTATTTTTTGAAAAAAGGCATATGTCTTTTGGGAATGTTCGAAAAAAAATAGCTATCAACAGATTGGCGACAAAGGTAGATTGCCCGGTTCTTAACGTAAATTGCCATGCGGGGTCCTTTAATTTTAAGAGTATTATTTTACCAATCAATAGTTTCCTGCCCTTACGCCAACTGATGTTTGCTTCTTACATTGGTAAGCTTTTTCATTCAAAGATCCACCTCATTTCATTGAATGGAAATAATAAGCTTCATATGACTGATCAGGCCGAATTGGGTTCCCTGTATAAAGCTTATCATCTCCTTTTGGATAACACAAACCTTCCTGTGGATTGCATGGCAATTAGTGCAAAAAATATTGAAGAAGCTGCATTTCAATACGCAAAAGAAATCAATGCTGACCTGGTTTTGCTCAATTCAGACAGGGAATCCTTTTTCACAGGAATTAAAAAGAGCCTCCATGTAAAATCCTTATCTTATTTACCAAATCTTTCTGTAATGAAAGTCGGTTTTTTATAAAATATTACTAAACAAAAAGTGTTCATTATTATCCAATACGCAGTTACAGCAGTTGTTTTTGGTTATTTGCATCCTCGGTACAGATCCCCTAAAGTGGGGATCTGTTTTATCAGTGTCTCTAAACTGCGACAATTTTGAATCTTGAGAGGCAACAGAGTGAAATCAAACCGGAAAATGGTTGTTATGTTAGGACTAAGAACGGGTGACAGGACTGATAATTCAGTCCTGTTTTATTTTGGTAAAATTCCAGGGTTTGCCTCTCAAAACGTTTTTCCATAACGCTAAAATAACCTTCCGTTAAACTTTAGGTTAAATAGGAATTATAGCTTTGTCAAACCTCTGAAATGAAACCAATATTCTTCTGCTTCCTGGTTTTGCTGATCCCGTTTTTTACTTCTGCACAACCTTCTTCCAAAACACCAAATATTTTTATCATAACTATTGATGGTTTCCGGTGGCAGGAATTATATGAAGGTGCTGATTCCCTCCTCATCACCAATCCTGATTTCGTCTCTGACAGTTCACTGACCAGGGAAATGTACTGGGACTCTACAACGGAATTGCGCAGGCGAAAACTAATGCCTTTTTTCTGGAACGTGATCGCGGAAAAGGGTCAGTTGTATGGGAACAGGACTTTCCACAACAAGGTGAATGTAAAAAATTTTTTAAAAATTTCTTATCCCGGGTATAACGAAATCCTCACCGGGCAAACCAATTTTTTGATCAGTCCAAATCTGCCTATCAATAATCCCAACAGGAATGTACTTGAATACCTGAATGATATTCCGGAATATCACGGAAAAGTAGTTGTGTTCAGTTCCTGGAATATATTTCCTTATATTCTGAATAAACGGCGAACTGCATTACCCATGAATAGCGGATATCAAAAGCAGGCTGATGAAAACAATAGCGATCTGGATTTAGAGCTTATTGACCGTGTGCAGGAGGGAGTGACCGGAAAAACCAATACCCGTTACGATCAGCTGACTTACCTGAATGCGCGTGAATATATCAAATCTCATCATCCGTCTGTTGTTTTTATTTCTTTTGGAGAAACAGATGAGTTTGCTCATGCAGGAAGATATGATCTGTACCTCCAGCATGCTGCTGATATCGATCGCATGATAGCAACATTGTGGTACGATGCACAGACAGATCCTTATTATAAAGGCAATACCAGTTTTCTCATTACTACAGATCATGGAAGGGGAAGCAAAAAGATTTCTTCGTGGACAACCCACGGATTTTGGGTGAAGGGATCGGGTGAAACATGGCTTGCCATGATGGGACCGCATATCAGTCCGGTGGGAGAAATCAGGTCGGAAGAACAAATATATCAGCGGCAGCTTGCTTCAACCATCGCGTTATTATTGGGACAACAATTCAATCTTTCTTCCCATAAAATCAATCCTGTCTCATTTAACCCCGGAATGAATAACAAATTAGCAGACAACAAACAATTGTTAAGTAAATGACAGGCCGATTGTTACTCGTTTAAGTGGTTTGATAAAAGATATACCCGGATTATTGACATTTGCTTTCTAATTACCTCTTTTATTTCATGAATGATTGAAATACAATGGTATAGCAGAATCCCCCATTGTCAGAATCAAAGGCTGGAATTTTCCGGATTTTCCAGGATTTTAGTCAATATCCATATCATTGTAGCCGGAAATAAAATTATCTATATTGCATTTCCCGGGCTTCTTTTAAAATCATTTTTTCTCTTAAAAAAAGAACCTTCTCTTCAAAAAAAATGTATATGGATATAAAAACAAAACTGGAATCGATCAACGCACAGATTCAATCTTTCAGGGAAGAAAATTATAATGGAATCAATGATAGTTTAATTGAAAAACTTGAAGAGTTAAAAAGAGAAATGGTTAGGGCTTACGAAAACAACAAGCTGAACAAGTATATGGTACGGCTTCCTATGTGGCTGATTGACATGAACTTGACAGACTACAAACGGCATATCGCCGACAAGGATAAAGAACTAAAAACTACTTTGATTAATAATATCAAGAAGATCAGCAGCAAGGCCATCGAATTATTTGAGAAAGCGTTTACAGAAGACATGGCGAATGTTTCTGTTCATTAACCGATAGGGCTGCCTGTTCAAAAATCTTTTTTGATTTTATTTCTTTGAACTGATTCTTGAAAAAAGCTGAGGATTTTCTTCAGCTTTTTTTATTATCATTTCAGCCATTTTCTACGCCATTTTCCCAATAATCTTAGCATTCCGGAAAAGTTAACCTAAACTTAATATTGGATGCTTAGGATCACTGACAGCTCAGTATTCTTTTGGTTTTCTTTTTTTTTATTGCCAACCTGAGGCGCTCAAACTGCCACAAAACAGGGGTAATTAACATTAAGGTAATATTCCGTTAATATTCCAGTTATCTGTTAATTCTTCTTTTGTATCCCGTTCACTTAATAATTAACTCAACCAAAACTTTTCAACATGACAATCAAAAACCCAAAATTTTCGATTTTACTGACAATGGTTTTGCTACTATTGTTTACTTCTACCCAGGCTCAATATTTATGGAACAATGATTCTGCTTTCAAAGCCGGTACAGCCAATTCGGGAAGACTTTGGGGTTATGTCTTCGGCGATTTCTATTACAAGGGTCATTCTGATTCGCTGAACCGTGGTGGCAACAACCAATATACCGGAA
>DATJWE010000166.1:0-9286 GCA_035501475.1 Puia sp. | reverse complement strand
TTTCCAAAAGCGCCCTAGCCTGATCTTCATCCCCCATCTTAATATATTCCAGTGCCAACGCATGTTGCACAAAATTATCTTGTGGATTGCTTTGCAGGAATTCCTTTAATTTCTCGATTCGATCCATGAGGACGGAAAATTTTATATTTTTTCTCACCCTATCTTTACAACACTTATCTTTGTTTTAGTTGCATAAACAACTTTGATTTCGGATACAAAAGCATTGTAATGAAAATTCTAGTTTGCATCAGTAAAACCCCCGACACAACAGCAAAAATAGCTTTCACCGATAACAATAAGAAATTCGCTACAGATGGCGTTCAGTGGATTATCAATCCCTATGATGAGTGGTACGCTCTTGTAAGGGCCATTGAATTAAAAGAAAAAGACAGTTCAGCTGTTTTGCATCTGATAACCGTTGGCTCTGCGGATGCCGATCCGATCATCCGCAAAGCGCTTGCACTTGGAGGTGATGAAGCGATTCGTGTGAACGCGGACAGTCACGATAGTTTTTACATTGCTTCCCAGATCGCTGCCGTTGCCAAACCGGGAGGATATGACCTGATATTTACGGGTAAAGAGACTATTGATTATAACGGATCTTCAGTCGGAGGCATGTTAGCGGAATTACTTGATCTTCCCTACATTTCACTTGCTACAAAATTTGAAGTGAACGGAACCACGGCCACGGTTAACCGAGAAATCGAGGGGGGAGAAGAAATTGATGAGGTTGGTTTACCGGTTGTTGTCAGCTGCCAGAAAGGTGTCGCTGAACAACGCATTCCCAATATGAAAGGAATCATGAGTGCCAGAACAAAGCCGCTGAAAGTAATTGAACCTGTGGCTATGGAACCGCTGACCAATGTGGTTTCTTTTGAACTGCCTCCTTCCAAGGCAGGGGTTAAACTTGTTCCTGCGGATAATCCGGAAGAACTAGTCAGGCTATTGCATGAAGAAGCGAAACTGATCTAATGTGAAAATATGAAAACCTGCCTGCCGCTGGCAGATGTGGAACTGTAAAATTAAAAATTGAATAATTGGCAACTTTGGAAGGTATTGAACATATTTAGTGGAAGAATTATTTAAACTGATGCTATGTCAATCTTAGTTTTTATCGATCATGCTGATGGGCACGTAAAAAAAGCTTCTTTCGAAGTCATGAGTTATGGAACTGCGTTGGCCACAACACTGAATACTGAAGCCAATGGTCTTTTACTGGGAACAGTAACGGATGACCTCTCCGCAATGGGAAAATATGGAGTAAAAAAAATATACCAGGTAAAAAATGACACACTCAATCATCTCGATGCACAGGTGTTTACAAAAGTGATAGCTGAAGCCATTAATCAGACTGGCGCTAAAGTGATTGTATTCCCACATAATCTGAGCGGTAAATCGATTGCTCCGAGACTTTCTGCAAGATTAAAAGCAGGGCTGATAACAGGAGCTTTATCTCTTCCGGATACTGCTAATGGTTTTGTGGTTAAAAAAAATGTGTTTTCCGGAAAAGCTTTTGCGAATGTCTCCATTCATTCAGATCTGAAAATCATTTCTCTCAATCCCAACTCTTATCCTGTAACTACCAGCGACAATAGAGCTGAAATTACTGAATTGAATATTAATGCAGACGCTTTCAAAGTAAAAGCAGTTGCTACAAATAAATCATCTGGTGAGGTTCCTTTAACAGAAGCTGAGATTGTTGTGAGTGGCGGTCGTGGTTTAAAAGGACCCGAGAACTGGGGCATGGTTGAAGAGCTGGCAAAACTGCTTCATGCTGCTACTGCCTGTAGCCGCCCTGTTGCGGATGCTCACTGGCGGCCACATAGTGAACATGTGGGACAAACGGGCATTGCCATTGCACCAAATTTATATATTGCAATCGGCATTTCCGGCGCAATTCAACATCTGGCGGGGGTAAACCGGAGCAAGACGATTGTAGTCATTAACAAAGACCCTGAAGCTCCTTTTTTCAAAGCCGCGGATTACGGAATTGTGGGAGATGCTTTTGAAGTCGTTCCGAAAATGATTGAGGCTGTTAAAAAACTAAAGGGTGTAAGCTGAGTGTGAAGAAATTCATCGAATAAAGCCCGGAAGTTTGTTTGCTTTCGGGCTTATTATTTCATCAAGCAGCCTCCGGTTGAATAAAATTTTTGAAAAAGTTATAAGTTTTATATTTGCTTTTTAACCAGTAATCAAAGAGCCGCTCGCCGGCGATTCAGGTTTATGAAGAAGATCGAATTGGAAATTGTGGCATTATCGCACAGCATTACACAAACGCACTCATACGCAGTGGTATTGGGTGAAATTAATGGTTTGCGGAGGCTCCCGATCGTTATTGGCGGCTTTGAAGCCCAGGCTATTGCCGTAGCTCTCGAAAAAATGCATCCCAGCCGCCCGCTGACTCACGATCTCATGAAAAATTTCATGAGCGCTTTTACGATCGATCTTCAGGAAATTATTATTTGCGATTTACAGGAAGGTATTTTTTATTCCAAGCTGATCTGCATCAGCGAACATGATACAGTGGAGATCGATTCCAGGACTTCGGATGCGCTCGCGCTGGCTGTGCGCTTCGGATGTCCCATTTATACTTACGAAAATATTCTTGAAAGTGCAGGTATTTTGATGGAAGATACGTCGGGCAAAAAGAAACCCGCTAAAGAAACCGTGACCAGTGAAATTGGCGGACAGGATGATTTGAAAGGACTTTCACTTGAAGAGCTTAATACACTTCTCAATGAAGTGCTCGAGCAGGAGGATTATATCAGGGCCATAAAAATCCGAGACGAAATCAATAGCAGGAAAAAAGGACGATAATCCTGCAACTCAACATATTCATTTCATTAATGATTGACCGTGATCCTTTTTCCCAATTCAAAGATTAATCTCGGATTACATGTTATTCGCAGGCGGGCAGATGGATATCATGATATTCAAACTGTATTTTACCCTCTCCCATTAAGAGACATTATCGAAATTATTCCATCGGATGATTTTCAGTTTCATCAATCCGGCTTACCCGTGCCGGGTGAGGATAGTAATAATCTCTGCATAAAAGCATATCAACTCCTAAAAAAAAAATTCCCCGATCTTTCTGCTGTAAAAATGTACCTGCATAAAAGGATTCCCATAGGTTCGGGATTGGGTGGCGGATCGGCTGACGGCGCATTTATGCTCCGATTATTGAATGAACGCTTTCATCTGAATCTCTCAACAGATCAACTTTCCGACTATGCTTTGCAACTTGGAAGCGATTGTCCTTTTTTTATTGTTGATAAGCCTTGTCTGGCGAATGGTCGTGGAGAATTATTACAACTATTCCGGCTGGATTTATCTAACTACTCATTTGTACTGGTCCATACCGGCATTCACATTGATACTGCAAAGGCATTTTCGACAATAACTCCTGCTCTTCCCAAAAAATCGATTGCCGAAATTCTGCAACAGCCGGTTATCACCTGGTCGTCCGAATTGGTTAATGATTTTGAAAAACCTGTTTTTGAAGAACATCCTTTTCTGCAGGATATCAAAACAAAACTGTATGAGTCCGGCGCTTTGTATGCCAGCATGACCGGCAGCGGCTCTTCGTTTTATGGAATTTTTGAAAAGGATGCAATTCCATCATTTAGTTTTGAACAAATTTTCAGGGTTGATATTCTTAAATAAGTAAACAAACTCATTTTGAAAACAGTCGGTTTCACTTTTATACGGAATGCAGTGAAATATGATTATCCCATCGTGGAAGCAATCAGATCAATTCTTCCGCTCTGCGATGAGGTAATCGTCAGCGTCGGGAATTCCGAAGATGAAACAAAGGCATTGATTCAAGCGATTCCTTCTTCCAAAATAAAAATATTCGATTCCGTGTGGAATGATTCACTTCGTGAGGGCGGAGCAGTACTAGCTGAAGAAACCAATAAGGCATTTGACCATGTCCCCATTGATGCGGATTGGTGTTTATATATTCAGGGAGATGAAGTCATCCATGAGAAATACTACCCTGCTATCCGGGAAGCCATGGATAAATATAAAAATGATTTGCACGTGGAAGGTCTCTTGTTCAGGTATCTGCATTTTTATGCCAGTTATGATTATGTGGGAGATTCCAGGAAATGGTATGATCATGAAATCCGTATCCTCCGGAATGACAAATCGATCCGCTCTTATCGCGATGCACAGGGATTCAGAAAAAACGGGCAGAAACTTAAAGTGAAACCCATCGGGGCCTATATCTATCATTATGGATGGGTGAAGCATCCTTATTCCCAGTTTCAGAAGATCAGCAACTTTGTAAAAATGTGGAATCCGGATGATGCCTTGCCTCAGCAAATTTCTGCTACCGAAGAATCTAATTTTGATTATTCTGAAATTGATTCCCTGGAAAAATTTCAAGGGACACATCCGCAGGTAATGCAGGATCGGGTCAATAAAAAAAACTGGAGTTTTGACTTTGATATCAGCAAAAAAAAATTTTCCTTCCCGGATCGTATTTTGTACTGGATTGAAAAGAAAACCGGAAAGCGTTTATTCAACTATGAGAATTACAAAATCATTTGAATGGCATGGCTGACCTTGCTTATTCACCAAAAATAGCCTATCTTGCCATAAATATTTTCTTATTATCCACACCAATACCATATTTGATTTCCTGAATCTGAATCTTGATTTCCTCGATCACGACTAAGGACGATATTGCCCCATGCTGAGAGAAAATTCTTTCTCAGTGCCTGTTTTTTATCTCAATCCTTAATTTATTATCCTTCATTTTATGCAAATGACAACTTCAGTCACCGACATTACCCGTCATTACCTGGAGCTCGAAGAAAATTTCGGCGCTCACAATTATCATCCGATCCCCGTGGTGCTGGCAAGGGGGCAGGGAGTATATGTTTGGGATGTTGACGGTAAAAAATATTTTGATTTCCTGAGCGGTTATTCGGCGCTTAACCAGGGACATTGCCATCCGAAAATCATTGCCAGCCTGGTTGAACAGGCGCAAAAACTCACGCTGACTTCAAGAGCATTTCACAATGATTTGCTCGGTGAATTTGCAGCCCTGATTACAAAAATTTTTGGGTATGATAAAGTCCTGCCAATGAATACTGGTGTGGAAGCCGTTGAGACTGCAATCAAGCTATGCCGTCGCTGGGGCTATGCTGTAAAGAAAATCCCTGAAAACAAAGCAAAAATTATTGTGTGCGAAAACAATTTTCATGGAAGAACCAGTACCGTAATTTCATTCAGCAGCGATCCTTCTTCTTACAGTCAGTTTGGACCATATATGCCGGGATTTGTAATCATTCCTTTTAATGATACAGATGCTTTGGCAAATGCACTCAGGGATAAGAATGTGGCCGGATTTCTGGTTGAACCCATACAGGGCGAAGCTGGTGTGATTGTTCCTGACGATGGATATCTTCGCAAAGCCAAACAATACTGCGAAGATGCACAGGTGTTGTTTATGGCAGATGAAGTTCAGACAGGATTATGCCGAACAGGGAAAATGCTGGCCTGTGATCATGAGAACGTGCATCCCGATATCTTACTCCTTGGCAAGGCCTTAAGTGGGGGAACTTTGCCGGTATCTGCAGTACTTGCTGATGATGAAATCATGCTTACCATCAAACCTGGCGAGCACGGTTCAACCTATGGCGGCAATCCGCTCGCTTGTAAAGTAGCGATCACTTCTTTATCAGTGCTGATAGATGAGAAGATGGCTGAAAATGCAGTTCTCCAAGGCGAATTGCTAAGAAATGAACTGGAGAAACTTGGCTCGCCATATATTTCTTCGATCCGCGGCAAAGGTTTATTGAATGCTATCGTGATACAACACCCTAACCACGATGCCGCCTGGGATTTATGTCTTGCACTAAAGGAAAACGGGTTACTGGCCAAGCCAACGCATCGCGACAAAATCAGGCTTGCTCCGCCATTAGTTATCCATGCTGAAGAAATCATGGAATCCGTGGAAATAATTCGCAAAAGCCTTTTAACTTTAAATTAAGTTCATCCGAATCATTCTTAGCTGAAAGATCTATAACTGATAATCTACACTTCATGGCCGAAATCGCTGCTCAACAAAGTCGCACCGAGCGCCACATGGTAAATTCGGATATGCTGACTGATATTGTAATCGGGATGTCTGATGGTTTAACTGTTCCATTCGCATTGGCTGCCGGGATCAGCGGTGCGGTTCAAAGCACTGAACTGATTGTTATAGCAGGTCTTGCAGAAATCGCTGCGGGTTCAATCGCTATGGGGTTGGGAGGTTACCTTGCAGGGAAAACCGAAATTGATCACTACGATTCCGAATTAAAACGTGAATATGATGAGGTGGAAAAACTACCACATATTGAAAGACAGGAAACAAAAGATTTTTTCGCTTCTTTGGGTTTGAGCGAGGAAGTGCAAAATCAGGCAGTAGAAGAAGTAATGAAAGATAAAGACAAATGGGTGGAGTTGATGATGAAATATGAATTGGGACTGGAAAAGCCGGACCCAAAGCGCGCCAGAAAAAGCGCTTTCAATATCGGGATTTCTTATATCGTTGGAGGATTGATTCCACTAAGTCCTTATTTTTTTGTGAGTCAGGGAATCGATGGATTGAAAATTTCTGCGGTCATTACGCTGATCTGCCTGTTTATATTCGGGTATTTCAAAAGCAAACTTACCGGGATCAATCCGGTCACGGGTGCATTCAAGGTGATGATCGTCGGAGCGCTGGCAGCAGGTTGTGCTTTTGCAATCGCCAGGATGATTCAGGCTAAAGTATAAATAATTTACCGGGTTTCTTTCAATTTCATATCAGGCAATACGGCTGCAATTAACATGATTACAGAAGAGATCATCAGTAAATACAGACCTTCCTTTTTTTCAGGACAAATGCCGTGGTAACAGGATGCAAAAAGGACATAAGTTTTAATGCAATAGGCAAATGTAAGTACGCCTACAAACTGATTCAGGCGTTTGGCCCATACTCTCGGAATAAGAAACAGAACGATCGAAATAATTGAAAAAAATAAAATCGCTTTACCCGGCCTGCCATATTGGTTTTTTTCGGAGAAAAAACCGTTAAAAATTTTATCAAGGTCGGGGTAATATGCCCAGGGCAGGAAGCAGGCAATGATCAAGACAACCGATGCACCAATTCCGATGTAAGTGGAATATTTCATACCGCAATATTATTTAATCAGAAAATAATAAATAAGAAAAAACCAACCAGCAATCGCCGATTGGTTTAACAAAACCATGAGAGGTTCCGAGCAGATTCGAACTGCTGTAGAAGCTTTTGCAGAGCTCTGCCTAGCCGCTCGGCCACGGAACCCTGAGGGTGTGGCAAAAGTAGTATATTCGGATTAATTTCCCTAAACCGACAGGAGTCTATGCAGCGCATTGCCGAAAGTGAATTGATCATTAACAAACGTGGTGCAATCTATCATCTGAATTTGCGCCCGGAAGAATTGGCTTCGGTGATTATTACTGTCGGAGATCCTGATCGCGTGGCTGTCGTCAGTAAACATTTTGACAAGATAGAAATCAAATCACAACACCGCGAGTTCGTTACTCATACAGGATATATCGGTAACAAAAGATTATCTGTGGTATCAACAGGCATCGGAACCGACAATATTGATATTGTATTAAATGAGTTGGACGCGCTTACGAATATTGATTTTGAAAGCCGGACTATAAAAAAACAACTCAGACAGCTCGATATCATCCGCATTGGAACCTCCGGTTCATTGCAGGCGGATATTCCTGTCGACAGTTTTGTTGTCTCCACCCACGGACTGGGCATTGATAACCTTCTGAATTTTTATCGTCATGATCAGAATGAGGAAGAAAAGCAATTATTGCATTCTTTTGTCACTCAAACGCAGTTGCATAACCGCTTTTCATATCCTTATATCAGCGGAGCAGCGGCTTCCTTGATGAAATATTTTGTAAATGGATTCCACCGCGGGATAACGGTAACCTGCCCGGGATTTTATGGCCCCCAGGGAAGAATGCTCCGGCTCGGATTGAGTAATCCTGAACTCATCAACCGGTTGACCCAATTCCAGTTCGGGCAGCATAAAATCAGCAATTTTGAAATGGAAACCGCCGGTCTTTATGGCTTAAGTAAAATTCTAGGTCATCATTGCCTGAGCTTGAGTGCCATCGTTGCCAACCGGATAAGTAAACAGTTTTCTAAAGACGCCGAATCACTAATGGAAGAATTGATCAGTCAAACCCTGGAAATAATCATTGGATGGTAATGTACTGAATCCGGTGGTTCATTTGGCCCATTCAAACCGATTCCATAACTAACAATGAAACTTATCTAATCTTTTCCTGCCTAGAAAAATGATTGATAAATTGCATCCTGATTAATGTTGCCAGGATGGCTAGTTGATACAGATCATGAAAATTAAGTTTTATAAATACCAGGGAACAGGAAATGATTTTGTTATTCTTGATAACAGGAACTGGAGTCATACTGCGCTGACTACTAAAAGAATTAAATTTTTATGTGACCGTAGATTCGGTATTGGCGCTGACGGGCTGATGCTACTCAATCAAAAATCAGGATTTGATTTTGAAATGAAATATTTTAATGCGGATGGGAAAGAAAGTACCATGTGTGGTAATGGAGGAAGATGTATGGTGAAATTTGCTTACCACCTGGGAATGCATAAAAACACCTATCATTTTTTTGCCATTGACGGACCCCATGAAGCTGAAATCGACCATGATGGCTCCGTAAGTCTGAAAATGCAGAATGTCGGAAATATTACAGAATACCACAGCGATTATATTCTCAACACGGGATCGCCCCATTATGTAAAAATCGTGAGTGAAGTAATGGACTATGATGTCTTCCACAAAGGCATGGATATACGGTATAGCAGCGATTTTGCAAAAGAAGGGATCAATGTAAATTTTGTGGAACAAAAAAAGGCGGACGAAATTATTGTACGGACCTATGAACGAGGTGTCGAAGATGAAACACTTTCCTGTGGAACCGGTGTAGTAGCAAGCGCCCTGGTCAGCTATCACAATGATGTGGGCTATAATGATGTTACCGTCTTCACGAGGGGAGGCAAACTGGTGGTAAAATTCGACCGGCTGAATGAAGGGGGCTTTGAAAACATTTGGTTATGCGGTCCGGCCGAAAAAGTATTTGAAGGTGAGATCGAACTGGAACCCTGAAAACAATCATCGGGTTCTGTTTTCCAAAAAATGTTTCAGATCTGACGGATTGCAATATGCGCTTGCAAACCAAAATTCCAAATCAAATGTATGA
>DATJWE010000165.1:0-6778 GCA_035501475.1 Puia sp. | reverse complement strand
ATTTATATCGCTTCGGTTTTTTGGAGGAGGTCCCTGGACGGGAAATTTTAATTAAAAATGGTCTGAAAATAAGGGGAGCTGACATCTTCATCTCGATTTTTTTACAACATAGTTGCGATTTTTTGCAAAAAAGATTTACATTCGCTTAGTGATATCTCAGAAGTATACCGTTGTCAATAAAATCACAGCGATTTTACTTATGGCGTTGATGCTTTTCATCAATGCAGTTAAATTATTTCATACTCATCCCGCACTTACCGAATCTGTAGTTTTTGCTAAAAAGGTCTCCTCGCACCAGTCAGGCGATATCCTGCCCCATAGAGATATCCAAAATGATCATTGCGCAATCTGCGATTTCAAGCTTACCAAAGATGCAGAGGTTCCGACAATCACTTTTGCATTAATCCCCTTATTTCATCCGGATACATTCTGTACTCCAAAATTGCTTTCCTTCATTTCTGCCTTCCAGTCTACAAGCTCCGGTAGAGCACCACCATTCTTATCATAGACATTCTTCTTGTTTTGGATTTCTTTTCGTTGCCATTTCATATTCTGGCTATTGCTCATTACATGAATTTTTCCTTTTTAAAACTGCTATTCATGTCAACTGGATTGATATCTATATTAAAAAAATACGATCTCAACATCACAAAACCAAGATTACTGATATTAGATGCTTTTATTAATGCCGGGCAGTCTCTTGACCAGCATTATTTTTTGCAACAGCATAAATACAAGTTCGATCGCGCTACTATTTTCAGGACACTCAGGCTGTTTGCTGATAAAAAAATTATTTACCGTGTGTCAGTCGATGGGATCACCAGATATATTTTTCAGCCGGATGATAAACTCAATTCACACTTATCTGAGCATTCCAGTTTTGTTTGTATGAGTTGCGGCGTAGCGATACCGGTAGATACGGTTACAGTACCCAAATTAAAAATCCCAAAAGGGTTTACCGGGCAAAATATAGAAATAATTATCCGTGGCATATGCCCGGCATGCCGATCATAATCAACCGAAAAAATATTCAATGTACTATAAAGGGCAGCCACAAATAACAGAAACAAAAACTAATTATCGATCAGTATGGGATAAGATAGGGATAAGTGCATCGCTGGTTTGCGCTGTGCATTGTGTGTTGTTGCCGGTCTTTTTCAGCACCCTGCCATTTCTGGGGATTGAAATTTTAGAGAACCCGACAATAGAGATTATCGTCATTGCCACTTCGCTCGTAGTAGGAAGCTGGGCTTTATTTAATGGGTACCGGCATTACCACAAAAGCTGGCTTCTCGTCATTTTTGTCTTGGGCATCATAGTTTTAGTTATCTCAAATACTATGATCACAAGAAGAAGTTGGGAAATCGTACTCAAATCAATTGCTGCTGTCGCTATTGTCACGGCACATATATATAACTGGAGATTTTCTAAGCGATGCATCATCAATCATTGAGCCAGGATTCAATTATTTTATTAAGTCATGTACAGCATTAATAAAAAAATAGTAGCCATTTTTCTTATCGCTGCTTTTGCTCAAAAGCTAAGCATAGGATTATACCTGCATAACTGGCTCCATGAAAATAAAAAACACGTCACCTTAAGTTATAACTGTCAAGCTGTTGATAAGTGCCATGCAAAATGTAATTGCATCGATGATGTATTAATGCCTTTGATTGGGTCGAAAAATATTGATGAAGTAAAAAGTCCACAACTATTTTTTTCACCTTTATTGAATCACTATCGTTTTTTTCTCATTTCTGCCGCCGAAACGTTTCATGAGCAAAGGGGCCCCCCTATCTAGCCATTATGAAAATGTAAAACTCCGTTTTTTACGCAGTAGCGAAAGTCTGTAAGGACGCAGGTTGATTTTTCGCTTTTATTAATTCGAATCAAATTTTATTTTATGACAAAGTTTACAGTAAAAAACAGTCGGCTTGTATTTCTATTAATATTTTAAAATATTTAAAATGAAAATAAAAATTTCTGCCGTAGTAATTCTATTATTTTTTTCAATAGCAGGGTTTCCTCAAAATATATCAAATAAACACCTGGCCGGACATGTATCAGATAAAACCACAAAAGAGTTGATACCGTTTGCGAATATTGTGATAAAAGGAACACCAACTGGAACAACAGTGGATTCTACTGTAACGGATTCTAAAGGCCACTATTTCTTGAAATATCTACCTGAAGGCAAATTTACCTTGTTTGTAAGCGCTTTTGGATACATGAGGTTTGAAAAAGAAATGGATTTGTCTTCAGTTGAAAGCAGAGAAGCAAATTTTGAATTAGTGGCAGACACCACAGAGTTGAATGAGGTTATAGTTTCAGCCAGGCAGCGGCAGGCTGAACGAATGGGCAATCTCTCCGCTGCCATTCAGCCAACAACTGTCATTACGCCGGAAGCTATGTTTATGAAGAACGCCAATAATTTTACCCAGGCCGTAGTTTTTGAGCCGGGGGTATGCGTGCTGACAGGCTGCAGTTCGTGCGGGTTCAAACAGATTCAAATTAACGGCCTTGGTGCAACCCAGACGACAATGCTTATTGATGGATTGCCTTTGTACACCAGCGTAACAAACTTTTATGGTGTGGATGCTTTGACCACGGCGGGAATAGAATCCATTGATATAGCACGCGGTCCCGGAACTTCATTACTTGCACCGGGCGCTATGGGCGGCTCAATTGACGTTCGCTTCCGGGATCCGATGAAGAACTCCGTAGTGTTGGATGGCGCAGCTGGCAATAGATTATATTCGCGCCTATCTGTTGTTGCAACAGCAGTTGATGACAACAGCAAACTCGGCGTTATTGTTGCCGCTCATTACTTTCTTAATGGGCCGTGGGATGCAAATGGCACTGGTATGTCCCAGTCCCCGTATATGTTGGACGAAAGTGTCATGGCGAGAGTCAACGGGTTGGCGGCTAAAGATAAGCTAGCATGGAACTTGCGGTATTCTCACACCAATAACGAAGTCTTCGGCGCGTCAACCACTACAAACCACCAGGGTGCAACTATAGGGCCTCCGGATTCACTGGCCACTCAAATGTTTGAAGGAGGAAACGTCAATAATAAATTTATTGGTAACCCCATAGATATTATCGAGTGGATTCAAACGAAGCGCGATGAAGGCGCAGCCTCGCTCACTTTGCATACATCGAATGCTAGTTTCCTGCAGCTTCGCGGGGGCTATGCCAGTCAGTCGCAAAATTCCATGTACGAAGGCGGCGCTGATTACGCGAATATCGATCACACCCTTGTGACAGACATTCGATGGCAGACCCAGGCCGGAGCCCACACCATTACAGTGGGCGGTAACTTCAACAGCGAGAAGATGACATCGCAATCGGTATACTATTACCAGCAACTTGAAATTACGCCTGATTCATACAAAAGCGCTTATGGCGGGGTGTACCTTCAAGACGTGTTGAATTTTGGGAATGAACGCGACCTCTCCCTTGCTGTGCGTGCGGATCAAATCCACGTAAATTGGATTTACAAGCCCAATTCGACAATTAATAATTTCATCGTTGCGCCACGTGCGAGCTTCCGCTGGGAATTCAACGAGGACCTTACGCTTCGGCTGTCCGCGGGTTTGGGCTGGCGTGCGCCGCTTACCTTCTTCGAACTGGATCACGGCCTTTTGAACGACGGATTCGACATTGGCGTCACCCAGTTGGAAAAGGGCATAGGTACCGGAGGATCGCTTTCCTGGACACCAGGACTCTGGACATTTACCGGTTCGATGTATGGCACCTGGGTCACAGGTTTGGAATATGTTGGCGCGAACCCGGATTCCCTTATTCTGCGACCTATCTTACTTAGTGATTCTACCACTATGTTCTTTCTTGACATGGACTTTGAAGCCGACAGGATTGTGAATAAATGGCTCGAACTCGGAGTTGGCGTGGCCCACCAGGTAATTCCTAACTCATTCAAGGCTGTAGAACTTGTGGCGGCACAGGAAACAGAAGTGATTGGGCGTATTTCCATTACGACGAAACGCATTACATTTTCGAGCGATGTGCAGTGCATTCCTTCGCGTAACCTGCTGCCATATGGCTACGGTGGCCACTACAACCAATTCGTTGATGGCGTGGCAAGTGATCCCAAACTGACGACGGCTCCCACTTATTTTGTCGTTAACGCAAAGGCAGTCTATCATTTGAACTCGCATGTGGAATTCTACGCGGGTGGTGAAAATCTGTTTAACTACACGCAAGCAGGTTCAGCTCACGACGAACCTCATTATTTTGATCAATATGGAAATTTCAACACCGCGCACATCTGGGGTCCGTTGCGCGGGCGTCAAATGTATGCGGGAATACGCTTAAGGATGTAGTTATTGTAATCCGCGCGTGTTTGCTGACAGTCATATATTCTGAATCATCCAGAAATTGAGACTGTGTAACAACCCGAAGAAGTACGGTAGCTGTAGTTTCGAGGTTGGGATTCTATGATGAATCTGCGGACCTAAAAGACCCGGCTACCATATTGATAGACTCTTTACACAGTCTCAATCATTTTGTAGAAAAGCCATGATGATATACTAGGGGACATAATGAAAATAACAACATTTTTTTGATAAACCATCTCATTGTTACGGCGACATTGTTAAGTAGAATCAATACAACATTCACTCGATGAGATTTTTAAGCAAATCTGAAATAGAACAAAATATAATAGGGGCGTGGAAATCAGAACTCGAAGAGATGATTTATGTTTTCTCAGATACGCCTTCTGTTCTAAAAAAAGACTCGTTTGATTTGTTGGTTAGTAATATTAAACTGAATAATTATTTTTTAACGATGTATTGTATAGTTGCTGAAAATGAAAATATGTTTATAGAAATAGGCAACAATAAATCCTGTGTAAAATATGTTGTAACTGATTCTGCAAATAACGAAATCCATCTTGAAAACAGTGATCAGGGATTGCTAATCTTGAAGAAACTTTAATGATAAGCGTATGAAAAATACCATTGATTTTCCCCGAAGATGTATTGCATCTAAAACGATTGTTTGATTGAAAATATTTGCGGGCAAAAGTATTGTTCACGCTTTTTCTACCATCAACCGGTCAGAAACAATATTGCTTAACACTTCAGCAGGGTGCTTTTCATAAGTTACAATCATTGATTTATCAAATGCTTCAATGGATTTGATTTTTATTTTCAAGCCCAGTCGCAGTTCACGGGTATTGAGGTATTTTAAAAAATCGGATGAAGTATTTATCACAGCAGCAAGTTTTACTTTATCTCCCGCTTTGCAATCGCTTAGTTTGCTATATTCCTTCCAGATTATCTTTCCGTTCCTGTCGGGTATGGGAGAACCGTGCGGGTCAATTTTTGGATAGCCAAGCAGTTCATCCATCTTGTCAAAAAAAGCAGGCGACTGGATATGCTCAATTTGTTCGGCAACATCATGCACATCTTCCCAGCCGAAATTCATTTTTTCAGCCAGGAACATCTCTGTCAGGCGGTGTTTCCTGATAATTAGACCGGCTTCTTTCTTACCTTTTTCGGTAAGGCGCAGCGGCTTATAGCTTTCGTAATGGACTAATTTTTTTTCTGCCAGTTTTTTCATCATGCTGGTTACGGTAGGCATTTTAATACCGAGTCTTTTGGAAAGTTCGTTCACATTCACTTCGCCGGCCTCACTGGCGATGTTGAACAAAGCTTTCAGGTAATTTTCTTCTGTCAGGGAATTCATCTTTTAAAGCTAATGCAAATAGTTTTTTAGTGAAAATAATATTTGTTAGATTAATCTAACTTTATATTTTTGCTATTATAATTTAACTATTGGATTGTGAAAAATATCCTGCGAGTATTCATTTTCCTTCTTTTGCTGACTGGTTTAACCCACAATCTTTTCGCGCAAAGCAGGATTGTCAACGGAACGGTGACAGACGCTGAAACGAATAGCCCGATAAGTTTTTGCAGCATAACCGTTCTGCACAGCTTCTCGGGAACTACAACGGATGAAACCGGAAGATTCAGCTTACGCATTGCTGAAAAATCCGATTCGTTGAAGATAGTGGCTTCTTATCTGGGTTACAGAGCAGATACCATAAGCATTCTGCCTGAAAAGAATAATTATGCTATTCTGTTAACACCCAAGCAGGGAATATTAAATGAAATAGTTGTCACGGGTGCTTCAAAGACGACATTAATTAGAGAAAACCCGGTCGCAATCGTCACTGTTTCGCAAAAAGCCATTGAGCAGACTCTTGAAGATAACGCGATAGATGCCATTGCGAAAAATGCACCTGGATTGCAGACCGTGAAAACCGGGCCGAATATTTCTAAGCCTTTCATTAATGGATTAGGGTATAACAGGGTGTTGACCTTGTACGATGGGATCCTTCGCGTGGAAACACAACAGTGGGGCGATGAACATGGTGTGCCGATGGACGACTATATCATTGATAAGGCCGAAGTGATCGAAGGTCCTTCGAGCCTGATGTATGGTTCTGATGCCATTGCAGGTGTGCTGAGTGTATTTACTTCAATACCAAAAGAGACGGACGGGAAAATTCATGGAAAATTTTTATCAGAATACCAAACGAACAATGGTTTAATTGGCAATAGCCTAAGCATCAGCCGGGGTTTTGATCATTGGTCTTATGCATTGCGTGGCTCGGAAAGAATTGCAAAAAATTATGCCAACCCCATTGATGGAAGAGTGTATAATACCGGTTTTAAAATGGCAAATGCTTCTGCTTTTGTCGGATACAGGAATGCCAGCGGGTACTCCCACCTGAATTTTACTTTTTATG
>DATJWE010000164.1:0-6849 GCA_035501475.1 Puia sp. | reverse complement strand
ATCGTCTTTGAAACCAATGATCCTAACCAGGGATGGGATGGCACTTTTAAAGGTGTCCCTCAACCCATGGACGTCTATGCCTATACCCTCGATGCTGTCTTCTTTGACGGTACTAAAACAACCAGAAAAGGAGATATCACGTTAATAAGATAGGAGTTAATAGAGGTAAAACGTAACTTTGAATGAGTATCAGTAATTCCTGAAATGAACCCAATGAAAAAAGGAATATTCATTAGTTTGATCAATGCGTTTTGCATGTGCACTCTTTCAGCACAGGATCTGCATTTTTCCCAATGGTTCAATTCTCCGCTTACAACGAATCCCGCTAATACTGGTTTTATACCAGATGCAGACTATCGCCTCGGTGCAAATTACCGCAATCAATGGTCTTCTGTGATGTCAGAACCTTATAAGACCATGAGTATTTGGGGAGATGCCCAGGTTTTCCGAAACAGAATTCAATCGGGCTGGCTGGGTTTAGGAGGCGTTATTCTCCGGGATGTGGCAGGTTCAGGCAGCCTGACATCCACCGAAGTGTATGGTTCCGTCGCTTACCACCAAATGCTTGGTTATTCCAGCCTGCTTACAGCGGGCTTTAATGCGGGGTGGGTTAATAAGCGCATCAACAGTACCAGCCTGAAGTTCCCTGACCAGTTTGATGGAAAATTCTTCGACAACACGTTACCGACCAGTGTGGTGATTGATGAGCCCAATGTGAATTATTTTGACATGCAGGTGGGTATGAACTACGCGTATTTCCCAAATGAAAGAACTTACGTAAACGGAGGATTTTCCATTCAACATATCAACCGTGCAAGAGAGTCTTTTTTCAGCACTGATCCCGCCGGGTTCGATAGCCATATTCCCATGCGTTACATTGCTTTTCTGAATGGTAGTTTTAAAACCAGTGACCAGGTTATCCTCAGCCCGATGGCTTATTACACCAACCAGGCCGGATCCTCCGAAACTGTGGCAGGATTTAATGCGCAGTACAATTTATCAGGTGATGGTGATCAACAGCTGATCGGCGGCCTGTATTTTCGGGTAGGCGACGCTGTTATTCCGATGGTTGGTTTTATTTATAAGGATATCCGCCTGACATTTACTTACGACATCACTGTTTCCACGTTGACCAAATATAACGGAGGCCGAGGAGCCTGGGAATTTGCTCTTATAAAAAATGGTTTTTACAGCCAATACAATGGCGACCGCCATCAATCTCTGTGTCCCAGTTTTACCCAATAGATCCAACAGCATTGTGAATACCTGGAAAATTTTGACAACTGATTAACTTATGATTATGTTTTTTTGCAGCAGATTGTATAGATTTCTCCAACCCCTGAAACAATTGGTCACCAGATTTATAATAGATTTTGGGGATTAATTTGTTTCAGCTCTAAAAAAAATATATGAAAAAAATATTTCTGTTTCTTGCATTGTGTGTGATTATCGCCGGAGCAGCTTCAGCACAGGATCAGTCCGGTCAAAAAGGTTTTGATAAGTCAAAGTTATTTATTGGCGGAGCTTTTGGTCTGGCTTTTGGTTCATATAGCACAGCCATCAATATCTCACCGCAGGTAGGTTATCGCTTCTCCCCTCTTTTTGCAGCAGGAGCAGGAGTCAATTACGCCTACTATAATTATAAATATTATACCTATTCCAATACGCTTTATGAAAAAGATATTTACAGCTATGCGGGCATGAATATTTTTGGCCGGCTTTATCCCATTCCTTTTCTGTTTATCCAGGCACAACCTGAAGTAAACTATATCTGGGGAAAACAACAATATTATAATCCGGATGGAGAATATAAAATACCAAGCCAGTTTGTTCCTTCATTGCTGCTGGGAGGTGGCGCAGCGATTCCTACGGGTAGAAACGGCGCCGTAACCTTCAGTATTCTGTATGATGTAGTGCAAAATAGCCTGTCACCGTACTACCATCAGCCTCTATACGCATTTGGATTTGCGTTCGGATTCTAGCCTATCCTGTTAAATAATTCCACGGGGCTGTCACAAAACATCATACGCTCTTCTATCGGATCGTACAAGAAACCTTCTTTTTGTGAAAGCCTGAGATGTTTGAGCAAATGATTGTAGAAGCCATCCGAATTAAGCACATAAATTTTTTTGTCGTGAATTTTTAATTGATTCCAGGTCAGCATTTCAAATAATTCATCCATCGTACCAAAACCGCCTGGCATTACAATTGCTGCATCGGCTCTTTCATAAATCATTTTTTTTCGTATGTGCATGTCCGGTACAATGGCGAGCTCCGTCAGGCCCTGGTGCTGGTGTTCCCATTCGATCAGCATTTCCGGAATGATTCCCATAATCTCACCCTCATTGGCCAATACTGCATCGGCCAATATACCCATCAGGCCTTTATTGCTTCCTCCGTAAATCAACTTTAATTTCAACATGGCAATAAACCTGCCTAATTCGTGAGCATGTTGGGCAAACACCGGGTTCTTTCCTGTTTTTGATCCGCAAAAAACCGCGACAGATCGGATATCCATAAGATTCAGTTGTTTTCAGAAAAATTAAAATTGAAATTTTATGCTTGCATTTCCTAATGTTGAAGCACTTTTATTTTAATAAGCAAATATTATTATGCCAACGGAAAGAATACCCTGACACGCCGGTGATTTGAGAATATGAATTTTGATTTACCTTGACGATGATTTTTGTCAATTAATATTTATTTGTATCATTGATCCATGTCCCCTTTATTGCTATTTTCATTTGTAATCGGTTATTTCCTGTTATTACTGGCAGTGGCCTACCTCACTTCCAGGAACTCGAATAACGATTCCTTTTTTATCGGCAATCGCAGCTCAAACTGGATGCTGGTTGCATTTGGCATGATCGGGACCTCCTTATCTGGTGTGACTTTCGTGTCTGTTCCAGGAACAGTCGGAGACTTTGCAGGCGATGCACATAAGGCTTTTGGTTATTTCCAGGTAGTCATTGGTTACTGGCTCGGATATTTTATTGTGGCCTTCATCCTGCTGCCTTTATACTACCGGCTGCAACTGACTTCAATATACAACTACCTGAATTCACGCTTTGGAGTTATTGCATACAAAACAGGCGCTCTGTTCTTCATCATTTCGAGAACAGTCGGCGCTACCGCAAGATTATATCTCGTGATCAATGTACTGCAGGTATTTATTCTTGATTCACTGGGAGTACCTTTTGGAATTACAGCCCTGGTTATTCTCCTGATGATCATCCTCTATACTTTCGAAGGAGGTGTCAAAACCATCGTTTATACAGATACGTTACAAACGACCTTCATGCTTCTCGGCCTGATCGTTTGTATATTATACATCATGCAACGGATGGGGCTTTCCTTCAGTGGTATCGCTAATGCACTGGATGCACACGGATACACCAGGCTTTTTAATACTGATATCCAAAGTAAGGGCTTCTTTCTGAAGCAGATCGTTGGAGGTATGTTCATCACCATTGCTATGACAGGTCTCGATCAGGAAATGATGCAAAAAAATATAAGTGTCAGGAACCTCGGAGATTCAAAAAAAAATATGATGTTATTCAGTGGCGTCATGGTACTGGTGAATTTTCTGTTTCTGTTGCTTGGCGGATTATTATATCTTTTCATGCTAAGTAACGGAGGGAGTTATGACCATCACCAGCTGATGGTTCAAGGAAAGAATGTAATCGGGGATGACCTGTTCCCAACTGTGGCGCTGCAATACCTTCCTAAATCCATAGCTATCATTTTCATTATCGGATTGATTTCAGCGCTGTTTCCCAGTGCCGACGGCGCACTGACCGCATTGACCTCGTCTTTCTGCATTGACATCCTTGGTTTAAAAAAAAGAGGAGACATCCAGGAAAAAAGAAAAAAGCGCATAAGGATGACCGTGCATGTTATTTTTGCTCTCATCTTCCTGTTATGCATACTGGTTTTTAAATGGATCAATAATAAATCCATCATCAATATCATTCTTGAGTTTGCGGGCTACACTTACGGTCCACTGCTCGGCCTTTTTGCCTTTGGCATTTTTACCAAACGGCGCCTGCCGGAAACCTGGATGATTACAGCCATTTGCCTGGTTGTTCCCCTGATCTGCTGGCTGGTCAGCAGGAATGCGGTCCAGTGGTTCGGTGGTTTCCAGATTGGTATTGAATTGCTGCTAATTAATGGTATACTGACCTTCCTAGGCCTGTTAATGGTATCAAAAAAACAGGCGCTTATAAACTAATTTTTTTATTTATACGTTATAATACTAAAGGGTGCCATCCGGCTGAGGCGGGTGGCACTTCTTATCTTAACCCTAAATTACAGTGAGTATGAACGATACGATCCGGTTATCGAAACAGCGCAGGTGGGCAGAATCAAAAGCACATTCAAGTTGGCAGATCTTTAAAATAATGGCGGAATTTGTTGATGGCTTTGAAGCACTTGCCAAAATAGGTCCATGCATCTCCATATTTGGTTCGGCACGAACTACGCCCGGTGAGGAATATTATGAATTGGCGGTTGACATTTCAAAACGTTTGTCGGAAGAAGGATTTGGTATTATTTCCGGAGGTGGTCCCGGCATCATGGAAGCAGCAAATAAAGGTGCTCAGCTCGGAGGCGGCAAATCCGTGGGATTAAATATCGAACTTCCTTTTGAACAACATGCCAATCCCTTTATCGATCGCGATGCAGCTCTGCATTTTGAATATTTTTTTGTGAGAAAAGTAATGTTCACAAAATATTCTCAGGGATTCGTCATGATGCCCGGCGGATTTGGAACGATGGATGAGTTTTTTGAAGTCGCGACACTTATCCAGACGAGGAAAATGTCTCCCGTGCCGTTGATCCTGGTAGGCTCTTCTTACTGGGGAGGATTATTTGACTGGATGAAAAAAACCATGCTGGAAGGCGCAGGTAATATTTCAAATAATGATCTCGAATTATTAAAAATCGCGGATACAGCAGATGAAGTGGCTAATCACGTCCTGAGCTTTTATTCGAGGAATTCTCTTCAACCTAACTTCTAAAATCGAAATCAGGCATTGGTGTTTGTTGCTTCGGCCCCGTTCAGGTTTCTTATTTTTTTCGTTTCTTATCTTTGCGTAAAGAGCATAAAGTGGACCTGATACATCCATTGGCACAAACCTATGCAGAACAATTTTCTTCGGATGAAGATAAGCTGAACCATGACATTACAGTTTCCAGCCAATCTCACTCCCATGCACATATGCTTAGTGGCCAGGTGCAGGGCAAACTGCTTGAAATTATCAGTTGCCTGGTCCAGCCCCTTAATATCCTTGAAATCGGGACTTTTATGGGGTATAGCGCTTTATGTCTGGCCAGGGGACTGCAAAAAGGCGGGAAACTACATACGATTGAATTAAACCCGGCAGATGCTGAAACCGCAGCAGCAAATTTTGAAAAAGCGAATGCCAGAGATAAAATAATTTTGCACATAGGAAATGCGTTAGATATAATTCCTTCCCTTCGACTGGCCTGGGATTTGGTGTTTATCGACGCTGACAAAACCGGCTATATCGAGTATTATGAGCTGGTTTTACCAAAGGTTCGCCAGGGAGGATTAATAATAGCCGATAATGTGTTGTTTCACGGGCAGGTGCTCGAAAAAGAAATAAAAGGGAAAAATGCCTTGGCCATTCACGCCTTCAATAAAAAAATTAAAGCTGATGAATCGGTCGAGAAAGTATTACTCACCGTCAGGGATGGGCTTTTGCTGATACGGAAAAAGTAATTTGCGCAGTGACTAACATGAAATTAAAATACAGTATTCTATTATTGGCCTTTATACCGGGCAAATTGTTGAAAGGGCAAAGCAGCACGGACATCATTGCATATATCAACTCTTATAAAGCAATTGCCATTAGTGAAATGCAACGGACAAGCATACCCGCTTCTATCATTCTCGCCCAGGGTATTCATGAGACTGAAGCAGGAACGAGCGAACTGGTAAAAAAATCAAACAATCATTTTGGAATTAAATGCAAGGATTCCTGGACGGGCTCCGTCGTGTTTCACGACGATGATGAACGGGGGGAATGCTTCAGAAGTTATAACAGCGCACAGGATTCATACAAGGATCACTCAAACTTCCTGATGAGCAGTACGCGATACAGCTTTCTTTTCAAACTTGATCCACTGGATTATCAGGCCTGGGCGAATGGTTTAAAAAAAGCGGGCTACGCCACAAATCCAAAATATCCGCAAATACTCGTTCAACTCATCAGGGATTATAACCTGCAACAGTATTCATTAATTGCGATGGGAAAGCTAAAGCCATCCGATGAAGTCATTGCGGGAGCAACAAATAATCAAAATGCAACGGGATCGGGGACACCGGATGCGGGATACGGGATGCGGGGTACTGGATACGGGATACGGGAATTGAATTCATCTTCGCAGCAATACCCGCAGGGAGAATTCCAGATTAACAATACGAGAGTCATTTTTGCGAAAGCAGGCACAGCTTTATTGTCTTTATCTGACCAGTATGAAATTCCACTTAGCAGGCTTTTGGACTTTAATGACCTGAAGGAGGAAGATATACTGGTAAGTGACCAGCTTATCTATTTACAACGCAAAAGAAAAACCGGCGCCGTTGAATTTCATATCGTACAAAACGGTGAATCATTATATGATATCTGCCAGGAAGAAGGAATCCGATACGAAAACCTGTTATTGTTAAATCAGTTATCTGCCGGAGAAGAACCCGCAACAGGAGAAAAAATTTACCTGCAGACTGCTGCAGCACGAAAACCGGCTTTACAGGCAGAAAAAAATATTCAGAACAACCCTAATATACAAGCTCCTGTTAATATTGATACAAAAGAAAAAACTCCG
>DATJWE010000163.1:0-5445 GCA_035501475.1 Puia sp. | reverse complement strand
TAGCCAGAATCTTGCGATTCAATTTTTCATCGATCTGATTACCCATGTCCAAAGTAATCCCGGCATCTCCAATAGAATAAATACGATACACGAATTACACAAATTATGTGAATTACATAAATTACGAATCTATGAAAATCAATGGAATTCATGAAAGCAGCCATGCAGCATCTTTTGTATGAACCCTGTCATCAAAACGACAATCATCTGAAATATCTATTCATAATAATGCCTTGCATTCATTGCATGTTTCTGATGACAAGTAACTATTTCTGAGGTTTTTACGTACTTATACAACGTGAACCAATTTTTTACTTTCACTGTTATACTGTAAAATTGCACGCAAACCGGACTTGTTTTAAATGATTTAATCGATTTATGGCGAAGAATTTATTGATTGTGGAATCCCCTGCGAAAGCAAAAACCATCGAAAGAATACTTGGCGAAGATTTTGAAGTCAGGAGCTGTTACGGGCATATCCGCGACCTTGAAAAAGAGGATATGGGTATTGATATTGAAAACAATTATAAACCCAGGTATATTGTGCCGGCCGACAAACAGAAAGTAGTCAAAGAACTGAAAAGTATTGCAAAAAAATCTGGTGAAGTCTGGCTCGCAACCGATGAAGATCGTGAAGGAGAAGCCATCAGCTGGCATTTATGTGAGGTGCTTGGACTGGATCCCAAAACCACCAAGCGGATTGTTTTTCACGAAATCACCAAACCTGCTATTCAATCTGCGGTCAGGAAGCCCCGAACAGTGGATATGCATCTTGTGGATGCCCAGCAGGCCCGCCGGGTGCTCGACAGGATTGTAGGATTTCAGCTAAGCCCGGTATTGTGGCGCAAGATGAGTATGAAGAATAATCTGAGTGCAGGCCGAGTGCAAAGCGTAGCCGTTCGCCTGATTGCAGAGCGGGAAAGAGAAATCAATGCGTTTGCGCCCATCAGCAGCTTCAAAATCGATGCTCAGTTCAGCGCGAAAGAAATCAGCGGGAAAAATGTAAATTTTCCTGCCGAAGGAAAGAAGTATTCCTCAGAAGAAAATGCTGAAAAGTTTCTGAAAACCTGTGTTGGCGCCAACTACACAGTAACGGATATCCAGGTCAGGCCGGGAAAAAAATCTCCCTCAGCTCCTTTCACCACCTCTACTTTGCAGCAGGAAGCCTCACGTAAACTGGGTTATTCTGTCAGCCGCACCATGGTACTTGCCCAAAAACTTTATGAAAGTGGTAAGATAACGTATATGCGTACCGACAGTGTCAATCTCAGTGATACAGCAATACAGGATATAAAAAATCAGATAGGCAGCCGCTTCGGAAATAATTATTATCAACCACGTCAATATAAAAATAAAAATGACTCCGCACAGGAAGCCCATGAAGCGATTCGTCCGACATACATGGAGAATACTTCTGTGGAAGATGCTGATTGCAGAAAATTATACGACCTGATCTGGAAACGAACAATGGCCAGCCAGATGGCAGATGCCGAACTTGAAAAAACAATTGCGAAAATAGAGATCTCAACAAATAAAGAAGAACTTACTGCGAATGGCGAAGTCTTGAAGTTCGACGGATTTCTCAAAGTGTATCGCGAAGATCGCGATGAAGAAGACATTACTGAAGATGAGCACGAGGAAGGCACCTTGCCTCCGTTGGCAGTAGGCCAGCAATTGTTATTGAGAGAGATGAAAGCAACTGAACGATTCACCCGCCCATTGCCGAGATATACTGAGGCTTCACTGGTGAAAAAATTAGAAGAACTCGGCATCGGCCGTCCTTCCACTTATGCGCCTACCATTTCAACCATTCTTAAAAGAGGATATGTAGAAAAAAGAGATAAGGAAGGTGTACAAAGAACTTTCAGGATATTACAATTAAAAAATAATGTGATCAGTAAATTGTCAGATCACGAAACGACGGGGGCAGAAAAATCAAAACTCTTTCCGACAGACCTGGGCCTGGTGGTGACCGACTTTTTGAAACAATATTTTGATGACATCATGGATTATAATTTCACTGCACGTATCGAAGAAGAGTTCGATGAAGTAGCTGCAGGGAAAATGAAATGGAATAATATGATCGATGATTTTTATACTCCTTTCAAAAAGGATGTAGAGAATACGATCGAAAAAGCGGAACGGATCAGTGGCGAAAGAGAATTAGGGACGGATTCAAAAACGGGGAAAAAAGTGATTACGAGAATGGGACGTTATGGCCCGATGGTGCAGATAGGCGATCAGAATGATGAAGAAAAACCCCGTTTCGCCAAACTCAAGAATACGCAGAGCATTGAGACAATCAGCTTTGATGAAGCAATGGAACTGTTCAAACTACCTCGCAACCTTGGGCAATTTGAGGGAGAAGATGTGACCATTAATATCGGGCGCTTTGGTCCATATATCGCGCATAACAAAAAGTTCTACTCGCTCGGCAAGGAATTCGATCCTTACACAATCAACCTGGAGGAGGCGACGCCAATTATTGTTGAAAAAAGAACGGCCAAAGAAGAAAGAACGATCAAGGTATTCGAAAAAGAAAAAATACAATTATTGCGTGGGCCCTATGGGCCTTATATCAAGCAGGGATTACGGAATTATAAAATTCCCAAAGAAAAACAGGATACTGCTGCCGACCTGAGCATTGAAGAAGTGAAAGAGATCATTGAAGAAGTCAAGGCCAATCCCCCAAAGAGAGTTCCCCGGAAGAAAAAATAACATACACTAAAAATTCCGATCGGATCCGGCAACAAAATCAGGCCGAAATCCGTATTGCTAAGTGTAATCCCCGACGCAAATATTGAAGGATACTAAGTTTTACGGTCTGCTTACACAAGAATTTTATAAGTCGATCGTTAATAGCAAAAGAAGCAATAGTAAAGAAATAAACAACAGAAGGGGATTTGTGGAAAAAATTTTTGTTTAAGATTTACAACTTCTCCGATATTCATTTCTGTATCCGTTTGATTAGTTAGCAAAGAATGAATCCGGGAGAAGCGAAATATCCACCCCATGCAGGAAACCAAAGAAATTAAAGCATTGTTTCATCTTATTGACGACCCCGACGAGGAAGTGTTCGTTAACGTGAGTAACCGTATCGTGAGCTATGGCAGAGGCATTATTCCCAATCTTGAAAACCTCTGGGAGAATACAGTCAGTGAAAGTATTCAGGAACGCATTGAAATTCTCATTCACAAACTACATTACAGCGACCTTACAGAAGATTTTCAGCGCTGGAAAAACAGCAGCACCCATGATTTGTTGACGGCCTGTCTCCTGGTGGCTAAATTTCAATACCCGGAACTGGCCTCCACTTCTGTCCTGCAGGAAATAGAAAAACTGCGGAGGAATATCTGGCTTGAACTGAACACCTATCTCACCCCTCTTGAACAAATCAATGTACTGACAAGCATTCTGTATGGTTATTACAACCTGAAAGGAACCGAAGTAGGATACCAGCACCCGGAAGAATTCCTCATCAACAAGTTAATTGAAACAAAGAGAGGGAACACCATCATCAACGGAATCCTGTATTTAATTCTCAGTGAATTGCTGGAAATTCCCGTCAGGGCAATTAATATCCCGCGACAATTTGTATTGGGTTATATCAAACCGGAATATGAGAATGAAGAATCAATACACAAGGATGCTTTTCACCGGGTCGAATTCTTTATCGATCCGTTGAGCGGCCAGGTATTTACCCACAAGGATGTTGAAAATTATTTCAAACGCGTATCTGTTGCTCCGGTCGATTCGTATTTCAAACCGGTTTCGCGCATCCGAACTATCCAGATATTACTGGAAGAATTCAGTAAATGTTTCGATGATTCAAAAAATATTTACAAACAAAACGAACTTATTACACTTTCTGCTTTACTCAATGATTAACTATCTGGTTTTCCATTTTTGCTCAACTGCCCGCTTAAGGCAATCACAGGCAACAATTTTTTTGCTCGAAAAAATAAAGAGAAATTCAAGTCGTCCTGTATTTGACAAAAGAAAAAAATACTGGAATCAGTATTATTTTGTCAGCGCATTGCCTACAGAGAAAAGAAGGATCTGGAAAGACGGGATCCGCTAAGAAAAGGGCGCCTGATTTTCTGTTACTGAACTGGCAGGCGCCCGGTAATTACTTTGATTTCAGTATTGTCTCAGTTTCAAAAAAATTACCACATAGATACATAGGCTTATAGAAACACATAGCTATGTGAGAAACTATGTTTTGATGTGTCTATCCCGCTATAAGCGGGACAAGTTGTCGTGAAAATTTCAAATTGTGACACTCTACCTGGTTTCTCTTATTATTTTTCTCCGAAAAATATTCTCATGGCCATTTTGTTTCCCATCCACTGCGGTATTCCCTTTTTACAAACTGGTTGGCTTCCTCAAAGTTGGTGATCTTCATATTCGGCGCGTCCCATAATAATTTCTTCCTCCCCGGGAATCCGGATCCAACTTTCACATTCCAACTTCTCAGCGCCAGGTTACCCATCAGGATGGTTTCCGTCAGGGGACCCGCATATTCAAAAGGAGAGCTTACTTCCATTTTGCCATAACCGGCAATGCTTGCATTCACCCATTGTACATAGTGGCCTTCCGGCACTCTCGGCAGGGTTTTCGGAACGTTCACCTCGCTCATGCGGGATGTAGGCAGTAATTTGGGGTCACTTCCATAAGTGCCGCACATCATTTTACCTTTTGTGCCGACAATAAGAACTCCGCCTCCGTCTCTGTCGCCAAAAATTTCATCGGGTCCCAGTTCATCGGGTCTTTCAGGACGAATGCCGCCATCCATCCAATACATTCTGACATCAGGCTTTCCGGCTTTTCCCGGAAATCTCAATTTGATTGAAGAAGCAGCAGGACAGGATTCAGGATAATAACTGGCTGTCCACATTTTTTCATAAATAGACACCTGGCTGCATTCCACTTCTGACGGATAACCGAGACCTGTGGTTTTGAAAGCAGGATCGATCAGGTGGCAGCCCATATCACCCAGCGCTCCTGTACCGAAGGCCCAGAAGCCCCGCCAACTGAACGGAACAAATTCCTTATGATAATCCTGCATCTGTGCCGGCCCCAGCCACAAATCCCAGTCAAGTTCTTTGGGAATATCATCTTTTGTTTTGGGATATCCCATTCCCTGCGGCCATACGGGCCTGTTAGTCCACACGTAGATCGCTGTAGCATCGCCTATGAGTCCTGCATTGTACCATTCCTGCATAGTTCTTACGCCGTCGCCTGAAGCGCCCTGGTTGCCCATCTGCGTCACCACCTTATAGCGTTTAGCCGCCTCCGTTAGCATGCGGGCTTCATAAATATCATGAGTCAATGGTTTTTGAACATATACATGCTTTCCGAGTTGCATGGCCGCCAGGGCAGCTACAGCATGGACGTTGTCGGGAGTGGACACGGAAACAGCATCTATATTCTTGTGTTCCTTAT
>DATJWE010000162.1:0-6145 GCA_035501475.1 Puia sp. | reverse complement strand
GATCTTTGCTGCACGATGATAGTGATGCAGAGGATATCTTTTTTTTGTCTCTTCAATAAATTTGTATTCCCTGGTCTGTACAAGGCTCGATTTACGATCATTTTCATTTGAATCGAGATAAATATGATCAGCAAGATGAATCCACTGCTGAAGCAATGCATCAACCGTATCAAGCCATACTATTGTTTGAATGCCCGAAATCTCTTTGCCTTCTTCAGCGCGCAATCTTTTCCCATCCCATTTTTCTTTCAGTTCGTTTGGACGAACCAGCACCAGCACTTCACGGTATTTAGGATCCGGATGATCCGGGAACAAAATAACCATGCTGTCTTCCTGGGTGATTCCGCTGAGCCAGAACAAATCACTGTTTTGCTTAAACGGGTAGAGAGCATCCCCATTGGTGGGCATTTCATCATTGCTCACGAAAATGGCGATGGAGTTCGGCAAAAGTTCTTTGGTAAATCGATCCCGGTTTTTTTTAAAAAGAAGCGGATTTAATGGCAAATATTTCATGCACTCAAGTTAAACTACAATTTGTAAAAGTAATTATTTTGAGGCTTGATCGTTGATGTTCAGCTCTTCAAAGAAAAAATTAAACATTAAAACCGGTCTGGGCTGTTTTTTTTCAGATTTCCGGTCTCTTATTTTTTCCGGATTTCTGATATTTTTTATGTGCTATACAAAAACTAACAAATGTTAGTTTTTGCCCTCAATCCATTCGTCTCAAAAAAGCAGTGATACTAGAATATTTTCATTCTGTACCCGTTTTTATTTGAAATTATCTAATTATACGTAATTTATTGACTTTGTTTTAGATAAAATTAAATTTTAGCTTTGCAGTTCAAATACGCGATTGCTATGTCTAACCCAGTTATTTCCATTGCCGTAGATAAGCTGCTTGCCCTTGGATTACGTGTTTCCGATTCCATTCACTATCAGTTAAGCCCCCGGGAATTGATAGAAAATTGCCTCTGCAAAAAAGAAGGAATTCTGAATGACAGCGGGGCTTTGGTTATTCATACAGGTGCTTTTACCGGCCGCAGTCCAAAGGATAGGTACATAGTGAAAGATGAAACTACAGCCCATTGTATCCACTGGAATGAATTTAATCAGGCGATCGATGAAAAGCATTATCATAACATTTTCAAAAGAATGACGGATTACCTAAATGCTGTCCCCGAAATCTGGATACGAGATTGTTATGCCTGCGCAGAAACGCAATACCGCCTGAATATCCGCATTATTACTGAAACCCCTTCCATGAACCTCTTTGCCTATAACATGTTTCTCCGGCCAGAGGAAGAAGAATTAGAAGAATTTAAAGCCGACTGGCATATTTTGGCAGCCCCTCATTTGAAACTTAACGCAGAACAATGTGGAACGAGACAACAAAATGCTGTGGTGATTTCTTTCAAGCAAAAAATGGTGTTACTCGCCGGTACAGGCTATACCGGTGAAATTAAAAAAGCGATTTTCTCGGTTCTTAACTATATCTTACCTGCACGCGAAAAAGTGCTGAGTATGCATTGTGCCGCCAATATGGGAGAAGATGGAGATACTGCATTATTTTTTGGTCTGAGCGGAACGGGTAAAACAACACTGAGTACCGATTCGAGGAGAAAATTAATTGGAGATGATGAACATGGATGGAATGGAGCCGGAGTATTTAATTTTGAAGGCGGCTGTTATGCAAAATGCATTCATCTCAATCCGGAAACCGAGCCGGAAATATTTCAGGCCATTCATTCGGGTGCGTTGGTTGAAAATGTACAATTCTTTAAAAATACCAACCGCATCAACTTTGAGGATGGTTCAATCACAGAAAATACGCGTGTCTCCTATCCATTAAATTATATCACCAATGCACAAACGCCGTCGATAGGGAATATTCCTGAAAATATTTTTTTCCTGACCTGCGACGCCTATGGAATATTACCGCCTATTGCAAAGCTCAATCCCGGACAGGCCATGTACCAGTTCATTTCGGGGTATACGGCTAAGGTAGCTGGTACGGAGACCGGCATCACTGAGCCCAAATCGACTTTCAGTGCCTGTTTCGGAGCTCCATTTATGCCTTTGCATCCCGCAAAATATGCGGCCATGCTGGGACAAAAAATAAAAGACCATAAGGTCAGGGTATGGTTAATCAATACAGGCTGGAGTGGTGGTCCTTATGGCGTGGGCACCCGCATTAAACTCTGCTACACCCGGGCAATGATCAACGCAGCAATCGAAAACAAGCTGGATAGAGTGGATTATGAAATCCATCCGGTTTTCGGAATTGCCATCCCTGCATCATGTCCCAACGTTCCCACTGAACTGCTTAACCCGCGAAATACCTGGGCCGATAAACAGCTCTACGATGAAAAAGCCCGCCATCTTGCCAAGCAGTTCATTGAAAATTTCAGGAAATACGAAACAGCCGTACCCGAAGAGATTTTGGCAGCAGCGCCAAAATTTTAAAATTTTTTGAATAAAATTTTATTTTTAAAAATAAAATTCACAATTTGGCAGGCAGATTCTTAAAATCTTATCGGGCCTCTAACGTTGTTTGTTTATAAAGACTCCATCATTTTGCTGATGGAGTTTTCTATTTTTTAGCATCGTGCTCACACTTTTTCATAGTTCAATCCGTTCAATGATTGCTTAGAAGCAAAAACTTTATACCTGAATTCTGAACACAACATTTGATATGCCTCTTCTTCTATACTTTATTTTGATTAGCCTGCTCCGGCCTGCATCCTTCAAACAACATAATGACTTGATTGACTGGAGTGCCGAAAGAAAGTTAACCTGGAGTGATTTCAGGGCAGACCCGGTTAAAAGCTCTCCTGCCGCAGCATTGACAAGCACTTCAATCAAGATCGATTTCGAATCCAATAATGGAAGTTTTCAATATCATATTCGTTGCCGGTTTGACAAAAATAAATCCTGGGTTCGCGTCAGAAATGATTATATCCTGGCGCACGAACAGGCTCATTTTGATATTGCCGAAATCTATGCACGAAAATTGAATAAGGTATTAAAAGCCTATAAACCCAATGATGCGCATCTTAGCAGTGATGTGAATAGAATTTACGACAGTATGATGAAGGAATACTATGACAAACAGGAAGAATATGATGATGAAACAAATTATTCCATCAACAAAAGCAAGCAGGAGGAATGGTTGAAAAAAGTGAAAGAAGAATTGTCTGACTTACGGGATTATGCAAGTTACAATTAGAACAATCCGTACAACTGCGCATCAATGCGATTGATGATTTCGCCTAAATGCTCCTCGTTATCCGGAAATTTATTTTTATCTATATCTATAACCAGCAATGCACCCTCTTTATATCCATCTATCCATTTATTATACAGATCGTTTAGGCGCTTGAGATAATCAAGCCTGATATTTTCTTCATACTCGCGCCCTCTTTTCTGGATTTGTCCGACCAGTGTGGGAACCGAGGCCTGCAGATAAATGAGCAGGTCGGGTGGTTGGACCAATCTCTTCAATGTCTGGAAAAACTGGAAATAATTATTATAATCCCTCTTGCTCATCAGGCCCATTTCGTGAAGGTTGGGAGCAAAAATGTGGGCATCCTCGTAAATGGTTCTGTCCTGAATAACAGTTTCCGTTCCATTATAAATTTCGAGTAGTTGATTTAGTCTGCTGTTCAGAAAAAAAACCTGGAGGTTAAAACTCCACCGGGGCATATCTTCATAAAAATCGTTTAAATAGGGATTATGGTCCGCATCTTCAAATTGAGGAATCCAGCGGTAATGTTTGCTGAGCATTTCTGTCAGTGTGGTCTTACCGGCACCGATATTTCCTGCAACCGCAATATGCTTTGGTTTTTTGCTTTTTGCCATTCCTGAATGTAAAGTATAACAATATTCGAATATAAAGACTCTTTACTCAATCAGAAAATCAGAAAACATAGTTCCTATTCCTGATTTTTAATGCTCTCGCTTCGGTTGCTGAAATGGTCTAATAATATTTTATCCCAATGGCCTCTCTTACCAGTTTGAGTGTTGCTGCAGCGCTGGCCCTTGCCTTCGTTGCCCCCTGCTCCATAGCCATTTTAATGAATTTCCTGTCATCATGAACCGACCTGGCTTTTTCCCGGATCGGTGTGATAAATTTTACCATGTCGTCCGCCAGTTGCTTTTTCATATCACCGTAGCGTATAGTGCAGTTGTTGAAGTCAGATTCAAATTTTACAAGGGTGGAAGGATCACTTACCAGTCTCATGAGATTAAACAGTCCTTCAATATAGTCTGGTTTATCCGAATTCATTTTCGTCGGACCACTGTCGGTTTTCGCCTTCATGACTTTTTTCCGGATCAACTCATTGCTGTCAGACAAATACAGGGTATTCATCTGGTTTTCACTTTTGCTCATTTTCCCCTTCCCATCCAGGCTCATAATTTTTATTAGCTCTTTGCCATAGTTAAACGCATAGGGCAATGGGAAAACCGTTCCATAACGATGATTAAAACGTTCAGCGAGATTCCGCGTGATCTCAAGATGTTGTTCCTGGTCCTTTCCAACAGGAACTTTTACTGAGCGATGTATTAATATATCGGCCGACTGTAGCACAGGATAAGTTATTAATCCGGCATTCACATTGTTTGGCTGAAGGCGCACTTTCTCTTTGAATGTGGGTGTTTTTTCCAATTCTCCTTTGTATGCAAGCATATTCAGATAAAGGTACAGTTCAGCAATTTCCGGTACATCGCTTTGCATATAAAGAACAGATTTCTGCGGGTCAAGTCCGCTTGCAATCAATTCGGAAAACATCCAAAGCACGTTATTGTGTAGTTCTTTTGTATCAGGATGGGTAGTAAGACTATGCCAATCCACAATACAGTAATAGCAGTCATATTCTTCCTGCATAAGCGCCCAGTTGCGCATTGCACCAAAATAATTTCCCAAGTGCGCAAAACCGGTAGGCCGAATACCGCTCAAAACAATTTCCTTCTTTTTTTCCATAAGGACGTCGAAGATAAGAAAAGTTGACAGTTTACAGTTGACAGTTGATAGCTAGACTGTCAACTTACTCCGGCCATCGGCTATTGCTCTTTGTCGCTGATCAATTTTTAACTAAAAAGTATAACTGAATCCGCTATTTTTGTCAATAATCGTTTTTTATGGAAGTAAATGATGCCCTGATATATAAGTTGTCCGAGCTGGCATGTCTTGAATTTAACCCGCAGGAGAAAGAGGAAATAAAGAAGGATTTGCAAAGAATGATCAGTTTTGTTGAGAAGCTCAACGAACTCGATACTACGGAAGTGGAGCCCTTACTTCAGATGTCAACCGAGGAGAATATATTGAGAGAAGATGTTGTGCAGGTTGCCGGCAACAGAGAGGAGGCATTGAAAAATGCGCCTTCCGCTGATGAATTTTATTTCAAAGTGCCTAAAGTGATTAAGAATCCATCTACACTGATAAATGAATGATCATTCCCTACATGAAAAAAAAGATGCATGAGTAACACCATTATACAGCTGGAAAATATTCAAAAGAGCTATTACATGGGAAAACAGGCAATTCCTGTATTAAAAGGCATTACTTTAAGCATCCGGAAAAATGAATACGTTGCATTGATGGGCCCTTCCGGTTCAGGAAAAAGTACTTTAATGAATATTCTGGGCTGCCTCGACTCCCCTACTTCCGGAACCTATATCTTGAACAACCAGGACGTAAGCAAAATGCCTGACGATGATTTGGCAGAAGTACGAAATAAAGAAATCGGATTCGTATTCCAGCAATTCAATTTGATGCCTAGACTTACTGCTGCAGAAAATGTCGCCCTGCCCCTGGTATATGCAGGCGTGTCCAGGAAACGACGCAATGAAATGGCAATGGAGGTTCTCGAAAAAGTAGGATTAACTGAAAGAAGTCACCATAAGCCAAACGAATTATCAGGCGGTCAGTGCCAACGTGTTGCTATTGCCCGTGCTCTTATCAACAATCCCTCCATTATTCTTGCAGATGAACCAACCGGTAACCTGGATACCAAAACATCCATCGAAATCATGGATATTTTCGGGAGCATACAGGCAGCCGGCAATACTGTTGTGCTGGTCACCCATGAAGAAGATATTGCAAATTATGCACGCAGGATTGTTCGGCTAAGGGATGGCGTTATAG
>DATJWE010000161.1:0-6617 GCA_035501475.1 Puia sp. | reverse complement strand
GGCATATTCCAGCAGTTGCCGCATCGGCAGCTTACCAAATTTATTATGCAGCTCAAACCATCCATCCACGCAACCCGGAACTGATATGCAAAGCGGGCCTTCAGTAGGAATGGATTGAAGTCCGCGCTTCTTAAATTCTTCCAATGTCAGGCCATATGGCGAGCGGCCTGATGCATTGAGACCGTACAATTTTTTTGTTTTGGCATCATACACGATAGCGAAAAGATCTCCGCCAATGCCATTCATTGCCGGTTCAACAACTCCTAACACGGCATTGGCTGCAATAGCAGCATCCACCGCCGAGCCCCCTTTTCTCAACACATCAATCGCAGCCTCTGTGGCCAGTGGCTGACTGGTACAGGCCATTCCATGCTGAGCCATTACAGCGGAGCGGGTGGCAAAAGTTTTTCCGCTCATGCGATCCTGTGCTGCACTCCCGGAAAAAATCATTAACAAACTAAAAAAAAGGAATACATGGTTTGAAAAACTGATTCGTTTTCGCATACAAGTATATATTAGCTTGATTAGTTGATCTGGATGAATGCATTTAAAGTTAGGGAAAAAGAAAATCAGATTATCTTCCCGGGGTTGTCGTAATGTTCACGCAAAGGATATACGAAACGCAAAAATTTTCTGTGTCTTCTCGTTTTCCTGGCGTTTTGAGGAAATATGACTTTAACCGGCTCTTATTTACAATGGCAAACAGCCGTTTATTTATTTTTTTTGTATTTTACTTTTTTAATCAAATTCAATATGGAAGAAATAGAAGTCCCTACCGAGCATTTACAGGAAGCCATTCACGAAAAAGCAGAGGAGAAAATGCATGAAGAAAAAGAAAGATGGGCTTTGTATGTAGCTTTATCTACTGCTTTCATGGCCGTACTCGCCGCCATTGCAGGGCTGCTGAGCGGTCACCAGGCCAATGAAGCACTGATTGATCAGATCAAATCGGCCGACCAATGGAATTTTTATCAATCAAAAAGCATCAAATCCGAAATCGCGGCGTCGACAGGAAAAATTCTCCAATCTATTCAGAATAAAAATACTGATACTGAAGGCAGTCAGACACTCGCCAGGTACGAAAAGGAAAAAGAAGAGATCAGGCAAAAAGCAGAAGACGCTGAAAAAAGTTCAGAAAACCATTTAAATACGCATGTTACTTTATCCAAGGCAGTCACCATATTTCAAATCGCCATTGCCATATCGGCTATCTCCATACTTACAAGGAAAAGAATGCTGTGGTATGGAAGCCTGGTGTTGACGATCATCGGCGCGCTATTCCTCGTTCTGGGAATTGTATGAACCCGATGAGAATGAAAAATGATTCATGGGTTATTAATAGCTTCCATCTTCTCAGGATAGATATTATTCTCCATCCATTTCTTAATCATGGGAAAGGCAATATTGAACCAGGCAGTATATTTTGCCGGCTGCAATTGCATGGAAGATTGTATTTCTTCCATAGATTTATAACAATAATCACTTACTTCATCCGTATTGGGCATAATCTCCCCTCCGTATTCACCGATCAATACATGATCAAATTCGTATTCCGTCAGGCCATTGTCGAAGGAAGACTGATAAATAAAATCGAAAATTTTTTTTAACCTTGTACTGAAACCCAGTTCTTCATTCAATCTTCGGGAAGCTGCATCCAGCACATCTTCGCCAGGTCGGGGATGACTGCAGCAGGCGTTGGTCCAGAGACCTGCGCTGTGATATTTGTGTGCAGATCGCTGCTGCAATAACATTTCGCCTTTTGCATTAAATATAAAAATACTAAAAGCCCTATGCAGAAGGGCTTTTTTATGAGCTTCCATTTTTTCTATCCTACCTACCGGTTCATCCTGTTCGTTCACCAGTATTACTTCTTCAGCCATAACATCAGTAAGGTTGAATCTGGGCCTTTAATAATTTTCGCGCGAAATGAATGCGGCTCTTGATTGTTCCCAATGGTTCCCTCAACATTTCAGCAATTTCATGATATTTGAATCCGTCGAAATACAGCAGAAAAGGATTGCGAAACAGTTCAGGCAGGTTATGAATGGCTGCCTGGATATCCTTTATTCTCAAATTACTCTCCGCCGTTCCCGCCACAGAAACCTGGCTGTTATTCAGCAGGAAATCATTGGGTGTGCTGTCAAAAATCGTTTTTTGTTTCGCTTTGCGCCTGTAGTTATTGATAAAAATATTGCGCATGATCGTGTACAACCATGCTTTGATATTCGTTCCCACATTGTACTTATCCTTATTCGCCAAAGCCCTGTACAAAGTTTCCTGGAAAAGATCCTTTGCAGCTTCAGCGTCATGGGTCAAAGTAATGGCGAAGGGCTTCAGGAACTCTGCGTTGTTTACCAAAAGCTGATTAAATTCAATATTGGACATAGAATAATGATTAAAATCGCCTTGACAAATTTAAACAATTAGCATCACGCAAAAAAAAAATAGCCCAACCGATGGCTAAACATTAACAGTTCCAAAAGAAATGTCAGGGAATTTACAGGCTGTCAATATATTCAATCATTTCCGGAGCTGATCTTTTTAAAATGACGGTCGGTGGAATTTGGCGGGATTGCGCCTGGAGAGCAGGGCCTGACACCACAAATAACGCATTGGGGAAGAGTTGGTGAGTCTGTGAAAGAAATTTCCCAAAAAGGCCGTTGGCTGAGGTTGCCGGGTTATGGATGAACAGGTAATCCGGGTTTTTAAGCCGGCAAATAAATTGAATATCCCGAAAAGAGGTATTCGTTCCCGAATAGACGATTCTAATTCCACGGCATTTTAGTAAGTAATGCCCGAATAAAAGACCAAGGTCTCTGTGTTCATCTTCGGGCAAAAAAAGCAGGGCTGTCTTATCACTGTGCCGTTCAGCTTTTATATTTTCAATGGCCACAATCAATTTCCGTTTGAGGATGTCAGATACGGCCGACTCACGGACAGGGGGAATTGGCTTTTTTGGCCAGAAGATTCCCGCACGAATAAGAAAAGAAAAAATCAGCTTTCTGACCAATTGATCATTGCCCATTTTACAGGCATATTCATCCAACAGGCATTCAAAACGTTCCAGATCAACCTGCACCATAAAAACAATAAGATCATTCACTATTCTTTCTTCCTGGGCGCTGATATCAGCCAGGGAGGATATCTTATTCTTTATTTCACTATTATTCATTTTATCAATCAGTGAAATTCTGTACCCGTATTTACAAAGCAATGAAATATCCAAAATACACTCCAGCTCCTGACAACTGTAAGTGCGAATATTCGTTTCCGTGCGTTTAGGTTTAAGGAAAGAATACCGCTGTTCCCATATACGAATGGTGTGTGCTTTTATTCCTGAAAAATTTTCAAGATCTTTTATTGTCAGCGAGTACACAGCGCCTGTGTTACTGATAAATATTGTCCAGCAGGTTATAATTCATTTTTGCAATTGCAAAAAAAATAAAACCCCGGCAACTAGAAAAGAATTAAGCTAAGGTTCAGGGCGATCAGCCGATGAGGGAAATAACTACAGGTGCGGATTTTCCAGAACGCCATCGTTCAGCATTTTTTTAACGGCATTCATGATTGAAGAAGAAGATTTCAATATTTGAATATGACGAAGATTATGTAAGTCGGTGCCTACCAGGTTGACATATTTTTTCCGGATCAGGTAATTTGCCAGTTCTTCCTGCTTTTTTCCATAAAATCCGCACAAAGAAAGCATGTTCAATTGGAAAAGACAGCCCATTTCCTTTAAGTCATCATACCAGTGCCGGTGAGCTCCGTAATAAAGATATCGTTCAGGGTGAGCAATAATCGGCTGGTATCCTTTGATCTGAAGTTTGAATAATTTATCTTTTAAATCCATGGGTTGACGGATAAAAGAAAACTCAACCAACACTGAATTATCTTTTATAGCAAGTAATGGTTCATCTTTTTCTAATAATTCATCGAAGTGTTCGTCCAGGAAATATTCTGCTGCAGCGACAAGTTCAACGGGTATTTTGTTTTGCTCCAGCTTTTTTTTGACTGCCTCGTATCCTGAAAGAATGATTTCATGCGTATTTTTATACATTTCCCACTGGATATGCGGAGTCGTGATCAGTTTTTGATAACCGAGTTCATGCATACTTTGGATTAATTGCATCGACATATCCATATCTGTCGCTCCGTCATCGATTCCCGGAATCAGGTGAGAATGCATGTCGCAACGCAACTCGGTCATGTCGACAACAGCATCAATCTTTTTTCGGAAAAACGAAAACATACAATTACTAATTAGAAAATACAGTCTGCCCCTTACTATCCGGTATTGTAATGTACTCACTGTAAATTTTGCTTATCCCTTCCTCCAGTCTGATTGAAGGCTTCCATCCCAGTTTGCTGATTTTATTTATATCCAGGAGCTTTTGCGGTGTTCCATCCGGCTTCGAATGATCGTATTGAATTTCGCCATTGTATCCGGTTATTTTTTTGATAAGCAGGGCCAACTCACTGATTTTAATATCTTCGCCCGTTCCTACATTTATAAGTCCGGCTTCGTTATAATTTTCCATTAGAAAAAAACAGGCTCCTGCAAGATCGTCGGCATGCAGGAACTCACGCCGGGGCTTACCCGAGCCCCAGACAATTACGTTGGTTTCTTTCCCGATTTTCGCTTCATGAAATTTTCTAAGGAGGGCAGGCAGCACATGTGAATTATTCAGATCGTAATTATCATTAGGTCCGTAAAGATTGGTGGGCATTACAGATATGAAATTGCATCCATACTGCGAGCGGAATGCATCGCATAGTTTAATACCTGCAATCTTCGCGATTGCATAAGGTTCATTAGTGTGTTCTAAAATTCCAGTCAGCAGATATTCTTCTTTCATTGGCTGTGGCGCGAATTTTGGATAGATACAGGATGATCCGAGAAACATGAGTTTTTTTACTCCGTTTTCCCATGCAGCATGAATGATGTTGCTTTCGATAAGAAGATTATCATAAAGGAATTCGGCTCTGAACGTATCATTAGCCATGATGCCTCCGACTCTTGCCGCAGCGAGAAAAACATAATCCGGTTTTTCAGATTCAAAAAAAGAATGCACTTCCTGCTGGTTACGAAGATCCAATTCCGAAGAGGTTTTGCCTGTTATATTGGAAAATCCTTCCTGCTTCAGTTTTCTGCCTATTGCGGATCCAACCATGCCGCGGTGACCCGCTATATATATTTTGTCCTGCTTATTCATCCAAACGAACTGATAGATTTTCTTATTTATTCATACTGATTCTTTACATAAAATCCAGACTCCTTGAGAAGCTTCTCTTTCCTGAATATGTCTACATCGGCATTTACCATTTCTTTCACCAGCATGGGCAGATCATATTTGGGCTTCCATCCCAATTTCCTCCTCGCTTTGCTTGCATCACCGATCAGTACATCAACTTCTGTAGGGCGATAATATTTTGGATCCACCACGACCACTTTTTTCCCCGGCTTCACCTGAAATTCAGGATGGCTACTGGAAACAACGATTCCCGCTTCTTTGTCATCCTTTCCTTCAAATTCCAATTCGATTCCAATTTCTGAAAAAGCCATTCTCACAAAATCGCGAACAGTAGTAGTGACGCCGGTTGCGATGACATAGTCCTCCGGTTCGGGTTGTTGCAAAATCAGCCACATGGCTTCCACATAATCTTTTGCATGGCCCCAGTCGCGCTGGGCATTCAGGTTACCCAGGAAAATCTTATCCTGCAACCCCAACCCGATTTTGGCAACGCCGCGCGTGATTTTTCTTGTCACGAAGGTTTCGCCGCGGATTGGTGATTCGTGATTAAACAGGATTCCATTGGTTGCATACATATTATAGGCTTCCCGGTAATTGACGGTAATCCAGTATGCATAAAGCTTTGCCACTGCATAGGGTGACCGGGGGTAGAACGGCGTTTTTTCATTTTGCGGGGTTGCCTGAACCAGCCCATACATTTCAGAAGAAGAAGCCTGATATACTTTTGTTTTAGCAGTCAACCCCAGCAATCTAACGGCCTCCAATATGCGCAGTGTGCCAATTCCATCTGCATTCGCTGTGTATTCGGGCGTTTCAAAGCTGACATGCACATGACTCATGGCTGCGAGATTATATATTTCGTCAGGTTTGGCTTCCTGGATAATCCGGATAAGATTGGTTGAATCGGTTAAATCTCCGTAGTGAAGCCTGAAATGCACATGTTTTTCATGAGGATCCTGATACAGATGATCAATGCGGTCGGTATTGAAAAGTGAGCTTCTTCTTTTGATACCATGAACGATGTATCCCTTATCCAGTAACAGTTCGCTCAAATAGGCTCCGTCCTGGCCAGTCACTCCCGTAATCAAGGCAACTTTCGACATATTTATCTGATTAAAAATTGAGAAATTTTTCTGAGTGGTTTCAAATATAAAGTAAAAAAATAAGGTCTTAGCCCGTTCAGTTTCCAGGCCAGCCTGTCTTCCTGATTTGCTTTGATCCTGTTGCGGATAGAAGCATTGCTCATTCCGCCAGCGCGCATCCTGACAATGACCTGTGGAATATAATAAGCAGACAGCTTGTATTTCACCAGTATCCTGAGCATCATTTCATAATCAGCAGCAGATTTCAGCATCGTATTAAACA
>DATJWE010000160.1:0-3155 GCA_035501475.1 Puia sp. | reverse complement strand
TGATAGCAGAATATTTTATTATCGAATTACCATAATTAATTTGAATTATTAAAATTCTTCCATTCAATTCTTTTGTTCCACAACGATCTTGTCAGGTATTGTTGAGATATCGTTTCCGCAGGAGTTGCATCATATGAACATTAATGGCCCACTGATCGGCCAATGGCTCCCGGGTATAAGGCAAAGTGGGCATGTAATTGGGAGGACCGAATTCGGTGAGAATCGTCAATCTTTGTCCGGCTTTCTTTTTAAATTCAACCACCTTATCCCACCAGGAGAAATGCGCTTTCATGGCTTCGTCCCATTCGGGCGCTCTGGGATCGTTGACCTGCGGGCCTTCCGGATGTCCTATGCGAGCATGAATATGATCAACACGCTGCAGCGTGAGATCAACCGTTTCCTGCTGATCCTGTAATAAGGTTTCACTTACATTACACCAATGCGAAACATCGAAAGTAATTCTCAATTCGGGGACCTTATCGATATACTGTCTGCCCACAGGAGCTGCAAATAGCATTCGCGAACGATGTGTTTCATGACAGATAATTATTCCTGTCTTTGCAGCAAGCTGAACAGTGTGATCGATGAAAGTTTTATTTTGATCATAACTGAAGTAATCGCGTCCGGAATGACAATTTATGTACAAAGGCTTCTGGATTGTCTGTGTAGCGGCGGCATCGATCATTGAAGTAAACTGCGTGAAATGCTTCTGGTAATCGCTGTCAGACCCGGCGCATAAAAAGCCGACGTCCAATTGATTTCTTTTCAGTGCGGCAAACATTTCGTCCTGAGCTTTTACCTCGAGTGGCCACCATATCTCGATCCCATCATATCCTTCCTTTTTTACTTTGGTACAATACTCATTAATGCTTCCGGGAAAGCCCCAGTTAGTAGCCATTATCTTCAATTCAAAATTTTTATTGGCGCTGAAACCTGGTTGATTCGCGGAGGCGAACGTGTCCAGCGATGAGAGTAACAATGCAGAAGATGAAGTTGCAGTCAGTCCTAAAAAATTTCTCCGGTTCAAGTTGGTTGATTTTAATTAGTTCTTCTTTTTACCATATAGGATCATAGGCACGTAGGTACACATGGAAAACAATTGTCACAAGGTGATAATGACAAGAATCTATACGTAAAACCCTAACTCAGTATTTCATCAATCACGTTGCCGCTTACGTCGGTTAATCTGAAAGGCCTTCCCTGGAACTGATAAGTAAATTTTTCATGATCAAATCCTAATTGATTCAGGATTGTCGCCTGTACATCAAACGGTGTTACTTTACCACTCACGCTGCTATAGCCGATCTCATCTGTTTCCCCATGACTAAATCCCTTTTTGATGCCGGCACCTGCAAGCCAGATTGTAAATGCTTCCGTGTGATGATCCCTTCCCTTGAACGGATTTTGTTTTCCTTCCCTGTTTTCCTGCATGGGAGTTCTTCCGAATTCACCACCCCAGATGACCAGGGTTTCTTCCAGCAATCCTCTCTGTTTCAGATCAAGTATCAAGGCAGTGATCGATTTATCCACCTGCCTGCATTTATTGATGAACCCGACGTCAATGGCAAGATTTGCATCACTGCCATGACTATCCCAACCCCAGTCGAATAACTGAACAAACCGGACTCCTTTTTCAACCAGCTTTCTTGCCAGCAGAACATTATTAGCAAAGCAGGCTTTATTGGGTTGTGTACCGTACATCTCATGAATATACTGGGGTTCATCATTTATATTCATTACTTCAGGAACGGAGATCTGCATGCGATAAGCCATTTCGTACTGGGATATCCGTGATAAAATTTCCGGATCCTTAAATTCTTCATATTCCTGTTTGTTCACTTCGTTGATCGCATCGATCGAAGCTTTGCGCAAATCACGATCCATTCCCTCCGGGTCTTTAATGAACAACACCGGATCGCCTTCCGAACGGCATTGCACACCCTGGTAGACGCTGGGAAGAAAACCACTTCCCCAGACACTTTTACCCGCATCAGGAAATTTACCACCTGAAGTCAACACGACAAATCCCGGCAGGTTTTGATTTTCAGTTCCCAATCCATAGGTCACCCAGGCACCCATGCTTGGACGGCCCAGCCTCGGCGAGCCGGTATGAACCAATAATTGCGCAGGCGCATGATTGAACTGATCAGTTGTTACTGCTTTTAGAAAACTGACTTCGTCAACAATAGTTGAAAAATGAGGAAGATGATCGGATACCCAGGCTCCGCATTGGCCACGCTGTTTGAAAACGGCCTGTGGCCCCAACATTTTCGGGACGCCGCGAATAAAAGCAAATCGTTTCCCTTCGAGAAGAGATTGTGGGCAATCCTGGCCGTCGAGCTTCATCAGGTCGGGTTTGTAATCAAACAATTCCAACTGTGAAGGCGCTCCTGCCATATGCAGGTAGATAACCGATTTGGCTCTCCCCGGAAACATGGGCAATTTAGGCGCCAGCGGGTGTGCTGGATCAAACAGCGTATTAGCAAAACCGTTAGAAGAGCCAAACCGGCAGCCCGCAAAGAGAGAGCCAAATGCAAGCGCACCAAAGCCCATCGCGCTCTCTTTCAAGAAATGGCGACGGGTTACAAAATGAAGGGCTTTTTCATTTGCTTCCTTCAGCAGTCGTTGATTATGTAATTCTTTTTGGGTCATCCCGAATTATCCATTACTGATTGAGGAAGGATTAAATCCACCTCCTCACTTTTTTCTTATAATTGATGTATTCTTCTCCAAATTGTCTTTCCAGGTAAGATTCTTCCCTCCTGATAGCATAAAACTGAACAATCAATATCACCAAAGGAATCATGAAAATTGTCCACCAGTTCCCTTTTGTAATTCCAATCCCGATGTATAAAAGGAGGAGACCCATGTACATGGGATTTCTGGTAACTGAATATATTCCATTTGTTTGCAATGAGCTCGCCGACTTGACGGGAACGATAGGATTTTTAGAGCGGATAAATTGAATCATTGCCGGAGCAGCAAAAACAACAGCACTTAGAATGAGTACAATTCCAAGATTCGCTGCAATCTCAGAATAAAAAAAATTACGATCGAGTGGGAATAGTTTTTGAATAAAAAGAGAAGCGACAAATATCGCGATATAAATAATTGGCGGAGGAATGACGACGCCCGGGTTATCTTTTTTTGATGCG
>DATJWE010000159.1:0-9770 GCA_035501475.1 Puia sp. | reverse complement strand
AGGTTCAATTGCATGGACCTGGCTCAATTTGGCAGTATCAAACTGCCCCTGCAGATAAGTCAGTTGCCTGGTATTACCACAGGACCCAAATAAAAATGCCATTGCAATGACAATGGCAATCAAAAAACAATTCCTTACAATAATGTAAAAAGTTACCTTTTTGTGGTCGTTGCTTTCAGGCATGGCGATCTTTTCTGAGGTTTGGTTAGAGGTTGCGGAGCATTCAACTATGTTCATCTTATCCGCCGGATTATCTTATCATCGCGAGGTTGGCTTTGTCTACATAAGCCACCAGCGAATACCCGATGCTTTCTATCACTACCTGCACTTTGTTGCCGCGAACTTTCAACACCGTTGCCGGTTTATCCATGAATATGCCCTGTTGAATTTTTACTTTGCTGTCGGGTTTCAGGTTGAGCGGTTCTGCGATCACATTGTCATATTCGTTGAGAAATTTCCGGATCACTTCGATTTCTTTTTCTTTCACTACGGCGGGCTTGCCCTGCCAGTATACGAAGTTCATAACGCCCCGGGTCATGCGCACTTTGCTTTGTTCGTTTTCCGTGACGCGTACAAAAACATAGGATTTGAACAAAGGTTCTTCTACGGTTTTCATCCTGTCGCTCCATTTCTTCCTGACCTTATTTAACGGACAATAACACTCTATATTTTTTTCAGTGAGAAAATGATGCACTTTTTTCTCCCATCGGGGTTTGGTGTAGAGAGCGTACCATTTTTTTGTTTCGTTCAATGATGGAGTTTTTATTCGAAGGCCGATGGTCGTTGGTTAATGTCCGACTAAGAAGCAAAGTTAGTTGACTCTTTTGTTTTTTATCGTTGATATCGACTCCCGGCCAACGATCAGCGGTCATTCCTCACTTTGCATAGCTGCGCCACCTCAGTCACATCGTTTTTTTGTAACCGATTGATTGCCCGGCAACTTAGAAATTCAGCACAATAACGCTGCTTTTCAGTTCAACGTATAACAATTAAATGAAAAGGGCACAAGTAAGCATCGGTGCGATTGCTTCTCATACCCTTCCAAATATTTTTTATAACAAAAAACGCCAGCTCTTTAATCACAGGATTATTCATGTTTTAGCAACCGATCCTTCCTGCACCATCCTCCTTCCCCCGGTCATTTGATTAATGGTCTTCAAATAAAACTGATATCAGATTCCATACCCTGCAAATATAGTGGATTTTAATATTTCAAATTTTTGACTATTTATTGAAAAACAGGGTTTTAGTGGGGTGGCCGGCGAAAAGGTTCAACAACCTCCCCTGCCTCACCCCTGCCCCTCTCCCGAGGAGAGGGGTTGTGGGAGGTAGCAGCTTCAATTATTTTTATTAAGACATTATTTATGTCAGCCAATACTTTTTCTTTACTGAATCTTATCACTTTTATCCTGATCCCGTTCAACCCGTAAGTTCGTCCTTTATCAGCTTCTTTCCGCTCCTTGGTATCATGAACGGTACCATCCGGTTCGACAATCAATTTTCTTTCGTGACAATAGAAATCTGCGATGAATTTATCCAGCGGATGTTGCCTCCGGAACTTTAATCCGGCTGCCTGCCTATTCTTTAGATATCCCCACAACAACTTTCCGCAGGAGTAGAATTCCTCCTCAACTCCTTTGCATAATCATATAATTTAGCATTGGCTTTTTTGTGGAGGTTATCGTCGAAAGTCGACATACACGGGTTGTTTAAAAAATTAAAATACCTATCTCCTTCAGGAGAGGAGCAGGGGTGAGGTCAAACAGCAATTGTTTTCCATCTTCCTCTCCTGAACAAAATATATGCAGCAATGCTGATGGCAGTTTCGGAAACGGGGATCGCAACAAACACGCCAGTCGGGCCCAGATCAAAAAATCTTGCCAATAAATAAGCGAGCGGAATCTGGAAAAGCCAGAAACCAAAGAGGTTGATCCATGTCGGCGTCCAGGTATCACCTGCACCATTAAACGCATTGGCCATTACCATGCCGATTCCATAAAACACATATCCTGCACTGATGATACGAAGCGCCCTGACGGCAAATTCTTTTACCTCTGCCTGATTGGTGAATATGGAAATGACGGGATCAGCACCTGCGAGAAAAATCACGGAAACCAGCGCCATAAATAGGACATTATATTTTGCCGTTGCAATCACTGATTGTTCTGCACGCTGAGGCTGATGTGCGCCGAGATTTTGTCCGACAAGCGTGGCAGCCGCGTTACTAAGTCCCCATGCCGGGAGCAGGAAAAACATTACGACACGTATTGCCGTCTGGTAACCTGCAGATGCAGCGCTGTGTCCTGTTTGAGCTACGAGCCTGGCAAGCAGGATCCAGCTGCAGGATCCGATGATAAACTGCAGCGTACCCGGCGATCCAATGGTCACCATGGATTTTATTATTGACCAGTCAGGAATCAAATGCCTCGCACGAATCTTTATAATTCCATTTCCCCTGAACAAATGATAGAGCTGATAGCAGACACCAATGCCTCTGCCGCTTGTGGTGGCGATCGCTGCACCTGTCAATCCAAAAGCAGGTATGGGCCCAAAACCATTGATGAGAATCGGGCACAGAATAATATTGCAGATATTGCCGAGCCAGAGACTTTTCATTGCCATGGATGCATCACCTGCTCCCCGGAAAATTCCGTTGATCAGAAAAAGCATCATGATCACCAGGCTTCCACCCATCATGATATGGGTATATTTTGTACCCATTACAATAGTTTCCTCCTCAGCTCCCATGGCGCGTAATATGTCGGCAGAAAAAATAAATCCTACAATGCTAACCACGGCAGTAATGCCCATGGCCAGCCAGATGGCCTGCATACCTGATTTTGATGCCGCATCAATATTTTTTTCGCCCACTCTCCGTGCGACAACCGCAGTAGCCGCCATGCTGATTCCTATCGCCAATGAATACACGATACTCAGCACGGATTCAGTCAGCGCTACGGTCTGCAAAGTGTGCTGGCTGTTTTTGAGATGCCCGACAAAAAACAGGTCCACTACAGCAAACACGCTTTCCATACTCATTTCAAGGATCATGGGTATTGCCAGCATGAATACTGCTTTTCGTATACTCACACTGGTGTAATCGAGATGCTCTCCCCGGATCGCTTGTTTTATAAGTGAGAAAATCCCGGATAAGGTAAATGTTGAATTTCTGGTCATATAGTCAGTTTAATACTCTTTAAAAATTATTATTTCACTGAAGCGGGCGGATTTAGTCATCACTCATTTTCTTTGCCTGGTCGACAATCTTATAATAAAAACCCCTCCCCGCAGTATGCGGGGAGGGGCTGTTGTGATTAAGTTTATTATGTTGACTTACCAAACAGTATGATCCACCCCGCAAATAACATGGTCTGGCATGGCCACCATGTCATTATTTGAGTTGATATACATGAATGTAAGTTTCATCGTTCGTGTTATTGAATGTGCAAAGATGAAAATAATTTTTTGAATGAAGCAAATAAATCATGAATTAATTATTAAATATTTGTCGCAAAGGCACAGATGCGCATAGATTAAAGTATGAAAGCCTGAATATCAGATGCCATGAATATTGTCTCTTCTTCACTTCATGATATCTTTCTCAATGTCACAAAGAAAAACTCCTCACCTTTGCGCCTTGGCGTGAGATTTATTATTCAAAACAGTTTTCCCTGCTCACCGGGCCTCCTGAAAATAGTCGTATCCAGGTGCCATTCCTCGGCATTCATGCCGTACAATTTTCCATATTTCTTGTACTGCTGTTTTACCAGTTCAGCAATATTTCCTTCTCCGCGCATTCGGATTCCCCAACGGGTGTCATTCACCTGGCCGTCATGACTGCTTTCGATCAGGTGCCATACTTTGTCTGCCCGGTCAGGAAAATTTTTATATAACCAATCGTGAAATAAAAATTTAATGGCACCATTCAGCCGGATAAAAGTATAAGCCGTGAAAGTTGCTCCGTTATCTCTTGCCTCTTTCATGATGCGCTGCATTTCGTGTTCATTCAGTCCGGGGATCATCGGCCCCATCATAATCCCCATCCGGACACCGGCACTGCTGAGTTCTTCAATTACTTTAAGCTTTTGCTTTGCAGTCGTGGTGCGCGGCTCCATGATCCGTCGTAAATCTTCATTAAAAGAAGTAATGGAAACCATCGCCGACACGATTTTTTTCCTGGCCATTTCCTGAAGCAGGTCCTTATCCCGCAGTATCCAGGAATTTTTTGTCAATATGCCAACAGGCTGGTTGAATTCATTACACACTTCGAGCAGGCCTCTTGTTAACCGGTAGGTCTGTTCTGCGGGCTGATAACAATCCGTATTGCCGCTGAGCATGATGGGAATGCATTCCCATTTCGGATTCATTAAGAATTTGCGAAGTAATTGCGGTGCATTTTTTTTGATGATGATTTTCCGCTCGAAATCAAGGCCTGCGCTGTAGCCCCAATATTCATGCACGTTTCTTGCGTAGCAGTAAATGCATCCATGCTCACAGCCTGCATAAGGATTCATGCTGTACATCATGCCAACGTCGGGACTCTCCACTTTGTTCACGATTGTTTTTGATTCCTGTTCGATATATTGAGTGGCTTCATTGGTTTCAGTCCAGTCATCAATGCCTTCAATATGTTCTCTTGTTTTTTCGTCTTTCAAAAACCTGTTCTTCGTATTGATCTGCGCTCCTCTTCCCTTCAGGTATTGATCCGATTCTTCTTTTTGCGCAGCAGTAACCGGCACATGGTCCTGCCTGAGTTGGTTTGACATGGTCATTACTTTTTTGATGATGAAGTGAAAAGGATTTCACGCGAAAACAATCAGCATGCGGAACAGCAGGGCTGATGAGTCAGTTGGATTTAAGTCATCAGGACCTGCTGGTATCCACACGCTGCCCTCAATCTTCCACTAACTAAAACCAAAAGATCCCTGCCTGGTGGTTACCGGCAAATTCATCAGTTCAAAACGATGGGCGATCTGCCATGCTTTTTCACCCTGTCTTCTTTTCAGCATCAGCATGGCGTCCGCAATGAAACGGCCGGTGAACCGGAGGTTCGAGTATTCAAGCCATCCTTTTTCATATTGCCAGGGTAATAATTTGCAAGAAATCGTCAGGTGAGGTTCATCGATAAAATGAGGCTTATTATCCTTATTGTATTTCATCAGTCTTTGCACATCTTTAATTTCCCGCACAAGTTGTCTTATCGGTTCCTTAGTTTTGACATTGATATAAATGGTGTGCGATGGAAAACTGCCGAAATCCTTCAACTCAATTTTAATCGGGTGATGACCCATGGCGATTGTCTTCAGCCTGTTGACGATACGTTCTTCCAGCATTTCAACCTGCATAAATTTGACCAGCGTAACTTCCGGCCTTCCCCAAAGTGCGTGAGGGGCTTTGTATTGTTCATAGAATTCTTTTTTTACCTGCATGATTTTGTTTCTCAGTTCTTCATGCGGACTAAGCACAAGCAGGTATTCATAGATCCTGTAACCAGGCATTGTTTGCGTGATGAGTTCCATATATTTTCTTTTATTGTTTCCAATCCTGTTGATAAAATTTTCAGCCAAAATAAATTTGTATGATCAAAATTTTAGTATAAATTTACTAAATAATTTAGTAATACAAAAATAAATTTTATGGATGGTGATTTTTTTTATGAATCTGCTTACGCGGGTTCCAAACAATTTTCGCAGCATGATGTGATGACGGCCAACGCTACCGGATTCACTGCAGCTGCGGATGATTATATGGAGAGAGGAATCGATCTGAATGAGCAGCTGGTCCGCAATAAACCCGCTACTTTTTTTATGCGGGTGAAAGGAGATTCAATGAAAGGAGCGGGTATTCATGATGGCGATGTGGTGATCGTGGACCGGTCAGTGAAAGCAGTCAGCGGACGGGTAATCATTGCTGCACTCAATGGCGAGATGCTGATCCGCAGATTAGAAAAAACTTTTAACCGAATCCGCCTGCTGCCGGAAACAAGCCGGTTATCACCAATCGAGGTAGATCCTTTCCACTCAGAATTTGCCATCTGGGGTGTTGTGACGTACGTGATTCATGCGCCATAGCCAATAGCCTGAATCCCTGGCTATAAAAATTCAAAGCCATAACCCAATAGCCCCAATAGCCCCGGGTTTAAACCCGGGGCTATTGGGGAACGATAGCAAATTCAAATCCCATAATCATTAAACCTAATATCACGTTGCATTTGAAAACTGGATTTGCGTGCTGCAATGTTACGGCCTAATAACCCGGAATTTAAATCGCGGGATATTGGGGGAACGATAGCAAAATCTAATCCTATAATCATTAAACCTCATTCTATGTCATACGTGAAAATCTGGATTCACGCAGTGTGGGCTACAAAGAATCGGGAGCCCTTCCTGTCAAAACAATTGCGCCGGCAACTTTTTCCGCACATTATTGAATATGCAAGAACAAAAAATATTTATATCACTTGTATGAATGGATATACCGATCATGTTCATTGCCTGATTTCACTAGGTCCTGACCAGAGTATTGCCGAAGTCATTAAACTGATAAAAGGAGAAAGTTCATTTTGGATAAACAGGAATCAATTATGCTCATCAAGGTTCGAGTGGCAAAATGAATATTCTGCCTTTTCAGTCAGCGAATCAAAACTGAGCGAAATCAAAAACTATATCAGGAACCAGGAGGAACACCACATGAAAAAATCATTTCAGCAGTAACTAGATGAATTTGTTTTAAAATATGAATTGGAATCGTCAAAATTCCGATAGCCCCATAGCCCGGGGTTTAAACCCCGGGCTATGGGGGATATTCGGATCACAAGCTTCAAGCCTGGAATTTAAACTCCGGGCTACAGGGCCATAGAGCAGGAGCCATCTCAACACACAATTATGAATCCATCTAATCAAAATAATATTGTTCCGGGTTTCAGAGCAGCGGCGGAGAAAAAGATATTCAAAGCCATCGTGGATTGCAATAGTTTTTATTGTTCCTGCGAGCGGGTATTCCGTCCTGACCTCTGGAACAAACCGGTTGTTGTGTTAAGCAATAACGATGGGTGTATTGTTTCCCGCAGTGACGAAGCAAAAAAACTTGGGGTGGGAATGGCCGTGCCCTATTTTCAATCAAAATACATCATTGAAAAAAATGATGTCACCGTTTTCTCTTCCAATTATCATATGTACGGGGATATGAGCTGGCGGGTAATGGAAACTCTACGCAACCTGTCGCCCAGGGTAGAAGTTTATTCCGTCGATGAATCCTTTCTTGACCTGGATGGTATTGCAGCCGATCAACTCTATTCCTATGCCAAACATATCAAAGACACTGTTGAACAATGGACAGGCATTTCCGTTTCCGTAGGCGTTGCTCCCACAAAAACCCTGGCCAAGATCGCTAATCATATGGCAAAGAAAAATAAATCAGCCACCGGATGCATCAGCTTATTGGTTACCGAAGAAGAGCGACGGATGGCTTTACAACGGACACGCGTAAACGCAATCTGGGGCGTGGGAGGAGCTTATGCCAATAAACTCATCAACCTGGGGATCAGCAGCGCCTGGGATCTGTGTAATATGCCTGAAGCCTGGGCGCATAGCCATCTTGGCGGAGTAGTGGGTGTCCGGCTCATCAGGGAATTGCGTGGTGAACCGGCCATCACAATGAGAAAACCGCTAACAGAAAAAAAAATGATTGCCACAACCCGCATGTTCGGAAGGAATGTAACCGAACTTTATGAGTTGAAGGAAGCTGTCGCCACTTATATTTCGCGGGCAGCAGAAAAATTGCGGAGGCAGCAAAGCGCAGCTAAAATAGTCAGTGTATTCGTCGTGCCCAAAGAACAGGACCATTCAATAGATTTCAGTCATGGCCCTACAATCAGTTCCCATGTGATATTACAATCCGCCACCTCCTTTACACATGAACTGATCAAACCGGCGGTACAACTGGTGGAATCACTTTTCGAGGAAGGCAGAGAATATAAAAAAGCGGGCGTGATGCTTAGCGGACTGGAACCTGACCGCTCCATCCAGGGGAGCTTATTTACCGGGGGCAATGGAAACCTGCACCGCTTCCTGATGCACGCCATCGACAATGTCAATTTCAGTATGCGCGATGATTCTGTAAAATTCTGTGCATCAGGAGTCAACAAAAACTGGAAGATGAGGCAGGAACTCAGGTCTCTTCGTTACAGTACAAGGTGGAACGAATTGAAAGAAGTCAGCTGAAACCATGGTTTATCGAAAAAATTTTTAATTATTAAAATATAATCATTTTTCATTCGTCTACCGCAATAGGCATGGAGAATGTATTGACGATAGAACCGGAAATGAACAGCCCGTCGAGAAAAAATATCAGCACTGTCATTGGTCAGTTTGGGAAACGGCTCTTTGGCTTTATTCGCCAGCGCGTAAGCAATGAAGCCGATGCCGAAGATATACTGCAGGATGTATGGTACCAGCTCAGTGCCACGACAGAGCCCATTCAGCAGGTAAGCAGTTGGCTGTTTACTGTTGCCCGAAACAAAATAACCGACAGCTATCGTAAAAAAAAACCTGAATTGCTGGTTGATCTTCTTCCCGATGAGGAGGCGGAAGGGCTCACCGGTTTGAGGAATATTTTATTCGACAACAGTACCAATCCTGAAACAGAACACCTGCACAATCTTTTTTGGGAAACACTGGAAGAAGCTTTACGGGAACTTCCGAAAGAACAAAGAGACGTCTTTGTGATGAATGAGCTGGAAGAAATTCCTTTTAAAGACATTGCTGAAATTACCGGAACAAGTGTCAATACCCTGCTGTCGCGGAAAAGGTATGCTGTCCTTCATTTGAGAGAACGGCTTACCGATCTGCGCGATGAATTACTTAATTATTAATATTAAAAAAGAATTGTTATGAATCATAAATTCAGCGGAAGGAAAAAAATACTGATCCCCTTCTTTATTCTCGCTTTTCTGGCTCTTGTCAGTTTTGTTGTTATGCTGCTATGGAATAATATCCTGGTAGCAGTATTGCATATCAGCGCCATCAACTTCTGGCAGGCCCTGGGCATTCTTATTCTTTCTAAAATTTTATTTGGCGGCTTCCGCGGGGCACACTGGGGCCGTCATAGCTACATGAGGCATAAACTGAAAGAAAGATGGATGAATATGTCGCCTGAAGAAAAAGAAAAATTCAAGCAGGAATGGAAAAACCGTCACGGCCGTTATTTCGATGAAGGCAGCGGAACTTTCACAGAGCAGACTGAACCAAATAAATAACCTGGCGACAATTAGACAATTTATTGATCACTTCTTAATTACAAACCTTATCCTTTTATAATTCATTGTATGGAACTGACGATCACAACCAATGCATCGGCCAGAAGGGTTTATTCAGAAAAACTTGCAAACTGGCTCAAACCTTTAAGAAATAAATCAATTATTGAGTGGACTATCGAACAACTGCAAATTCAACCCTACCAGCATATCCTTGAAATCGGCTATACCTCAGGATATACGCTGAATGAAACAGGAAGAAAATTAAAAATCGGTTTTCTTGCCGGAATCGGGGATTCGATGGATAGATGGCTTCAGGCTTATCGTGTAAACAAAAAATTGATCGAAGAAAAATTGTTGCAACTTCATATCGGGAATTTAAATGAGCTGCCTTACCCGCATCACTATTTCCACACGATGTATTCAAATAATATATCAGCCCTGCAAGAGGATCCTGCAAATATTATTCTTCAGTCATACGAGTTACTCAGGAGCGGGGGCAAATTGGTTACGATAT
>DATJWE010000158.1:0-12519 GCA_035501475.1 Puia sp. | reverse complement strand
AAAACAGAAGCATCAATTTTTAATTCGATAGTCAGGCGCAGAAGAAGCATTTATCCCAGGCAATACATACCCGGAAAAAAAATACCTGACGAAATTATCTGGCAAATATTGGAAAATGCCAATCGTGCACTGCAAGTCTTTGATTTTGCAGGTTTTCCTTATAAAGGTTTATCTCAAACAATTGATTTCAGCGGAGAGAGAGGGATTCGAACCCCCGGAGGTGTGACCCTCAACGGTTTTCAAGACCGCCGCAATCGACCGCTCTGCCATCTCTCCGGGCGCAAAATTAGGGTTTGACTTCATTCTGCAAAAAAAACTCTTTACTGGGCCGGGAACATTTTTTTTGGGAATACTTTTTTATGAATCGACAGTGAATTTGAGCCAGGCCGTTGAATTACTATTAGGCATCATTGTGTCACTCACTTGTACTGCAGTAATTCTATTGTCCGGTTTTTTCAATAAAATCGCGAAGAAACAGAAGGCATAAAAGGCCAGGAATAAATCCTTATTTTTATCACTCGATAATACGGAGAAGTGCCAGAGTGGTTGAATGGGACTGACTCGAAATCAGTTTTACGCTTAATCAGTGTAACGGGGGTTCGAATCCCTCCTTCTCCGCAAATCGGAAAGCGGGAGTTCATTTTTTCTTCTCCATCAAAAGCCCATTCACTTACATGAACAATGCAACGATTGGCAAATTCAGATGGACAATATGTGCCCTGCTATTTTTTGCGACTACAATAAACTATCTTGACCGGCAGGTACTCAGTTTACTTCAACCCACATTGGCGGAAAAATACAATTGGACCAACACTGATTATGCGAATATCACTTCTGTATTTCAATTTCTTTATGCGGTGTCTTTATTGTTTGCAGGGAGAATTATTGACAAACTCGGAACAAAATCAGGATATGTATGGGCAATTATCATTTGGTCGGTCGGTGCTATCCTGCATGCTGCGGCTATACCTCTGGGTGAGAAAATAAGTTCAGTATTGGGGTGGGTTGGCATCGCCGGAGTTTCCGTTTCCGTCGCCGGTTTCATGGTTGCCCGGGCTGTTCTCGCATTCGGTGAAGCCGGGAATTTTCCGGCGGCGATCAAAGCCACTGCGGAATATTTTCCAAAGAAAGAACGTTCATTCGCAACAGGGATTTTTAATTCAGGCGCCAATATTGGTGCAGTACTGGCACCACTCAGCGTTCCCTGGATCGAAAAGGAGTGGGGCTGGCAGGCCGCATTTGTCATTAATGGAGTAGTGGGACTTCTATGGTTGGTGCTTTGGCTGTATTTCTATGAAAAACCGGAGAAACAAAAAAGACTTTCTCCATCAGAGCTGGCTTATATCAGGAGTGATAAAGATGATCCCTCCGATTCCCAATCTGCCTCGGATGACAAAAAAATTTCATGGCTAAAATTACTCGGATACAAACAGACCTGGGCATTTGCATTCGGTAAATTTATGACTGATGGCGTATGGTGGTTTTTTCTTTTCTGGCTGCCCGCATATCTCAAAGCGCAATACAATATGGAAAAAACAGCTATTGTTTTCCCATTAGCTTTCCTGTACAGCATGACCATGATTGGCAGCGTTGGTGGCGGATGGTTCCCCATCTATTTTATGAAAAAAGGGTTGCCGGTTTATGAAGCAAGAATGAAAGCGATGCTCATTATTGCATCAATTCCCCTTGTTGTGCTGGCAGCACAACCACTTGGGGATATCAGCTATTGGATCCCTGTGCTGCTCATCGGGATAGGTACTTCAGCACACCAGGCATGGAGTGCAAATATTTTCACAACAGTTTCAGATATGTTCCCCAAAAAAGCTGTTGCTTCCGTAGTCGGTATTGGTGGCATGGCAGGAGGATTTGGCGGAGTGTTGGTTTCAAAAACAGGAGGCGCATTATTCGATCATTATAAAGCTTTAGGACATATCCAAACCGGTTATACCATTATGTTTACCGGATGTGCTCTTGCCTATCTTGTTGCCTGGTCTGTCATGAAATCCCTCGTTCCAAAATACCAACCGATAACAGATTTATGATTCGATTTCATGCAGAGGCATAGAGATCCGCAAAGACGCCAAGAGTCTCTGCGACTCGGTGTTCACTGCTTTGCGTGAATCCACCGTAAACAAACAGCATAGTTTTTGTACCTTGAATAATATTTTGCGTTAAATAAAATGATAAACAAACCCCCGCTTTTCCGCAAAGCTGCCATCATTATTTTATTGCTTTCATTTTTTATTCAGGAAGTTTCGATCGCACAGGAATCATCGTCATCCAGGATACAATATGCAAACCTGGATGATTTCAAACTTGAGAACGGTTCAGTCATTCGAAATTGCAAACTGGCTTACCAGGCTTATGGAAAACTAAACAGCAAAAAGTCGAATGCTATTCTTTTTCCGACCTGGTTTCTGGGCACAACGAATGACCTTGTGGACGGAGTACCAGGCCAGTTGATTGACACCATTCATTATTACCTGATCCTGGTGGATGCGTTAGGAGATGGACTCTCTTCATCCCCGTCTAACAGTGCCGAACAACCGAGGCTTGCATTCCCCAAATTCACGATAAGGGATATGGTAGAATCAGAATATGCCATGCTGACCGGTTCACTGAACATTCATCATCTGTATGCTGTTGCGGGAATCTCTATGGGCGGGATGCAGGCTTTTCAATGGGCAGTGAGTCATAATGATTTTGTAGATAAAATCATTCCGATTGTCGGTTCTCCCCAACTCAATTCACCTGACCTCCTTTTATGGAATGGCGAATTAGAAGCTATTCAGAGAGACACGGCATATCACCAGGGCAACTATGAAGGAATGCCCCCGATTCCTTCGGTCTCTATGATGCATCAATATGCAATGCACTCGCCATCTTATCTTGCACTTCATATTTCAAGGGATAGTTTTGATCATTGGCTCATTCGTACAGCCAATACCGTTAGCTTTGACTGGAACAACAGGGTCAGACAGTTGCAGGCCATGATCAGTCAGGATATCGCCAAAGAAACAAATGGTTCACTCAGAGAAGCAGCTAAAACAATTCGCGTAAAAATGCTCGTCATCGTGTCCAGGCAGGATCATATGGTAAATCCATTGCCGGCTATAAATCTTGCAAAATATAAAGGCGCAGAGCTGATCGAAATGGACAGCAATTGCGGACATACTGCTCTGGATTGCGAAAATGAAAAGGTTCAGCATGCTATTGCAGTTTTCCTGGCTGGTTCAACCGTCAAACATTAATGCTCCGCATCGCATAATATAATATTTTTAAAATCAGCTTTTATTATAATAACTATTAAGAATGGGAAAAAGACCAAGATTAAGGCCGGAGCCCAATCAAACTGACGAAATCATTGAGTTGAGTGGGTGGATATTTGTCGTCATCTTGTGGGGCCTTTCGCTATATTCTTATTCAACATTACCGGATAGAATCCCAACTCATTTTGATGTCGTGGGAATGCCCGACAAATGGGGCAGTAGGAATGCTTTTTTTGTATTGCCCGTTGTGGGCACAGTGGTTTTTATCGGGCTTACTATTTTGAACAGGTATCCATACTTGTTTAACTACCCGGTGACTATCACGAATGAAAATGCCCTGGCCCAATATACCAATGCAACAAAAATGATGCGATGGTTGAAATTATCCTTGGGATTACTTTGGTGTTTAATAAACCGGTTTACTTATTCGATCAGCGAAGGAAAGGCGAACCGGTTTAATTATTGGCTTTTATCAATTCCTGTATTAATGATTCTCATACCGACAATATATTTTACCACGAAATCCATAAAAATGGACAAAAAAACTGAACTATAAAATGAATCTTCTACCCATCTTCGAAAAACCTGAAGAGAATGAAAAATTTCTGAATGATCCCTTATGCCAGGACACGATCCATATGTGTATTGAGTTTTACAAAAAAGTAGGATTCAATCCGCCTTGGATTTGCTATTATGTCGAACAGAACGGCGACCTGGTCGGGAGTGCCGCTTTCAAAGGTAAACCCGTCAATGGAACAGTAGAGATCGCTTATGGAACACAGGAGAAATACAGAAATCAGGGAATAGGTTCTGCAATATGTAAGCTATTGGTTGATCTCTCGCTGAAGACCGATCCTTCCGTAAAAATTACGGCCCGGACGTTTCCCGAAGAAAATTTTTCTGTCCGACTACTCAGAAAAAATAATTTTCTGTTTACGGGAATTGTTAATGATCCCGAAGATGGCGATGTTTGGGAATGGGTGTATCAACCAAATTTGGAAACTGCAATCCGATAAAATCAAAATATCTATGTGATATGATGTGGTATAAAACACCACAACTTGTCGCGCATTTTGCAGGATGGGCACAATTGAATTATAGGAACACATAGATATAGTTAAACAACCGCTCTCTCAGAATCTTCTCAGATGCTTTTCATAAATGATTTTTTTTATTTCTGAACTTTTGATCAAATCATTGGTTTATTCTTTTACCTTATCATTTAATTCAGATAACATGACAGAAACTTCAAAAATTGGGCTTGTCACCGGTGGCAGCCGCGGATTGGGAAAAGATATGGCCATCAGCCTGGCTGAGAAAGGCTTCGATGTAATTATAACTTTCAAGAACAATGAAGACGCAGCAAAAGATACAGTAAAAGAAATTGAAAACCTGGGAAGGAGAGGAGCTGCTGTTTTACTGGATATGACTGACTTTAATGCGCTCGATTCATTCGTTCAAAAAACAGCCGACACGCTGCAATCGAAATGGAATGCAAAAAAATTTGATTTCCTGATTAACAATGCCGGCATGGGCGCTGCTGTGCCTTTTGAAAAAGTAACAGAAAAAATTTTCGATGATTTCCTCAATGTCCATTTCAAGGGCGTTTATTTTCTCACGCAAAAACTCGTGCCCTACATGAATGACGGAGGCCGGATCATCAATATTTCCACGGGTACAACCCGCTTCTCCAATCCGGGATATTCAGTCTATGCTTCGATGAAAGGAGCAGTGGAAGTGCTCACGAAATACCTGGCAAAAGAACTCGGTCCGAGGGGTATTACTGTAAATGTTGTGGCACCCGGGCCGATCGAAACAGATTTCAACAATGCATTTATCCGCAGTAATCCGCAGGTCAGGGAAAGACTGAGTGGTCTTTCGCCATTGGCAAGAGTGGGAGTGGCTGAAGATATTGGTCCCGTAGTGGCGTTTCTTTGCACAAATGATGCAGGCTGGATCAACGGACAGCGGATAGAAGTCAGCGGGGGAATTAATATTTAAAAAACTCTTGCGTTTATCCCATATCGGATTCGATCTTATTGAAATCGTTTTCTTCTTCCCTGATTGCATCACGAAGCAAAGTCTCAACAGAAGTAATCCACTCAGGCATGAGCGAACCCTCCATTACCCAATCTTCATCCTGTTGGACCATCGTGAACATGAACCGGTTTCCGCGTTCATCGCTCACATCTACTTCATAAATTTTACTTTCGGGACTGGGTTTGCGGAAGTTGAATTCTTTCAGGCGTCCTCCTGCCTTGATGAGGCGTGAGAATTGGGTATTTTTTCTGAACAACACGGTTTCTTTCTTTGTGGTGAGGACTACAAATGTAGCCCAAATTATGGGTTCTCCGCTACAATTTTCCCCTTAGGAAAATAATTTTATGCTATTTTTTTGTTATCGGCGTTTATCTTATCGTATATAAGAGTCCGTCTATCGAAAGAATCAGCAGCTTTATCGAAACGATTTCGTGCTGACAGCTTTATTTGTAATCTTTGTTATGTCAAACAAAAGTCCGATTCCAGAAAAACCGAACCCTTTTTATCCCTGAAAAACCCAAACCATCCTATCCTTTGAAAGAGAGGAACGTACCCGGGTTATTGAAAAAAGTTTACCAATATATTTTCCGGGTAAAAAAAAGCCACAGCAATTGTGGCTTTTTTGTTCATATAAGTTAAAATAAATATTTACGCTGTCTTTACAATTCGATAAAAAATTCTTTTCGCCACTTCTGCCGTCAATGCATAGAGGAATATAATAATGCTCAACCAGCCATAAAAAGAAAGAGGCAGCGTAACGAGTCCCATCACTTTAGCCAAAGGAGTTAAGGGCAAAAAAAGCGCAATGAGCACTACTGCGAGGGTCGATAGCAACAGGTATTTTCCAGGCCTGCTTTTATAAAAAGCTTTTGAAGTACGAATGATCAGCACAATCAGCGCAGCGGATACGACTGATTCGATCAGCCATCCTGTACGAAACTGATCAGTGCTGGCATGAAGCCAGAAAAGGAGAACCCCAAATGTTACGTAATCAAAAAGAGAACTGATGATCCCGAATACAATCATGAATTTTTTAATGAAGCGGGTGTCCATTCTCCGCGGCTTATTGATCCACGATTCATCAACCACATCAGAAGCAATTGTCATTTCAGGAATATCAGTAAGGAGATTGGTGAGCAAAACCTGTTTCGGCAATAATGGAAGAAAGGAGAGGAATAAAGATGAACCTGCCATGCTGAACATATTGCCAAAATTCGCACTGGTCGCCATGAAAATATATTTAAGCGTATTCGCAAAAGTTTTCCGGCCTTCCTTCACTCCGCTTATCAGAACTTTGAGATCTTTCCCCAACAAAACAATGTCAGCAGCCTGCCTGGCCACATCTACTGCCCCACTTACGGAGATGCCCACATCTGCCATATGCAGGGCCGGTGAGTCATTGATCCCATCTCCAATAAAGCCAACCACGTTGCCTGCCTTTTTTAATGCCAGCAGGATACGCTCTTTCTGACTAGGCTCTACTGCCGCGAAGACATCGGTTTGTCCTACTTGTCTGGTCAATGCTTCCGTGCTCATTTCTCTTAATTCCTCACCACTTAAGACCTGCGGATCGGCAAAACCTACCTGTCTGCTGATGTGTGCAGCAACCAAAGGATTATCTCCGGTAATAATTTTTAATGAGATACCCAGATCTTTCAGCTCTTTCAGCGTAGCAGCTGCATCAGCCTTTGGTGGATCACTGAATAAAAGCATCCCAAGAAAAATCATTTCCTGCTCTTCTTCTTTTTGAACGATTTGCACATCAGCTCCAAGGTTTTTATAAGCAATTCCCAATATCCGGTAACCCTCCTTACTAACAGTCTCGTATAGTTGATGAAGCTGGTCATTGATTTCATCAACGGGAATAAGATTTCCGTTTTCTTCTTCTGCATGACTGCACACAGTCAACACCTGGTCAAATGCGCCTTTCGTAATCAGCTGGTTGCCGACGGAGTCGCTAACAAAAACACTTAAACGCTTTCTGACAAAATCATACGGCAGCTCATCTTTCTTTACAATGCCTTCGATATTAAGCTGCTGATGATTCCTGATCGCCTGATCAATAGGATTGGTAAACCCGCTCTCAAAAACGGCATTCAGGTAAGCGAACCTGAATACTTTGTCTTCTTCCTGCCCTTTATAATTAATGGATTTATACAGGAGCACATTGCCTTCGGTGAGCGTTCCCGTTTTGTCTGAACACAGAATGTTCATGCTGCCGAAATTCTCGATGGATGATAATTTTTTCACGATCACCTGCTGCCTGGCCATATTGGTAGCTCCTTTGGCCAGGTTAAGGCTGATGATGGCAGGCAATAACTGCGGAGTGAGTCCGACGGCTATTGCCAATGAGAAAAGGAATGAATCCACGATGGGTTTGTGCAGATATACATTAATGGAAAAAATAACCACCACCAGAATCAGCGTTACTTCCATCAGCAAAAAACCGAAGCGCTTTATTCCTTTTTCAAATTCCGTTTCCGGCTGAATATTTCTGAGATGTTGGGAGATGGAACCAAATTCCGTGTTGCGACCCGTGTTAACTACTACTGCTTTCGCAGTGCCACTGATGATATTCGTCCCCATGAAAAGTGCATTGTCCCTTTCCGCAATCCGTGTCGTTGATGGTAATACACAGCATTTTTTTTCAGCCGGAAATGTTTCGCCGGTAAGCGACGCTTCATTGGCAAATAAATCCCTGGATTCAAGCAGACGGCAATCGCCCGGTACCATATTACCTGCATTCAACACGACAATATCGCCGGGAACTATTTGTTCAATAGGAATCGCTTTTTCTTTTCCATCACGCAACACAGTGATGTTGACACTGACCATTTCCAATAACTTACTCACCGCATTAGCTGCGCCTTTCTCCTGCAAAAAACCAAGTAGTGCGCTGATCACAATGATGACCAGTATGATGACTGAATCAGTCTGCTCTCCGAGAAAAAAAGACAATAGCGCAGCTCCGACCAGGATCAGTGTGATCGGATTAAGAAACTGATTCAGGAATAAACGAAATGGGCTTAATTTCGAAGAAGCAGCCAGCTTATTGTACCCTATTTCTTTTAATCTTTGCGCAGCATCTTCTTCAGAAAGCCCTGTTCCCGAGGTTTTGAGCTCTGTAAGCAGGTGATCTTCTGCACATGCGTAATATGGTTCATTCAAAACAGCCATAAGGTTATGCGAATTTCGGTCGTGGGTTAATTTAAGATTTATTCATCTAAAATTTAATGATTAACAAAATTCGATAATATTAAACTTTTGATTGCGCCTGATTATAGTCCTGGCTTGAAGTCAAACTGACAAACTACCCGAGTTTCAGACAGAAGAAGATATGTTATGAAAATTCCTTTTATCCCCAGATTTAAAAATCAAATTTGACTCCTCCCCGAACTCCCCATTCGGCAATGCCCGAATGACTCAGGTAACTGAATCGTTTTACCAGGTCAATCCTGAATAATTTAAAAATATTGGTAATGCCAAAACTGCCTTCGATATAGGGTCCGCTGTTCAGGGGAAAAGTAATCGGCATTCCATTGGCATCGGTAGGAAATTTATACACTGCCTGGTTTTGCGATGGGTCGTTTTCGCTTCTTACTCCGCCATACAGGAATTTTACGCCCAGCACTTCTCTCAATTTCAATTTTTTGATCCCCGGAATTCTGTTAAAGAAAAAACCGTTGAAATGATGGTCGAAATTCAACTCCACATAATGATCACTTACAAATTCAAGAAAATTCATCAGGTTATAAGAATATAATTGATAAGAATAGGTCTGGTTTGCAGGATGAATATACAGCAGGGGATAGGGTAACTGATTGAATACATAACCTCCTTCAAGAACAATATCGGTATAGCCCAGTTGCGAAATCCAGAATCTCTTTTCCACATCCAACACTATACTGCTGTAATTGTATTCCCCCCCGAATAATCCTTTTATTCCCTGCGTAAATCGCAAAGTAAAAATCGGATATTCATTGACGATAGGAACGCGGTAGGCCTTGCCCTGGAAAAACTGTTCATGCGGGGCCCAGCGCAATTCGGCTGAAAGTTCAGTGGTGGTTAATGCCGGTATGTTGACTAATGAGCCGTTTTCTTCTTTATTGTACACGAGTTGGCCTGCCGGTTCCTGCCTCCAGTTATTAAAACCGAATTTATAGGAGAAATGACTTTCATATTCATGTACATAATCAAGACGGTAATTGGTATTGTATAGCCATTTTTCATTGTTCCCTCTCTTGAAAGAAAGGATAAAGTTGTCTTCCTGCACAAACTGCAGATCCTGACCTGGAATGGAAGTCTCTCTTTGCGCACTCGCCCGGATATAATTGTTCGGGAATTTATAGATCGATTTATTGTTTAGAGAATAAGTAATTGCACCATAACCTTTCCATAGGCCATCCATGAAGCCATAGGCGCCATATCCTTCAAAATAAATTCGTGTACTTAGTTTGGGGGTAGTTCTTCCGCCAAATTTCACCCGGTTACCTTCTACAGGATTAAAACTGTAAAAACTGTTTACAGGTCCTATTTCAAATTTTCCGACTTTAATGTACCCGGAAGCAAGGAGAACAATCCAATTCATCAAACGCTGGAATGAAGGCATGTTACGAAGGCTGTCAATATTCTTGTATGACTTGGCCTCTGCAGTAGTCAGCGAATCATGTCGCCTGGATGTCCAGAAACTATCCGCCCGCTCGGTGGCGCCATCCATTATTACTTCCGATGGTCCTTTGTAAAAATCATTTCCACGCGCCAGATGAGTTTTATAATTCTTTATTGAAATTAATCTTTCTCCAAAAAGTCCGCCTCCTCTGTCCTTACTCGGAGCTGCTTCCGCCATTACTGTACTCTTCACTTCATGATATCTGCCATCTTCATTTTTTTCAAAATCCTGATCAATCTGCATTTGCCTTACAAAATTGAGATTGATCCTCGGGCTGATATACATGCTCACTTTCTGAACGGCATAATCACTATCCAATGTGATCATCATTTCTCCCCTGAACAAAAAATCATTTGTGTTCCTGGGAGTGAAATACATTCTGACGAATTTTCTACCCGTTTCATCCCGGATCGTATCACGCAGATAAAACCTGTATAAACTGGGAGCAGCATCCGCAATGGGGCTCAAAAATTCATTTGTGAACAGGAGTATATTATCTTCGTAGATATTAATATCCGTGTACAACCTGCCCAGGAAAGCTGATAGCCCGCCGTTGTCAACAAAATCACCATAACTCACCTGCTTCTGCGCCAGAACCATTACCTTTTTTTTCTCGGGACTTTTACGGTAATAGATATTTGAAAGCTTTTCTTCCATATATACCGGAATCAGGGCCTTGCCTTCAATTGTGGTGCTGTCAACATTTTCAAATAAAAAATGATATTTTCTCAATAACAGGCTGTTGGCCACCTTTTCAGGAAACTTACTTAATGCGAGATGTAATTTTTCATATTGTTCATACTCCACGTAATCATAATGTTCAGGCCGGTTCTTATTCTTATTCGCAATGACTTTGCGAATAAGCTCGACTGCGGGGTTTCCTTTGTTTTTGTAATGGGCTTTTTTATTGCTTGTAATCACCACTTCGCCCAGCAGGCTGCTGGTGGATTGCATCATAACGACAAGGGTATCTTTTTTCACACTGTCTGTTCTGAACTGCTTAACAGTAATAGTCTGCGCTTTATATCCAATAAAGGTAAACAGTAACTGAACCGGAAGCCTGTCAACTTCAATACTGAAAAAACCTGATGAATCAGAGGTTATTCCATTGCCGTTTTTAGTGCTGACACTTACCGAACCAAGGACCTGCTTCGACATGGCATCTTTAATAATTCCGCTGATAGTAACCTTCTGGGACATGCAGTTCCAGGAGCAGGTAAGAAGAAAAATCGTAAACCACTTGCTTTTAAACCATGACGCCATACAGGTAATTATTCCAGGATATTTACTTTAAACCAAATAATAACAAATTTATTATTAAACCCTTATAAAATCCGCCCGGCTGTCCCGGACTAGGCCCGTTAATTGCCGATAATGTTAATTATGCGATTAAATCATTCCCTTGTTGTGGTGCCAGGATCAACAGGAAATTCGTTTGATTTTACTTGAAAACAAAAAGGCAACCTTTTTAGGTTGCCTGGGCAAAAATAGGTGATAGATCAGAATTATTGTCTGCTGACTACAAGAATTTGAAAAGTGCCGGGAATCATTCTTGGCCTTTCTCCCGCCGGAGCGCTTTCCATTTCAGCCGCGGGGAGGAAGACTTCATGCAATTTTTCATCTACGGCAATGGTTCTGGCGCTTCTCTTGGTAGGTACATTGTCGATGACTTCAAATTTATTTGCAGAAACCTGGTGAACCACTGTCAGCACACCTTCTCCGCATGATGCGAATACATATTTCAGTCCATTGTCATAACCTACTCCGTCACATCCATTCCCAATGGGTAACTTGTCAACTATATTTCCATTGGTTGCATCCATCACGATCAACAGTTTTTCACAACCGGCAAATAATCGTTTGGTTTGAATATCGATGGCAAGACCCGTGGGCCCTTCGCCCGGACTGAGCGGCCAGCTATTCAAAACTTTATTAGTAGTGATGTCAACCTGGGCAATTTTATTTTTGTCTTCTATATTAATATAAATTTTCCCGGCCTGATCGGAGACTGCTGTTTCAGGTTTTCCTTCCAACGGAATTGTAGCGACGACTTGTTCACTGACAGGATCAACTACAGATAGATCATGGCTTCTTCCATTACAGGTGATGATTTTTTTGGAGAAAGGATCGTACATGATCGCATCCGGATTTTGACCAACCTGGATCTCCTTCAGCACATTGTTTGTTTTCAAATCAAAAACAGTAATTGTATTCAGTCTTCCGTTACTCGTATATCCTTTACCGGCTGATTCGTCGAATGCAATACCGTGAACACCTGTTGTATTGGGAATGACTCCGATTGAATCACCCGTTTTCTGATCCAATATATTGACCTGTGTACCGTGAGAAGCATAAATCTTTTTGTCATTAACAGATATATAATCCCAACCTCCTGAGCTGGCAATTTTATATGATTTTGTCAGGCGAAAGCCGCTGGTTCCCTGGCAAACTGCCGAAATACATGATCCGGTCAAAACCAAGATAGAAAAAACAAGCTTACATGTGGATTTCATAACATTTTTTTTAAATAAGAAGAAAATA